>NZ_JCATIE010000030.1:0-653 GCF_059693785.1 Sphingopyxis sp. CR5 | reverse complement strand
CGCGCATTGCCCGATCATCTGCCGCGCGCGGAACGGCGGATCGAGCCCGAGGCCGGCAGCTGCACCTGTCCCGATTGCGGCGGCGCGCTGCGCCCGCTTGGCGACGACAGTGATGAGCAGCTCGACATCGCTCCGGCCCAGTGGCGCGTGATCCGCACCGTGCGGCCCAAGTATAGCTGCCGCGCCTGCGACAGGATTGTCCAGGCACCGGCGCCGGTGAAGGCGATCGCGCGCGGTAAGGCGAGCTTTGCCACGCTCGCCCATGTCGTCGTCCATAAGTTCGATCACCATCTGCCGCTCTATCGCCAGGCAGAGATGATGGCGGCACAGGGTATCGACATCGATCGCTCGACCCTCGCCGGCTGGGCGGGTCAGGCCGCGCATCTGCTCGATCCCATCGTCAGCCGTATTCGCGAGGAAGGGCTGAAGGCCGCCAAGCTCCACACCGACGACACGCCGGTGCCGATGCTCGTGCCCGGCAAGGGCCGCACCGCGCAGGCGCGGCTCTGGGCCTATGTCGTCGATGATCGCGCATCGGGCGCCGCCACCCCGGCGCTCGCCTGGTATCGGTTCACCCCCGATCGCAGCGGCATCCATCCGCAGAGCGAGCTGGGGTCATTCACCGGCCTTCTCCAAGCCGACGGCTATGCCGG
>NZ_JCATIE010000029.1:0-731 GCF_059693785.1 Sphingopyxis sp. CR5 | reverse complement strand
CAACAAACTCAAGAATTGGCGCAGGGTCGCCACCCGCTACGACAAAACCAAGGAATCCTACCTCGGCTTCGTCGCGCTCGCCTCAGTTAAACTCTGGATACCCTTTGTCCACGAAGCCTAGCTTCGCTTTCCCGGTCGTGCCGCCGGTGTGTGTGGATCAGCGTTGGAGCGGAGCCCTCATCTTTCACGATCTATCATTTTGAATTATCGTAAAAAGGTAGTTTTGACCGGGGTCCCGATAGGCGCCGCCCGGGACCCCGGCATGCGCCAGTATAGGCATAACAATCACTGCATAAGCTTTCGTGAAGCGTGGCCCCACTCTGATGCTGATCCAAAAGCAGACGATACAGACCCCGACCGAATACAGAAGATCATTCTGGAGAAACAATTTCCTTTAGGTAAGAACAAAAAAGAATGGTGAGTGGAATTATTATATAGATCTTCTCACTCAATATTCACTCTATCTGGCCATGCACAAACTGAGTATTCGCATATCATGTCTTCGAAGCTATCTTTAATCCACCTTCTACATCGGGCATGGGAATCTCGAATCTTCCGGACAGGAAATACACTGACCCAACTAGTGGGAGCGCTGCTCTGCTAACTTTAGGCTTCGTGGACAAAGCTTGACTGTGGACTCGGACCTTGATTCAAGGCTGGCTTTTGGAGGCTGCCTTGGGCGAGCGGATTGGCGTTACAGACGAAGAATGGGAAGTGATCGGGCCGCTACT
>NZ_JCATIE010000028.1:0-852 GCF_059693785.1 Sphingopyxis sp. CR5 | reverse complement strand
TAGGCTTCGTGGACAAAGGGTATCCAGAGTTTAACTGAGGCGAGCGCGACGAAGCCGAGGTAGGATTCCTTGGTTTTGTCGTAGCGGGTGGCGACCCTGCGCCAATTCTTGAGTTTGTTGAACAGGCGCTCGATCAGGTTGCGCCATTTGTATTTCGTGCGGTCGTGAGGGGTGGGATTTCGCCGGTTGACCTTGGCCGGGATCACCGCCTCGATACCGGCTGCTTCGATCTCTTCGCGGATCGCATCGGCATCGTAGCCCCGGTCAGCCAGGAAGGCCTCGATCCGGTCGGTTATCATGCGGAACAGCGGAGCGAAGCCCTGCACATCGTGCGCCTGTCCGGGTGTCAGCACGAAGCCGAGCGGAAGGCCTCTGGCATCGCATCTCGCGTGGAGCTTGGTGGTGAAGCCGCCTCGCGATCGGCCAAGCGCCTCGGTTTGCTGAGTCCCCTTTTTATGCCGACGGCACAATGATGTGCCCGGACCACGGTGCTATCGATCATGTCGGCGGCCGTGTCGCGCCCCGCCAGTTCAGCCAGCGTCTCGAGCATAGCGTCGAACACGCCGGTCGTAACCCATCGTCGATAGCGCCGGAAGACGCTGTTCCACTTGCCATACTCGTCCGGCAGGTGTCGCCACTGCGCGCCGGTTCGCGCGATCCACATCATGCCTTCAAAATAAGGGCGATTATCCTGAGCCGGGCGGCACCCGCGACCTTGCTCAGGCGGAAGTAGCGGCCCGATCACTTCCCATTCTTCGTCTGTAACGCCAATCCGCTCGCCCAAGGCAGCCTCCAAAAGCCAGCCTTGAATCAAGGTCCGAGTCCACAGTCAAGCTTTGTCCACGAAGCCTA
>NZ_JCATIE010000027.1:0-916 GCF_059693785.1 Sphingopyxis sp. CR5 | reverse complement strand
GGCTGGTTCCGACACGCGGAACATCTAGCAAAAGTGGCTCCGCGATGCCAGTAAAACCCTCACTAATCCGCCACTTTTTACCCTGCGAGCAAGGGCGCCGCGGTGCGTTCGGGACGCCGCCAGTCAATGCCTTCGAGCAGCATCGAAAGCTGCGCCGCGGTGAGGCTGACCTTGCCCGCCTTGGTGATCGGCCAGACGAACCGGCCACGGTCCATGCGCTTCGAGAAGAGGCACAGGCCCTGGCCGTCATACCAGAGCAGCTTGACCAGATCGCCGCGCTTGCCGCGGAACGCGAACAGCGCGCCCGAGTGCGGACTCTTCTCCAGCACCTGCTGCACTAGCACCGCGAGGCCGTCGAACCCCTTGCGCATATCGGTGGCGCCGCAGGCCAGATATATCCGTGTCGTCGGCGGTAACGGGATCATCGGGCAAGGACGGACATCACCCGTGCCAGCGCATTGGCATCGACCGCCGCGTCGACGGTGAGCCGCACGCCTGACGGCAGCTCGATCCCGATCTGGCCGCTGCCTGCCGTCGCCGGGGCCGGAACGGACACCTCCACCTCGGCGAACGAGGGTGCCGGCGTGCGCTTCGCTCCCGTCAGATCGCCAGCCAGGGCCTGTCGGCGCCACGTATAGAGCAGCCCGCTGCCGACCGCGTGCCGCTGGCATGTCGCCGAGACCGAGCCGTCGGGGCCAAATGCCTCGCGCAGGATCGACAGCTTCTGATCCACCGACCAACGGCGACGGCCGCCAACGACCGCGATCCGACTGCTCATACGATCACTCATATGACCAGTCACAAGAGCACTCGCTCCCGCCGCTCCGATATCCTCGCTCATCACCGCTCCTCGCAAAGAGCGGCTATCAGCACCCCGGAACGCCGTCCCGCAAGGCGGCCTTCACACCACGGTTAC
>NZ_JCATIE010000026.1:0-1052 GCF_059693785.1 Sphingopyxis sp. CR5 | reverse complement strand
CGCACTTTAGCGGCAATCAGGCGCACTGCCCCTAGGGCAGAAGCACCCGTTTCACCCTCAACAGGTTGTGCAGCCCCGCCAGGAGATAGAGCCGGTTGGTATTTTTCGCCAGACCCCGGTAGCGAACCTTGCTGTAACCGAACATGCCTTTGATCACTCGGAAGGGATGTTCCACTTTGGCACGTACGCTGGCTTTGATGGTTTCGCATTCCAGCGCAACCTTCGACATCGTGGAGCGCTTACCAGGACGCTCAGCGATAAACCAATCCACTTTACGGTTCTTGTGCTCTTCGCGTTTCTCGATACCGCAATAACCCGCGTCTCCCCAGACACGTTTCTCTTTACCATGCAAAAGCTGGTCTGATGCCGTCAGGTCATGCTCATTCGCGGCGGTAGTGGCAAGGCTATGAATCAGACCCACCGTGTCATCGACGCCAATATGGCACTTCATGCCAAAGTGCCATTGATTGCCTTTCTTGGTCTGGTGCATCTCCGGATCACGGGCCTTACCTTTGTTCTTCGTCGAGCTGGGCGCTTCGATAATCGTCGCATCAACGATGCTGCCTTCCCGAACCATCAGGCCATGTCGTGCCAACTGACGGTTGATCTTCTTGAACAGCTTCTTGCCAAGAGTGTGCTGCTCCAGCAGGTGCCGGAAGTTCAGGATCGTTGTCTCATCAGGAACCCGAGAGAGCCGAATCCCTGCGAAACGGCGCATAGACTCGATCTCATACAAGGCATCTTCCATCGCCGGATCACTCAGGTTGTAGATGATCTGCATGACATGAATGCGCAGCATGCTGGAGAGCGGATACGGCGGCCGGCCAGTGCTACCGGAGGCGTAATAGACCGCAATCGTGGACTCCAGCGCCTTCCAGGGTAGCAACTGATCCAACTTCTCAAGGAACACTTCCCGCCGGGTCTTGCGCTTCTTGTGTTCGTATTCGGCTTCGGCAAAAGTCAGCTGGCTCATGGCATTCCCGGAAAGTGGCTGATAGAAAGCCCTGATTATGGCAAAGTCGGGGAGTTTTTCAGAGGTTCCCTAGCGGATT
>NZ_JCATIE010000025.1:0-1372 GCF_059693785.1 Sphingopyxis sp. CR5 | reverse complement strand
TCGGGCGCCGCCACCCCGGCGCTCGCCTGGTATCGGTTCACCCCCGATCGCAGCGGCATCCATCCGCAGAGCGAGCTGGGGTCATTCACCGGCCTTCTCCAAGCCGACGGCTATGCCGGATATGATAAACTCTACCAGGAGGGCCGCATCCAGGAGGTCGCCTGCTGGGCCCATTTCCGCCGCAAGATATTCGAGTGCCACCAGACGAGCCCGACGCCACTCACCACAGACCTGCTCGATCGCATCGCCGGGCTTTACCGGATCGAGGAGGACGTCCGCGGCCAGCCGCCTGATGTCCGGCGCCGACACCGGCAAGAGCAAGCAATGCCAAAGATCGACGCGCTTCGTGGCGTGATCGACGACGCCCTGCGCCGCCTATCGCCCAAGTCGGCGATGGCAAAGGCGCTCGCCTATGGTCGCAAGCGCTGGGACGCGCTGACCCGCTACATCGACGAGGGCATGGCGGAGATCGACAACAATATCGCCGAGCGCGCCATCCGAGCGATCGCGATCGGGCGCAAGAACTGGCTGTTCGCCGGATCGAAGGCCGGCGGCGAACGCGCCGCCGCCATCTACTCCGTCATCGAGACGGCCAAGCTCAATGGCGTCGAGCCGCAGGCCTATATTGCCGATGTCATCGAGAAGATCGCCTCAGGCTGGCCCGCCTCCCGCTGGGACGAGCTCATGCCGTGGAACTGGACAGCACAGACCGCACCCGTATGCATGGCGGCATGACCGATCAGATCGCCCGGATTCGCATAACGCTCGAAGACATGAAGCCCGCCATCTGGCGCCGTGTCGAACTTCCCGTCACCAACAGCCTCAAGACCCTGCACCTCGCGATCCAGGCCTGCATGCTCTTCGAGAACTACCATCTGTTCCAGTTCGACATTGGCGATGCCGCCTATGGCATCCGCTTCGATGATGACGATGCTTTCATGGTCCGCACCCGCGACGCCGCCCATATGCGCATCAACAAGCTCGTCGAGCGCGGCATAACCAGCTTCACCTACACCTATGATTTCGGCGACAACTGGCGACATCGTATCGAGATCGAAGAGATCTCATCCACCATTCCCGGCACCAATTACCCCCGCTTCGTCGATGGCGAACGGCGAGCCCCGCCCGAAGATGTCGGTGGCACACCAGGGTTCGAAGAGTTCCTTGAGGCCATGTCCAAGCCGCGTCATCCCGAACGCAAATCCATGATCGAATGGTATGGCCGACCCTTCGACCCCGCCGATATCAGCCCCGACGAGATCAGCGCACGCATGGCAAAGCTCGCCAAGCGAAGGGCGCAGGGAAAAGCCGCCTACGCCGACGCTAAATCCCGCGACAGCTAATCGATGGCGGTTTCCTGACCACGCTTACG
>NZ_JCATIE010000024.1:0-1422 GCF_059693785.1 Sphingopyxis sp. CR5 | reverse complement strand
GGCTGGTTCCGACACGCGGAACATCTAGCAAAAGTGGCTCCGCGATGCCAGTAAAACCCTCACTAATCCGCCACTTTTTACCCTGCGAGCAAGGGCGCCGCGGTGCGTTCGGGACGCCGCCAGTCGATGCCTTCAAGCAGCATCGAAAGCTGCGCCGCAGTGAGACTTACCTTGCCGGCCTTGGTAATCGGCCAGACGAACCGGCCGCGGTCCATGCGCTTCGAGAAGAGGCACAGACCCTGGCCGTCGTACCAGAGCAGCTTGACCAGATCGCCGCGCTTGCCGCGGAACGCGAACAATGCGCCCGAGTGCGGACTCTTCTCCAGCACCTGCTGCACCAGCACCGCGAGGCCATCGAACCCCTTGCGCATATCGGTGGCGCCGCAGGCCAGATAGATGCGTGTCGTCGGCGGTAACGGGATCATCGGGCAAGGACGGACATCACCCGGGCCAGCGCGTCGGTATCGACCGCCGCGTCGACGGTGATCCGCACCCCCGACGGCAGCTCGATCCCGATGTGGCCGCTGCCTAAGGTCGCCGTGGTCGGCACCGACACCTCAACCTTGGCGAACGACGGCACCGACGTGCGCTTCGGTCCCGTCAGATCGCCCGCCAGTGCTTGCCGGCGCCACGTATAGAGCATCCCGCTGCCGATCGCGTGCCGCTGGCACGTCGCCGAGACCGAGCCGTCCGGGCCGAACGCTTCGCGCAGGATCGCCAGCTTCTGATCTACCGACCAACGGCGACGCCCGCCCACGACCGCGATCCGACTGCTCATACGATCACTCATATGACCGGTCGCAAGAGCACTCGCTCCCGACGCTCCGATATCCTCGCTCATCACCGCTCCTCGCAAAGAGCGGCTATCAGCACCCCAGAGCAGCTTCCCGCAAGGCGGCCTTCAGGACACGGTTACCGAAGGTCTGTGAATTGGGTGCCAAATCTTCATTGAGCCAAAAATTCGGATGTTATCGATAAGGAGGACTCGGTCGGACAACATGAACAAATGTCTGCTTCAAGCGATCCTCAACCGTAAAGCGGACTTTCCGGAGCGTCCAACATCACCGCCGTTCATTCGCCATCGTCAATATCCGCTTTCGAAACCATTGATCAGGTCGCCGAATGTCTGGAATCAGGCGCAAAGCGGCCAACAGAGAGACAACGACCGTAGGTGATTTTGTGCCGTTGGTTGTTGTTTCCCCTTGTCGTTTGTTGTGGCCTATTGAGCATTTGATCATACACGGATGCAGCCAAGCGCTTGATAATATTACTCAATAGACCACAACCGAACGGCCTCTTAGGCTTCGTGGACAAAGGGTATCCAGAGTTTAACTGAGGCGAGCGCGACGAAGCCGAGGTAGGATTCCTTGGTTTTGTCGTAGCGGGTGGCGACCCTGCGCCAATTCTTGAGTTTGTTGAACA
>NZ_JCATIE010000023.1:0-1511 GCF_059693785.1 Sphingopyxis sp. CR5 | reverse complement strand
TGTCCGTCGTCAGAACATTTGGCACAACTCGCGGCGTAGGTTTGCGGAGTGCGGGCCTCGTCTGAGGTTTGATGTTAGGCGGCGAGCCTGCGGTGTTGCAAGCGCCGATGTTCGAGTGTCTTTCGCTTGATCCTTTCTCTTCGTTTGATGATGGCAGGAGCCCTGCCGAAGTAGGTATCGGCAGGTGTCACATTGTCGAGGCTCTCGTGGTATCGGCAGTGGTTGTAATGCTCGACGAAGGCCTCGATCTGCTGGTGGAGATCGCCGGGCAGGAAGTAGTTCTCTAGCAGCACGCGGTTCTTCAGGGTCTGGTGCCAGCGCTCGATCTTGCCTTGGGTCTGTGGGTGGAAGGGTGCGCCGCGCACGTGGCTCATCTTGTTGGCCTCGATGTATTCGGCCAGTTCGCCAGCGATGTAGCTGGGGCCATTATCGCTGAGCAGGCGGGGCCTGTGCAGCACGTTGGCGTGATCGCAGCCTGAGGCTGCTAGCGCCATATCGAGCGTGTCAGTGACGTCCTCGGCTCGCATGGTGGTGCAGAGCTTCCATGCAATGATGTAGCGCGAGTAATCGTCGAGCACGGTCGACAGATACATCCAGCCCCACCCGATGATCTTGAAGTAGGTAAAGTCTGTCTGCCACATCTCATTCGGGCGCGTGGTCTTCGTGTGGAACGCCTCTGCCGCCTTGATCACCGTATAGGCCGGGCTGGTGATGAGGTCGTGGGCCTTGAGCAGGCGGTAGACCGTGGCTTCGGACACGAAGTAGCGCTTCTCGTCGGTGAAGCGCACCGCCAGCTCTCTCGGCGATAGCTCGCTGTGTTCCAGAGCCATGTCGACGATCTGATCCTGAACCTCGGGCGCGATCCTGTTCCACACCCGGCTCGGCGTCGATGGCCGGTCTGCCAGCGCTTCGGGCCCGCCTTCAAGGTAGCGATCATACCAGCGGTAGAAGGTCCGGCGAGCAACGCCGAGCTGGTCCAGCGTGCGCTTGGCGGGCAGGTGCGATTGCTCGACGATCCGGATGATCTCGAGCTTCTCGGATGCGGGGTATCTCATTCGTCGCCTCCCCCATCCGCGATCATGCTTTTTTTGAGCAAGCGGTTCTCCAGGGTGAGGTCGGCCACGCACTCCTTCAGGTCGCGGGCCTCACGGCGCAGGTCCTTCACCTCGTCCGTGGTCGCAGCGCGGGCCGTGTCACCGGCGAGGCGACGCTTGCCAGCCTCCATGAACTCTTTGGACCAAGTGTAATACAGGCTCTGGGCGATACCCTCGCGGCGGCAAAGCTCGGCAATGGAGTCATCGCCTCGTAGCCCATCGAGCACGATCCGGATCTTGTCTTCCGCTGAGAAGTGTCGGCGGGTCTTGCGGCGGATGTCCTTTACCACCTGTTCGGCGGGCTTTTTGGAGCTTGAGGATTTGGGCTTCATCTTCGTTCCTTCGTCACTACGACGAAGCCCAAATCCTCCTTAAATCACAACCTCAAATCTGTGCCATTGGCGCTGACGGGGGACA
>NZ_JCATIE010000022.1:0-3350 GCF_059693785.1 Sphingopyxis sp. CR5 | reverse complement strand
GGCCATAATGCCGCGATCCGGATTATGCCGCATGTGCTCGTTAGGGCGCGGTCGGCGGTATGATCACGCCAACCCCATTCGGCATAATCCTCGTCGCTCCAACAACATGGAGCACGACGATCATGACTCAATATTTGCAGACTTCCATCGAGCCATATCTGGTCTCGTTCGCGGAGAGCTTTGCGGCTGAGAATTACACCGCCGGCACGGTCAAGACCTACCAATCGATCCTGCGTAAGGTGGCGCGCGCGATGGATGCCGAGGGCATCAATCCATCGGCGCTGACGCTCGACGTTGCCGAGCGGCTGGGACGCAAGGTGCCGCGCAAGACGACGGGCACGGTATGGCCGCATAGACTGGCCCGCCGGTTCGCGCAGCATCTGCTCGATATCGGCGTGACGCAGCCGGTGCCGTTGACCGAAGCGCAGCAGGCGCGCGCGACCCTGCTGGCGGACTTCGAGACCTATCTGGTCAAGCATCGCGGCCTGAGCCCGCGGACGATCTATCACACGCTGCGGTTCGCCGATCGGTTCCTCGATCATCGTTTTGGTGATGCGACTGTTAATCCGGGGCGGTTGCGGCCTGCCGATGTGATCAGCTTCATCGAGCATGTGCTGGCAGGCGCGCGCCGCGATAAAACGGTAGCGACGCATGTTCGTACCTTCCTGCAATATCTGTTCGGCAGCGGCGCGACGGCGACCAATCTGGCGCTGAGCGTGCCCAAGGCGGCCAAGCGCTGGGGCGCACGGCTGCCGCGCCATCTGGTACCCGAGGGCGTCGAGGCGGTGCTGGCCTGCGTGCGCGACAATCCCCGGCACGGCGCTCGGGACTATGCGATGCTGCTGATCATGGCCCGGCTCGGCTTGCGCGCTGCCGAGGTCATCGCGATCCAGTTGGACGACATCGACTGGCGCGCAGGCGAACTCTTGGTGCGTGGCAAGGGGAAGCTGCACGATCGTGTGCCGATTAGCGCGGAGGTTGGCGAGGCGCTCAGCCGCTATCTGCGCGAGGAACGCGGACCAGCGTCCTGCCGCACGCTGTTCGTCACCCATCGCGCCCCGCACCGTCCGTTCAGGGACAGCCAGATCGTCAATACCATCCTCAAGGATGCGTTGAAGGCGACCGGCCAGAAGCCGGTAACGCCCTATGTGGGATCGCACCTGTTGCGTCATAGCCTTGCCACCCAGTTGGTGAACTCGGGCGCATCGCTCGACGAGGTGGGCGATGTACTGCGGCACCGCTCACGCACATCGACCAAGATATATGCTCGTCTCGACATCGACGGACTGCGGTCAGTGGCAATGCCCTGGCCCGTGGCGGGAGGCGCGCAATGAGCCTCTCCTCCCAGCTCGACCGCTATCTGGCTGTGCGGCGCCGCCTCGGCTACGACCTGAGCACCAGCGAGCGCATCCTTCGCCGCTTCACGCGGTTCGCCGACCGCGAACGCGCGACGCATATCGATACGGCACTGTTCCTGCACTGGCACGCTACGCTCGGCGAGGCCAACGGCATGACGCGAGCGGCGCGGCTTACCGCCGTGCGCCTCTTCGCGCAGTGGCTCAGCAGCTTCGATCCGGCGCATGAACCTCCGCCACGGGGGCTGTTGCCCGACACGGTCATGCGCTCGCGTCCGCATATCTACAGCGAGGCCGAGGTCGCTTCGATTATCGCGGCCGCAAGGGCGCTGCCGTCGATCTGCGGGTTGCGCGGACTGACCTGCTCGACGTTGTTTACACTCATCGCGGTCACGGGCTTGCGCATCAGCGAGGCGCTCGCGCTCGACAGTAACGACCTTGACGCCGACCATGGTGTGCTGCGCGTCCGACAGGGCAAGAACGGCAAGGAACGGCTGCTGCCGCTCGATCCCAGCACCGTCGAGCGACTGCTCGACTATCGCGCCGAACGCGACCGGTTGATCGGTCATCGGGCGTTGCCGCTGTTCGTAACCGACAAGGCGACCCGGCTCACCGACTGCGCGGCCCGGTACAACTTCGCACGCGCATGCCAGCAGATCGGCTTGCGATCCGAGCAACAATACCACCGGCATGGCCGGGGACCACGCATCCACGATCTGCGTCACACCTTCGCCGTGCACACGATGATCGACTGGTACCGGAGCGGGAAGGACCCGGCGCGCGAGATGATCCGGCTCACGACCTATCTGGGTCATAGCAACCCCTCCGGAACATACTGGTATCTGGAGGCGGTCCCGGAACTGCTCGATCTGGCGATGGCCCGCGCCACCACGACCGGCGGGGAGGCGGCACAATGAACGCCGTGGCCTTGCCTGCGCTGATCCAGCGCTTCTTCACCGACCGGCTGTGCACCCAGTTGGAAGCGAGCCGCCACACGGTCGCGGGCTACCGCGACACGTTCCGGCTGTTGCTCCGATATGCGAGCACGCAGCACGGCAAGCCGCCGGTCAAGCTGACCGTAGAGGACATCGACGCCGATCTGGTTGCCGACTTCCTCAGTCACACCGAGACGGCACGGGGCAACAGCGCGCGCAGCCGCAATACCCGGCTCGCCGCCATCCGGTCGTTCTTCCGCTTCGTCGCGATGACCGACCCGACCTGGCTGCTGCACTGCCAGCGCGTGCTCGCGATGCCCAACAAGCGCTACGTGAAGCGCACGGTGACGTTCCTCGATGCTGACGAGATGGCCGCGTTGCTGGCAGCGCCGGATCGCTCGACATGGGCGGGACGGCGCGACCACGCGCTGCTCCTGCTCGCGGTGCAGACCGGCCTGCGGGCATCCGAACTGGTCGGCCTCAATCGGGGCGATGTGGTGTTCGGCACCGGTGCGCACATCCGCTGCTTGGGCAAGGGCCGAAAGGAGCGAGCCACACCCCTTCGCCGCGATACCGCCAAGCTGTTGGCGACGTGGATCGGCACCGACAAGGATGAAGGCAGGCCGCTGTTCCCGTCGATCCGGGGCGAACGACTGAGCCGCGATGCGTTGGAGCATCTGGTCCGCAAACACTGCCTGACGGCTGCGCGGACATGCCCCAGCATCGGCGCGAAGCGGGTCACGCCACATACGCTGCGCCACAGCAACGCGATGGACCTGCTGCATCACGGCGTCGATCCTGCGGTGATCGCCCTCTGGCTTGGTCACGAGAACGTCGAGACCACCCAGATCTACATCCACGCCGACATGCGGATGAAGGAGAAGGCGCTCGCCCGCGTCGCCGCTCCAGCCACGCCACCGGGTCGGTTCCGGCCCGACGATAACCTCCTCGCGTTCCTGGAAGGGCTCTGATTATGCCGAACAGCTGCATGGCCGATGCCGGGCTATCCGCCCTCCAGCGGAGGCCATGCGGCATAATCCGGATCGCGGCATTATGGGTC
>NZ_JCATIE010000021.1:0-10766 GCF_059693785.1 Sphingopyxis sp. CR5 | reverse complement strand
GTTCAACAAACTCAAGAATTGGCGCAGGGTCGCCACCCGCTACGACAAAACCAAGGAATCCTACCTCGGCTTCGTCGCGCTCGCCTCAGTTAAACTCTGGATACCCTTTGTCCACGAAGCCTAGTTTGCAATTGGGGTCGGCATGACGATGCCAAAAGCAGCCATGCACGAAGATCGCGATCCTGCGCGAGGGCAGAATAATATCCGGCTTGCCGGGCAGGCCTTTGGCGTGCAGTCGGTAGCGCAAACCGGCCGCGTGGAGCGTTCGGCGGACGCGCATCTCAGGCTTCGTATCTCGACCCTTGATCTTGGCCATCTGCGCGCTACGCGCTGGGTCGACTTCAGTCGTCGGCTTCCTCATCGGTCGGTCCCTCGACATCACCAAGCGGCGAGACTTCGGGAACGTCCAAATCGCCATCCTGTTGCCGGAACGCCGCGATCATTTCCTCAATCAACGCCGGATGGTCCGAACGAGGCGGAACGCGGTTTAGCACCCCTTGGATGCGCGCTGCGATCTCCGCGACGCTGAGGGAATCCTCAAGCTCCTGGTCAAGCGCCCACTGCCGGCCTTGATGGACAACATCCCATGGAGAGCGCTTGTTCTTACGCGTCTTCGCGGCATCGCCATGCTTGCTCATTCCCCAACATGCCTTGGTGTCCGAGTTCCACAGCGGCCAAAACATTCCGATCAAATGTTTCTCAGCGACAAGCTGCGCGTTGGTCGCGCATACCAACCGTCGGCAGGAGAAATCAGCCAAGCGGATGGGATGCGTCACCGTGCCGGGATTCGCGAGAGCGTAATTCTCTGCGGTCGCGATCGTGCCGGCATGCTCGAGCAACCTGCCCGTAAGGCGCGGCCCTTGTTCGCGCGGGGTGCTGGCGTCGCGAGCGGATGGGTCCGCCTTCCCCACATAAATCGGTGTCTCTGTCCCGCTGATCGCCTGATAGAGCGGATGATCGCCTTCATAATATATCGCGTAGACACCCGAACCATAGGCGGGTTCCACCCGTCCGAGTGGAACGCGAGGCTGCGCCAGAAGCGCTATCGCGACCATACGACCAGCAGTCTTAGGGTCTGAGGGATCGAACATCGTGAGCGGCGTCGCGATGGGATCGGTGCTCGCGCGCGCGGCCTCGGTAGCCAACGCGTGCGCCTCAAGTCCAGCCCTGATTCGCCGCGTCACCGCTGGCGAGCTATTGGACTTTGCCGATTCAACGACATTCGCGAGCGCCTGATCCAGCGCATCCAGAGCGATTCGATCTGGGGATTTTCTTGCCATGGACGCCCGTCATAGCGCCCGATCGCTCCGCCACAAGGTCCGCTAAGCGACGGCGCGCCTCGTTAAGTTGGCTTGGCCTCGCTCGATCATGCCCGCGACCCATTTGCCAGCCTCCTCGCCGAGCTGAGCGGGAACCGCGTTGCCGAGTTGTCGCATCGTTTCCGACCAAGAGCGCGGGAACAGGAAATCATCGGGCAGGCCGACGAGGCGAGCCGCTTCACGCGCGGTGAAATAGCGAACCGAGCCATCATCCCGGACCATCATATTCTCGCCGCCTGGCACACCATGATCGCCGGCTTTGAGCGCTTTGGCGGGGAGGTCGAGCGGACTGCCTGTATGGCCCTTGTAAACGCGGGCTCCCGGCTGAAGGACATGATTGTTGCTCCCGGTGGGGTCGCCGAGGTCACGGAAGCAATCGCGAACCGTGACCCAAGGCAGGCCATCGGGGGCCTCACCGAGGGCGCGGAGTACCGCGACCCGGGCACGGTCGCGAGGCAACTCGGGTGCGGCGCGTGCGCGCAGGCCGTGGCGCCGCCAATAGTCGCCCGTCACATATTGATCCCAAAGAAGGCGATCGCGTGAATGGGTCGCGGGCATGGGCGCCGGATCGATGCCAAGCTGCGCGGCCAAACCAAATATCAAAACCCGATAGCGGATTTGCGGGGCGCCGTAGTCGGCGGCATTCACCAACTGCCAGCGCACACGATAAGCGGGAGGCCGGCTGGATGCCTGCAAGCGGTCCCGATGCGCGTCGAAATCCTCGCCCGCGCGGCGCGTATCGCCTGGATGGCGAAGATGTTCCGCGATCCACTCAAGATAACCGCGAAAGCGGGGCCCGGTGAGATTGCGGACATTCTCGAAGAGGAAAGCTTTTGGAGCGGCCTCGCGAATGGCTCGTATCGCCTCAGGCCACATATCCCGCGCGTCCTCATGGCCGCGCTTTTTGCCGCCAATGCCAAACGGCTGACAGGGCGGTCCGCCTGAAATCAGATCCAGCTCGCCCCGATGCGTCGCCCATTCGATATCGCGAACGTCGGTCAAGGACATCGGCCAGTGCGCTACATGCTCAACATTCCGCGCCTTATTGTGAAGCACCGTCGCGACGGCGTCGTCATCGAATTCCGCCATCAAGGCGTGACCGAAGCCCGCTCGCGATAGGCCGAGTGCCAAACCGCCGCAGCCGGCGAAAAGCTCCGCGCCCCGCATGATCAGCGACCGTTCGCGGCGCGCAGCACCGAGCCCTCGCCGATTTCGTCGAGATATTGTTCGACGGCGCGACGGACAATCCAAGCTTCCGTCACGCCTTCGCGCGCCGCGACAACTTCAAGCTGTGATTTGCGCGCCACAGTGAGAGTGGTCGTCACCCTCCGCGCGTTCAAGCCGTCTCGTCCCATGCGCCCGCTCTCCGAAAATCCGCGGCACTTTGCCGCGGATTGACTCACCTTATCAAGCTGTCGAATCGGGCGCAAGAGGGTTGAACAAATAGAGAACATTTTATGAGCATGCGTAACCCGTGAAATGCGCTTGTCCGTTAAAACAGGTGCCCGTCATCCGATGCGATGAGATCATCCAGCATCTTGCCCCAACCGTCCACGGCGGGGACGGTGAAGGACGCGCCCAGCCGTTCCTCATTTCGTGTGGCTATTTCAAAATGGCGGCCGAATAGCGCGTCACAATGAGCGCATCCGTTACTGAAATAGGACCCGTCGACGGTCGCGCTATGGCGAAGTTTCAGCGGCCCCAAATTGGGGATCGCCGACAGGCGGTCCGATAAAATGGTGGCGAGATGCGGGAAATCCGTGAAGTCGGCAACGTCGCATTCGGCAATCTCACTACCGCGCGTCAGTCGGATTGCTGGCGCGACAATGAATTCGGCGCCGCATGACCAACAATCGACAGTGGCCACTTTGGCCTGGATTTCTATCTCGTCCATGGCTGCTTATGGATAATGCACGGAGTTCGGTGACAAGGCGATGCTACCCTTGTTCGGAGGCAGCCGCTCTTGCGCCACTCCTCGTCCAGAGAGCCGGTTGATCGCGTCGCCGAAAATCGTTGTCGGGATTCAGTGCGACTCATCTCTCACTATCACTCGTATTCTCGACGCAGCGTTTCGCGCTGCGACAAGAGGTTCGAATATCGGCGACGGAACTCAGTCTCTTCATCTCCACGAAGCGGCGTACGGTCTAAGGCGAAGGTGCGGCCGCGGATAACGTCCAATATTCTGAACTCCTCTGTTGGCACCGTTGGCAACGCTTGGGTGAGCATCCATAGGCCCAGTCGAGCGGCGGTTTCCGAAAGTTCCGGATTCGGTGCGAAATAGGGATAAACCGCGCGTTCAGCGTCAAGGCCGTCGCGGACCGACAAAATACTGTCGATCTTCACAGTCGCGTCGAGCCCGGGAAAAGGGAAATAGGATTTCAAAGCGCGACCCGGACGGAACGGCTCATTCGTCCACCGACGCCGCTGATCCCACCAAACCAAGAAGCCTTGGCGCAGCTGAGGATAGAGGTTGGCTCTCGTCCCGTTCGCTGCGATCCGGGCGTCGACGAGCTGATAGAGATCGCCAGATCCGAAAACATGAGATTTCGCATCCGCCCAAAATGGCGCATAGAAATCGCCACCCGCCCCTCCATCTCCCGCTTCACGAGCTAGCTGCTCGCGAATATCCTTTCGAAGCTCGGATTGTTGTTTTGCTGCATCCAGAAACATGATCTTGAGCAGTTTGCGAAGATGAATTTGATCTAACGCCATAAGCCCCCCGCTTCATTATCGCTGATCACGGTGCTTTGGTCGAGATACTATCGCATCGATAAAATGCCTCCAATTTTTGCTTACCGCATCATTAGGTTGAGCCAGACGCTTCGTGATTTTTTGGTCCATAGCGACACCGCAGCCAGATTGGAGACGAGGCAAGAGGGGAAGGCCTTCCCCGACGGCCGGCCTAAGGTCCGTCCGCACCCCTTCCACAGGGGCTGGCCGCCCCCGCGACGCCCCGGAAATTGTGCGCGGTTGAAAATGGGCGCTCGCTGCCGGCGGCAGGCGCCGACAGGGATCGCGCGTCTGTCCTGACCGCGCTGCGCACTCGGCCCGGCTATCTTGACGATGCGGCGGCTAAGCACATCTGCGCACGCACGCCCCACCGCCTGCGGCCGCTCCGAGAGCGCGTCTCTTCCATGATCCGCCGGCGCGGCGGATAGGTTTTCGTCGCTGACAATCATGTCGGCGCCGCGCGGCACGCGGCGGCGTTGTCGATCGGCCTCCCGTCTGTCGCTGGGTTGGCCGGCTCTCCCCTCTGGGCGCGTCCCGGCGTCCCGCAAGTCGCTGCGCGGCTCTTCCTCTTCGTTCCAGCCCTTCGGGTGCGGGCCGCCTTCCTGGCCGCGCCCGGCAGGTCGTTCTCGCCGCCCACCCCCGCTCCGCCGGGGGCCTGATGGTTAGGGGGCGGGAATGGAGGATGACATGGGAAAGACCAAAGAGCGCCGCGATGGGGGCAAGCTCCTGTCCGCTGAATTGCATGATGCCCTGCGCGCGAATGACGAGGCGCGGCGTGCTGCCGTGATGGCGGGTGGGGTGGAGCCGGATTTCGTGCCGGTTGCCAAGCTCTTTTCGCCGGTCGGTGCTGCGACATGGCTCGCGACCGAATTGGGCGAGGATGGCGATACACTGTTCGGGTTGGCCGATCTTGGTTTCGGCTGTCCCGAACTCGGTTCGTTCAGCCTGTCCGAACTGGCGTCGGTGCGACTGCCTTTCGGTCTCGGTATCGAGCGCGATCTTGGCTTTACGTCCGAGGTTGCGTTGTCCGGCTGGACCGCTGCGGCGCGGCGCGCGGGATCGATCATCACCGCCGAACAGAATTTCCGCCGTGCCGCGCGTGGCGAAGAACTTCCGAAGTCCGAGGGCTGAGGCAGACGCGGGCGGCGCGTCTCGCCGCCGAACCTAAGCCGGTCCGCCCAATCGCGAAACTCGACGGACCGGCACCTTCCAGAAGAAAGGTGAAGACAATGAAACTCGACTTTATCGACCTTGGCAAGCTGTCGATCAGCAAGACCAATATGCGCTACGCCAAGAAGGCGCCGGATGTGGCGGATATTCTGCCGACCGTTCGTGCGCGCGGTGTTCTCGTTCCACTGATCGTCCGGCCAAACTGCGCCGAGGGTGCGTTCGAGATCGTGGCGGGAGCGCGGCGCTTCACGGCGGCTACCATTGTTGCCAGCGAAAAGGGCGATGCCGAGCCGCTGCCCTGTGCGATCCTCGAAGAAGGCGACGATGCCGCCGCACTCGAAGCCTCGTTGATCGAGAATGTGGCGCGGCGCGATGCGGACGAGGTCACCCAATGGGTCACCTATACGCGGCTGGTCCGCGAGGGCCGGAGCGTTTCTGACATTTCCGACACGTTCGGAATGCCCGAGGCAATGGTGAAGCGCATCCTCGCGCTCGGCAATCTGTTGCCGCGCATCCGCTCGCTCTACGCGAAGGAGAAGATCAGCGCGGGCACGGTACGGCACCTGACGATGGCGTCCAAGTCGCAGCAGCGCGCATGGCTGGCGCTGTTTGACGACACGGATGCCTATTGTCCGCAGGGGCAGCAGCTCAAGAATTGGCTGTTCGGCGGCGGCGCGATCAGTGCGGCCCATGCGCTTTTCGACGTCGAGGCGAGCGGCCTCGCGATCATTGCCGACCTGTTCGGGGATGATCGCTATTTCGCGGACAGCGATGCCTTCTGGACCGCGCAGCTTGCCGCCGTCGAGGAGCGGCGGGCGCGCTTTCTGGACGAGGGGTGGAACGAGGTCGTCGTCCTGCCCAAGGGCGACTATTTTCGCGAATGGGAACATCGCCACGCGGCGAAGCGCAAGGGCGGGCGTGTCTATATCGAGGTCCGCGATAGCGGCGAGGTCGATATCCATGAGGGCTATGTCACCGCCAAGGAAGCGGCACGGCTTGAAAAGGGCGAGAAGATCGAAGCCGCGCCCAAGGCGCCGCGTCCCGAAATGGCTTCGCGGATGCAGTCCTATGTCGATCTTCATCGCCATGCCGCCGTGCGCGCCGAGCTGACCGGCCATCCGGCTGTTGCGCTGCGTTTGATGGTCGCGCATGCCGTCGCGGGATCACCGCTCTGGAATGTGCGGGTCGAGCCGCAGTCGGCGAAGGACGACGATGTGCGCGAGAGCGTCGAGGTCAGTCGTGCCGAGACGGTGTTCGACGAGAAGCGGCGCGCGGTGCTGGCGCTGCTCGGTTTCGATGCCGAGGAACCAACGGTGACTGGCGGCAACTCCATATCGCTTGCCGACCTGTTCCAGCGACTGCTTGACCTGCCCGACCGAGCGGTAATGGACGTCATTGCTATCGTCATGGGTGAGACGCTGTTCGCCGGGAGCGCGGCCATCGAGGCGGTGGGTCTCCATATCGGTATCGACATGACTGCATGGTGGAGCGCCGACGACGCTTTCTTTGCCGGTCTTCGCGACAAGGAGGTGTTGACCGCGCTGGTCGCCGAGGTCGGCGGAGCCGAGGTCGCCGCCGCCAATGCCAATGAGAAGGGCGCGACCTTGAAGGCGATCGTTCGCGATCATCTGGACGGCAGCAATGGCCGCGCCAAGGTCGAAGGATGGGTGCCGAAGTGGATGGCCTTTCCGCCTACCGCATACACCGAGCGTAGCGGGGTCGGTGCCGCGATGGCGCGCATCGAAGTGGAACTGCAGCGCGAGGCCGCGTAATGATGCGGGCGGCGGCGACAAGCCGCCGCCCCGATCAATGGGCAAAAAATCGCGCGCCGCTCGCCCGTTCCGGACAAGCGGCGCGAGTCCTATCGGCTAAACGGTGGCCAAATGTTGCTGCGACGCGGGCTCGGCAACCACCCCCAAGGTCTCGATCTCGGCGATGCGTTCGAATTCGGCGAGATATTCTTGACGATGCAGCGTGAGCCAGCGCGCGACGTTCGGGTTGGCTAGTAGCTTCGACAGATAGCCGCGTGCGAGCGTCAAATGCAGATTATCTATGCCATAGCTGTCTTCGACCGACGTGATCCGGCTCTGAAGGACCGCAAGCTCACGCTCCATACGTGCGATCTGCTGCCCGTCGGGTGTGGGTGTTCGCCCCGGCCTGCCCTTATGCTTGACCAACTGGTCGGGTGACGTCGCGGCGAGGAGAGCGCTCGCAAAAACCGAACTGAAATTGTTCTGCCCAGCCATGAGATCGGCGGCTTCGATCTGGCGAATGGGAGACATGCGCCTCAGAATATCGAACACCTTGATCGAGCAATTCGTCTCTTTCAGCTTCTCCGCCACGTCGGGGCTAATTCCATCCAACAGCCGGAAGCGCTTCACGATCGTATCAGCCTCAAGGCCGAGTGCTTCCGCTATCTGCGCCGGCGCGACACCTCGTTCGACAGCTCGCACGATCATCCTGTGTTCCTGAACGGGCGGAAGACGGCTGATACGCTTGTTGTATGTGTAGGTGTCTTCCTCCGTCGCGAGCAGGCATTCGACTTCTTCTATGCCAAGTTGCTTGAGGGCTTCGATCCGCAAATGGCCGTCGAGAAGGTAATAGCGCTGATCGTTTCCCGGCGCGGCGATCACAGCTGGCGCCTCGACCAGCCCAATTGCTTTTATCGAACTCAATATTTGCCCGTATTTTCCGCTTTCGAGTGCGCCCTGCCGCAAGCTTTTGAGCGGCACGATCGCGGCGATCGGTACAGTGGCAAAGTCCCTGTCGAATGCCGCGCGAACTCGGCCCTCATCAATCGGCTGCATGACCTGCCATCCTTAGTTCAAGCCAGCGCGGAACCTGATCAAGGCTCTCAGCGCGCAGCATCGTGTGGAACCCGTCGTCAGCCAGCAATTCCTTCATTGCCTCGACGACGAAAAGCAGGCGAGTTTGCGCGAACTCGGATTTCTTGACCAACAGTCGCTGCTTCTCTGCTTCGCGCTGGTAAATTTCCATCAACTGACTGGCGGTCAGCCGACGCGACGTCCGTTTGCGGCCGAGCCTCCCATCTGGAAGGCCCTTATTACGGGCTTCGAGACGCGCTTCCAGCAATCGCCGAACCGCCGTCAGCTTCTTCCCTCGCAGATCGCCTTTTTCGTATGCGTCGAGCAATATTCGCTGCGCCTCGTCCGACTCCGCGCGTGAAATTTCGATCGCCAATGTGATGGGAATAAGCCCGGTCTCTACCGCCGAGAGGAGTCGCTCCTCACCACGCGAGATCAAGTTGAGAACCAGATTTACCCAAGATGCCGACACGCCGATTTTTTCCGCGATCGCCGTTTCGGTGTGTCCCCGCTTCCTGAGTTCGCCAACCTCGCGGATGAGATCGATTGGTCTGTGATGCCGTCGCGCGATGTTTTCGACGAGGCTCATGACGAGGCACTCGCTCTCGGTCGCCTCGATCACGACCGCAGGTATTTCCTCTTCTCCGAGCATCTGGAATGCCTCCAGACGTCCCTCGCCGCAGACGAGGTCATATACGAGCCCCCCACTTCCAGCCCTTCGGCTCACCGTGATGGGGCGCTTCAAACCGATCGCCTCGATATTGTCGACAATCTCGCGGTGCTGACGCTTGTTCCGCCCGCGGGGGTTCAGAACATTGATCCGGGATAACGGGATCATCTCTATATGCTGGGGGCGTGACACACCGCTCATGCGACCTCGCTCAGCGGCACCGGCGCCGCGATATGGTATAGATAATCGAGGCACTCGAACCGATAGGCATCGAGACCCAATCCATTGTCCTCCGCCAGCCGTAGCCGTCGCGCCGCGAGATCGATGCGGGGAAACAGATAATAATCGAGCGGTCGCCGGTTCATTCGGTCCATCCGAACGACGATGGTAATGTCCGGGAGAAGGGCGGTGTCGAACCGAGGCTTCCAGCGCAGCAAGCCCGTCGGCGTGGATGTGCAACGGGCTATGACTATCGACAGGCTGAACTCGCCGTTGACGAGAAGCCGCTCTCCTTTTTCGTCTTCGCCGACGACACTTCCCATCTCGACCAGACCCTCCAGAACACTCTTCACCACGTCCGGGTGCAGGCGTCGAAGGGCTCGGTTGATCTCAATATAACGGTAATCGTGGTCTGGCCGATAACCCACCAAGCTATAAGCTTGCAGCAGGCTTCCGAACCGCGACCCATAAGCACTGCTCGAGGCCATTCCGTCGGATTCGTCGATGATAAGGCCGGAGAGTAGTCCCCGGCGTTCGTATAGATCGCGAAGTGCGCCGAGCATCTCTTCGTCGCTAAGGCGGAATGAACGCGCCCCGATAATGGAGCGCGCCGCTTCGTATAGATCGCGCTCGACGATCGCATCAAAGGCGCCCTCCGCCCGGATCCAGATGCCCGGATCGTTTCGAACGCGCTTTTTCTTGAGCTTGAAGGATTGCCGGTTCCAGACATTGTCGCCGACATATTTCTCGTTGATCAGCACCTGATGGACTGTGCCCCGAGTCCATGGACGATCGAGGTCAGTACGGATTCCGCGGCGATTGAGGCCGTCCGCGATTTGAGCCTCAGTCTGTCCTTCATGAACGAAGGCCCGATAGACATCCCGAACGACCTCGACTTCCTCGCTCGGGCCCAGAGTGAGAATAACGCGATCGGTTTGAATGCTCTTATGTTCTCCGCGCTTCAGCACGGCCTTCACCTGACCGTGCTCGTCAACGAGCGTCCGCCGAAGCCCGAAACCCGCGCCGCCGCCTTGACGGAATCCTTTTTCGATTAGTCGGCCTTGCCCAGCGAAGACCTTTGCCGACAGTTCGCGGCTGTACTCGCCAGCCATCGCCCGTTTGACGCCCTTTACGATCGTCGAAACCGGGCTGCCGTCATTGTCGAACTGCTCCGCGCAATATTCGACGGCGATCCCCGCCCGCTTGCAGATATATTCATAGTAGGCGCTCTCGTCGGCGTCCTGAAACCGGCCCCAGCGACTGACATCATAGACCAGGACCATTGTGAAATCTGTGGCGCCGGTTTGAACATCTTCGATCAGCTGCTTCAGGGCGTCCCGACCATCGATGCGCAATCCACTCTTTCCGGCGTCGGCATAGGTTCGGACGATCTCAATTCCGCGAGCCTCAGCGTACCGGCGGATGGCCTCACCTTGATTCTCGGTGGAGTAACGCTGGTGATCGGTCGACATCCGTACATATTCGGCTGCGCGAACCGTTGGCGACAGCGCTTCGCCTTCTTTTCGGAACTGATCGGACCATTCTGCCACTTCACCAGCCCCAAATCTAAAGAGGATGGCTCGCAGGGTTCCGCCGTATGCGATCCCCACGAGTCGATGACGCAACGCGGGATGAGTATAGACGGCGAGGAGAGGTAAGATGTTGCCGAAAACGGGCAAGTGTTTACCGCAACGGCAGGCCGACATCACGTAAGCGTGGTCAGGAAACCGCCATCGATTAGCTGTCGCGGGATTTAGCGTCGGCGTAGGCGGCTTTTCCCTGCGCCCTTCGCTTGGCGAGCTTTGCCATGCGTGCGCTGATCTCGTCGGGGCT
>NZ_JCATIE010000020.1:0-53058 GCF_059693785.1 Sphingopyxis sp. CR5 | reverse complement strand
TTCAACAAACTCAAGAATTGGCGCAGGGTCGCCACCCGCTACGACAAAACCAAGGAATCCTACCTCGGCTTCGTCGCGCTCGCCTCAGTTAAACTCTGGATACCCTTTGTCCACGAAGCCTAGTCGGTGCAAAAGGTTCGAGACGTTGCTGGAGTTTGTAATGGGGAAGAACCAAAACAAGTCTACTCTCTCATGGGCAAGCAGACATAGTTTCGCGCTGACATTGCATGGCATCTGGCTCGCTGGGGGCATCTATGCGTGGGGCAGCCTTCCCTTCCTGCTATGGTCATATGCTGCTGGCTGGGTGGCGTTCGGCATATTCTTGTTGGGTCGACGGTTGATCGCAGGAGCCTGAGCGGCTCGTTCGCTCTCCACCCCAAGTCGGACACCCGCCCCGAAAAAACCGCTGTCCTACATTATTCCACTGTGCCAGCCTTCGTCTCGACTCTTTCGATACGTGGATAAAAGCGGTCACGGCGCGGTTTAGGGACACGGGCGGGAGCCGGCGCGGCATGGTCGCTGAACAGGACCCATCGGCCGCCGCACAAGGCTGAACTTTGCTGAACTTTGAAACGACGACGCGAACCCGGCTCGCGACAATCGAGTACTGCCACGGCGACAGCCCACCCAAAGCCGCCGCTACGCCCGTCCCGCAATCACGTCGGGGTCGACCCAGCCTTGTAGATAGGCGAGGTAGAAGAGCAGGAAGATCGCGGCCGTCACCACCGTCATCTGGGCCATGATTCGCAGAGGGCGAAAGCGCACGGGCGCGCCGGGCTCCTGCCCCTTGATGAAGACCTCGTCGTGGTCGTCGGCGCGGCGGCCGTGGAAGGGCAGCACGAAGAAGGCGCTGAACACCCACATGAGCAGATAGATGGCGAGGGCCGAGGTCCATTGCATGGGTCAGACCTCGACGATCAGCACGTCGACGATCGGCTTCTTGCCGGTCCAGTCGGTCGCGACGCGGCGCACGCCAAGGCGGATCGCCTCCTTCTGCGCGTCGCGATCGCGCGCCTTTTTCGACGCCGCTTGCTCCGCCGCTTCGTTCAATTCGTCGAGGAAGGTCTCGCGGTCGTCTTCGACGGGGACGCCGCGATAGTGGATTTCACTGGCAACATAGCCTTTGGCACCCAGCACCACCGCGACCGAAATCTGGCCGTTCCACGACAGCTTGCGGCGCTCGTTGATCGTCTCGCCGTCGGCGGGAAGGATCACGTCGCCGTCGAGCACGAGCCGACCCGACCGCACATGCTCGACGACCGCCGCCTTGCCCGGCGCGAGGCGACAGAGGTCGCCGTTTTCCTGTACCAAGGCCGCCGGCACACCCGTTTCGAGGGCGAATCGCGCCTGTTCGTGCATGTGGCGAACCTCGCCATGCACCGGCACGATCAGCTGTGGCCGCAGCCAGCCATAAAGCGCCGCAAGCTCGGGCTTTCCGGGGTGGCCGCTGACGTGGATATGCGCCTGCTTTTCGGTGACGGTCAGCACGTCCTTTGCCGCCAGCTGGTTCATGATCCGACCAATCGCGATTTCGTTGCCGGGTATCTGTTTCGACGAAAAGACGACGGTATCGCCCGCCTCCAGCTTGATCTGGTGCGTGTCGCCCGCCATCCGCGCCAGCGCCGCGCGCGGTTCGCCCTGCCCGCCGGTGGCGATCACCATCACCTTGTCGCGCGGCAGGCGCATCGCCTCGTCGAAATCGACCGTCGGCGGAAAATCCTTCAGATAGCCGACCGAGCGCGCGACGCTCAGGATGCGGTCGAGCGAGCGGCCCGCGACGCACAGGCTGCGCCCGGTCTCGCGCGCGACCTGGCCCAGCGTGTGCAACCGCGCCGCATTGGAGGCAAAGGTGGTCACCACCACCCGCCCCTTCGCCGCCCCCACCGCGGCGACGAGCCCGGCGCGCAAATCGCCTTCGCTGCCCGACGGCTCGGCGTTGAACACATTGGTCGAATCGCACACGAGCACGTCGATGCCCTCGTCGCCGATCGCTGTCAGCGCCGCCGCGGTCGCAGGCTCGCCAAGGATCGGTTCCTCGTCGAGTTTCCAGTCGCCGGTATGGAAAACGCGGCCATAGGGCGTGTCGATCACCACCGCGCTCATTTCGAGGATCGAGTGCGCCAGCGGCACCATTCGCAGCCCGAACGGCCCGAGGCGAAACGTCGCGTCGAGGTCGACGGTATGGACCTGAACGTCCTTTTCCAGCCCCTCTTCGGCGAGCTTGTGCGCGATCAGCCCGGCGGTGAAGCGGTTGGCATAGAGCGGCACGCCAAGGTCCGCGGCAAGATACGGAATGGCGCCGATATGATCTTCGTGCCCGTGCGTCAGCACGATGCCGAGCAGGTCGCCCGCCCGCTCCTCGATGAAGTCCAGGTCGGGCATGACGATGTCGATGCCCGGATAGTCGGGCGTCCCGAAGCTGACGCCGAGGTCGAGCATGATCCACTTGCCGTCGCAACCATAGAGGTTGGCGTTCATCCCGATCTCGCCTGATCCGCCGAGCGCGAGAAAAAGCAGTTCCTTGCCGGGAACAGTCATCGGGAAGAGCCTCTCTGATTAAATAAGTGCATAAGTCCGTTCAATGTCAGGTCGGGTTCGACGCGGTCGAAAAGATGCGCCTGTTCCTGAAACAGCGCGGCGAGCCCGCCCGTCGCGATCACGGTCACCGGGCCGCCGATTTCCACCTTCATCCGCGCCATCAGCCCCTCGATCATCGCGACATATCCCCAATAGACGCCGACCAGCATCTGGCTTTCGGTCGTGCGCCCGATCACGCTGTTCGATGCCGGCGCCTCTATCGCGATGCGCGGCAGCTTTGCGGCGGCATTGACCAGCGCCTCGAGCGACAGATTGACCCCCGGGGCAATGATGCCGCCCAGATAGGCGCCCTCGGGACCGATGTGGTCAAAGGTCGTGGCCGTCCCGAAACTGACCACCAGTTTGTCCTTGCCGGGCTCGATCGCCTGCGCCGAAATCGCGTTGCACGCGCGGTCGGCGCCCACCGACTGCGGCTCGTCGACCTTGAGCGCAATGCCCCAGCTCACCGGCGGCCGCCCGGCGACCAGCGCCTCGACGCCGAAATATTTGTCGGCGAGCAGTTGCAGATTGTGGAGCGCGCGCGGCACGACGGTCGAAATGATCACCGCGTCTATCTCGGCCCGATCGAGCCCCTCGAGGCGCAGCAACTGGTCGAGCCACACCATATATTCGTCGGCGGTCCGGCGGTCGTCGGTTGCGATACGCCAGCGCGCGAGCGGGTGCGAATCCCGGAAAACCGCGAATTTGGCATTGGTGTTGCCGACATCGATCGCAAGCAGCACGGCCTATTCCCCTTCCCTCGCCGGGCGGCGCAGTTCAACGTCGCCCGCATGTATCAGCATGACCTCGCCGCCCTCGCGGCGCAAGCGCAGCGCACCATCGGGCGCAAGGCCGTCGAAAATTCCCTCGATCGCCTGCTCCGACACGCGCAGCGGCGTCCCCACGGCATGCCCCTGCGGCAGCCAGGCCTCGACGATCCGCGCCACACCCTCGTGTCGCCACGTCCGCAGCGCATCCATCATCGCGATGGCCAACACCTCGGCGAAACGGTCGCGGTCGATCGGCGCGCCCAGCTCGGCGAAGCAGGCGGTCGCACGGTCGGGCAGTTCGGGCGCGGAGACAAGGTTGACCCCGATCCCGATCACCACCGCGTCGCCGCTGCGTTCGAGCAGGATGCCCGAACACTTCGCGCCGCCGACGAGCACATCATTGGGCCATTTGAGCTCNGCGGAGACAAGGTTGACCCCGATCCCGATCACCACCGCGTCGCCGCTGCGTTCGAGCAGGATGCCCGAACACTTCGCGCCGCCGACGAGCACATCATTG
The DNA here is from genome assembly GCF_059693785.1 of Sphingopyxis sp. CR5. Taxonomy (NCBI): domain Bacteria; kingdom Pseudomonadati; phylum Pseudomonadota; class Alphaproteobacteria; order Sphingomonadales; family Sphingopyxidaceae; genus Sphingopyxis; species Sphingopyxis sp. CR5. The sequence goes on along the minus strand of NZ_JCATIE010000020.1, from coordinate 49,194 downwards.
GGCCATTTGAGCTCGAAATCGACCGCCGGCGCCAATATCCGCACCGCCTGCGCCAGCGCCACCCCCGCGACAAGCGCGAGCGTCGCGGCGAGCGGGTCGCCCGGCACGAGTCGCACCACGGTCGACCCCATGAAATTCCCCGCGCCGTCACCCCAGGCACGGCCCAGCCGTCCGCGTCCCGCGGTCTGACGGTCGGCGACAAGCCAATGTCCCTCGCCCACAGGCTCTCCGCGTGCCAGCCGCGCCAGCAGGTCGGCGTTTGTCGAACCGGTCTGCTGGATCCGCTCGATCAGCGGGATCAGAACAGCACCGAAGCCGCGTGCGCCGAAGCCGTCGCGAGCGGACCGATGAACAGGTAGCCGATCACCGACAGCCACAGCGCGCTCACCGCGACGATCGTGCCCTCGACGATATTGCCGCCGCCCGACACCTCGACCTCCGACCGGTCATCGAAGAACATCGTCTTGATGACCGCGATATAATAAAAGGCGCCGATCACCGAGGCGACGATGCCCGCGACCGCGAGCGGGACGAGGTTGGCGTTCACCGCCGCCTCGAACACCAGATACTTCGGCCAGAAGCCGAACAGCGGCGGAATGCCGGCAAGGCTGAGCAGGAACACCGCCATCGCTGCGGCCAGGCCGGGGCGATACTGCGACAGTCCGGCGAGCGCCGGAATGCTCTCGATCTGGTTGCCGTCGCGGTCGCGCAGTTGCAGCACCACCAGAAAGCTGCCGATCGTCGTGACGACATAGACGAGGAGATAGGTCAGCACCGCCTCGATCCCCTGCTGCGTCCCCGCGGCAAGGCCGATCAGAATGAAGCCCACATTGTTGATCGACGAATAGGCGAGCAGGCGCTTGATATTCTTCTGTCCGATCGCACCGACGGCACCCAGGATGATCGATGCGAGCGCGAGGAAGATGATGATCTGCTGCCACGCGCCGATTGCCGGCTCCATCGCGCCGATGACGACACGCGTCAGCAGCGCCATTGCCGCGACTTTCGGTGCGCTCGCAAAGAAGGCCGTGACCGGCGTCGGTGCGCCTTCATAGACGTCGGGCGTCCACATATGGAACGGCACCGCGCTGATCTTGAATGCCAGCCCCGCAATCACGAAGATGATCCCGAACAACAGGCCGGTGCCCATTTCGCCGCCCATCGCCTTGGCGATCCCGGCGAAATCCGTCGTGCCCGAAAATCCATAGAGGAGCGAAATGCCATAGAGCAGCATGCCCGAAGCGAGCGAGCCGAGAACGAAATATTTCAGCCCGGCCTCGCTCGACCGATCGTCAGTGCGCATGAAGCTGGCGAGCACATAGGCGGCCAGGCTGTTGAGCTCGAGTCCGACATAGAGCGTCATCAGATCGCGCGCGCCCGCCATGATACCCATGCCGAGCGCGGCGAAGACGATCAGCACCGGATATTCGGCGCGCATTCCGCCGCGGAAGAAGCGCGGCGCGACCGCGATGCAGACGAAGCTCGCCGCATAGATCAGCAGTTTCGCGAAATTACCGAACGCATCGACCGCCAGCGTCCCCGAAAAGACGGTGGCCTGTGTCCCGAACAGCGCGATCACCGCAACCGCCGCTGCGGCAAGTGTCAGCAGCGAGGTAAGCTGGTAGAGGCCCACTTGGCGATCGCCGGCGAAGGTCCCGAGCATCAGCGTGATCAGCCCGCCGATCGTCAGGATCAGTTCGGGCCAGATGAGGGCAAGATCGGCGCTCATTGCACGCCTCCCGCCTGATGGGCTTCGCCGTGTCCGGACTCCCCATGCGCCTCCGCGGCGGCCGGCTTGCCGGCGGTCAGATGTGCGTCACCCGCGGGCTTGGCCGGGGCCAGCCGCGCAACCACCGTGGTCACGTCGCCGCGCATCGGCGCAAGAAAGCTCTCGGGATAGACGCCCATCCACAGGGCGACGGCGGCCAGCGGCACGAAGATCGCCCATTCGCGGGGCTGGATGTCGGACATGGCCTTCACATCGTCCTTGGTCAGTTCGCCGAACACGACGCGGCGATAGAGATAGAGCATATAGGCGGCACCCAGGATGATGCCGGTGCCGCAGACGAGCGCGACCCAGCTCGACGCTTCGTAGATGCCGGCAAGGCTCAGGAACTCGCCGACGAAGCCGCTGGTGCCCGGCAGGCCGACCGACGCCATGGTGAACAGCATGAAGAAGACCGCGTAAGCCGGCATATTGACCGCCAGCCCGCCGTAGCGGCTGATCTCACGCGTGTGCAGCCGGTCATAGATCACGCCGACGCAGAAGAAGAGCGCGGCCGATACCACGCCGTGGCTGAGCATGATGATCAGCGCGCCCTCGATGCCCTGCTGGTTGAAGGCAAAAAGGCCCGCGGTGACGATCGCCATGTGCGCGACCGATGAATAGGCAATCAGCTTCTTCATGTCGTTCTGCACCAGCGCGACGAGGCTGGTATAGACCACCGCGATCATCGACAGCGCAAAGACGATCCACATCAGCTGCGCCGACGCGTCGGGGAACATCGGCATCATGAACCGGATGAAGCCATAGGCCCCCATCTTGAGCAGCACGCCCGCCAGGATCATCGACCCCGCGGTCGGCGCCTGGACGTGCGCATCGGGAAGCCAGGTGTGGACCGGCCACATCGGCATCTTGACCGCCAGGCTGGCAAAGAAGGCCAGCCACAGCCATGTCTGCATTTCGGGCGGGAAATTATAGGCGAGCAGCGTCGGGATGTCGGTCGTCCCCGCTTCGCGGATCATCGCGATCATCGCGATCAGCATCAGCACCGACCCGAGCAGCGTATACAGGAAGAATTTGAACGCCGCATAGATGCGGTTCGCACCACCCCAGATGCCGATGATGAAATACATCGGGATCAGGCCGGCCTCGAAGAAGATATAGAAAAGCAGCAGATCCTGCGCACAGAACACGCCGATCATGATGACTTCCATCGCGAGGAACATCGCCATGTAGAGCCCGACGCGCTTGGTAATCGCCTCCCAGCTCGCGAGGATGCAGAGCGGCATCAGGAAGACCGTCAGCATGATCAGCATCATCGCCATGCCGTCGATGCCGAGCGCCCACTGGAAACGCCCGAACAGGTCGGCACGTTCGGTAAACTGCCACTGCGCGCCGCCGACGTCGAAGCGCGCCCACATAACGATGCCCAGCGCGAAGTCGACCAGCGTCGCGGCAAGCGCGATCAGGCGCGCGCTGCGGTCGGCCATGAACAGGCAGGCGATTGCCGCAACGAACGGCACCGCCAGCATCAGCGAAAGGAGACCCATACCGCCGCTCACAGGAATTTCACCATGGCCCAGCTGGCGAGGCCGACGAGCCCGAGCAGCATCACGAACGCATATCCATAAACATAACCCGATTGCAGCCGGACCGCGAGCCGGGTCCCCCCTTGAACGAGCGCCGCGACGCCATCGGGACCGAAGCGGTCGATGGTGCCTTCATCCCCGCGCTTCCAGAAGAAGCGGCCGATCGCAAAGGCGGGCTTCACGAAGAGGACATTGTAGAGCTCGTCGAAATACCATTTGTTGAACAGGAATTTGTGCAGCAGCCCGAACTGCGCGACGAACTTCGCCGGCAGCGTGGTGTTGCGGATATAGCTGTTCCACGCGAGGAACAGGCCGGTCGCCATCACGATGAACGGCATCAGCTTGATCATCGTCGGCACCTCGTGTGCGGCGTGCATCAGATGCTCGTCGAACGCGATGCTCCCCTTCCAGAATGCCATCCCCTCTTCAGGATAGATGAACGGGTGCGCAAAAACGAAACCGGCGAAGATCGCACCGAGCGACAGCACGCCGAGCGGGATCAGCATATTGAGCGGGCTTTCATGCGGGTGATAGCCCGCGGTGCCGTCGCCATGATCGGGATCGGGCACATGGTGCTGATCGCCCATGTCGGCGCTTTCCTGTGCCGGCGGATTGCCATGCTCGGGATCGTCATGGCCGTGGTGCACCGCATGCTGGATATGCTCGCTTCCAGCCCAGCGCGGCTTGCCGAAGAACGTCAGGAACACGAGGCGCCACGAATAGAAGCTGGTCAGCAGCGCCGCAAAGATGCCGACCCAATAGGCGATCTGACCGCCCTCGCCCGCGGCAAAGGCCGCCTCGAGAATGCCGTCCTTAGAATGGAAACCCGCGAAGCCGATCCCGGCGAGCGGAATGCCGACGCCGGTGATCGCCAGCGTGCCGGCGGTCATCGCCCAGAAGGTGAAGGGGATCTTTTTCCGAAGGCCGCCATAATAGCGCATGTCCTGCTCATGGTGCATCGCATGGATCACCGACCCGGCACCCAGGAACAGCAGCGCCTTGAAGAAGGCGTGCGTGAACAGGTGGAACATCGCCGCGCCATAGGCGCCGATGCCCGCGGCGAAGAACATATAGCCAAGCTGCGAACAGGTCGAATAGGCGATGACGCGCTTGATGTCCCACTGCGTCGTGCCGATCGTCGCCGCGAACAGGCAGGTCGCGGCGCCGACGAAGGTCACCACACCCATCGCGATCGGTGCGGTTTCGAACATCGGCGACAGGCGGCACACCATGAACACCCCCGCGGTGACCATCGTCGCGGCGTGGATCAGCGCCGATACCGGGGTCGGGCCTTCCATCGCATCGGGAAGCCAGGTGTGCAGCCCGAGCTGCGCCGACTTGCCCATCGCGCCGATGAACAGCAGCAGGCACAGGATCGTCATCGTGTCGAACCGATGGCCGAGGAAGCCGATGGTCGAGCCCGCCATCCCCGGCGCCGCGGCCAGGATTTCGGGGATGGACACGGTGCCGAACACCAGGAAGGTGCCGAAAATGCCGAGCATGAAACCCAGGTCGCCGACGCGGTTGACGACGAACGCCTTGATCGCCGCGGCGTTGGCGCTCGGCTTTTTATACCAGAAACCGATGAGCAGGTACGAGGCGAGGCCGACGCCTTCCCAGCCGAAGAACATCTGGACGAGGTTGTTCGCGGTCACGAGCATCAGCATCGCGAAGGTGAAGAGCGACAGATAGGCAAAAAAGCGCGGCTGGTCGGGGTCCTCGCTCATATAGCCCCAGCTATACAGGTGGACGAGAGCGGAAACGGTGGTGATGACCACCAGCATCACTGCGGTCAGCGTGTCGACCCGCAGCTCCCAGTCGAACTGCATGGCGCCCGATGACACCCAGTGCAGCACCGGAGTCACGCTCGCTTCGGCGGTGCCGGCAACGAACGGAATGAAGATCGTCCAGCTCAGGATGCAGGCAGCAAACAGCGCACCGGTAGTCAGCAGCTTCGACGCCGCGGTGCCGATCGTGCGCTGGCCAAGGCCCGCGACAAGCGCCGCCAGCAGCGGCAGGAATACGATAGCCTGGATCACCGGCTTACCCCTTCATCCGGTTGGCATCGTCGACGGCAATCGTGCCGCGGCCGCGGAAATAGATAACGAGAATGGCGAGCCCGATCGCCGCTTCGCCGGCGGCGACGGTCAGCACGAACATCGCGAACACCTGCCCGACAAGGTCGTTCAGCGCCCCGCTGAACGCGACGAGATTGATATTCACCGACAAGAGGATCAGCTCGATCGCCATCAGGATGACAATGATGTTCTTGCGGTTGATGAATATCCCCAGCACGCCGAGCGTGAACAAAACCGCCGAAACGGCGAGATAGTGGCCGATGCCGATCATAGCTCCATCCCCTGCCCGACGCCCGGATCGACGAGGCGCGTCGCGTCCTGCGGACGGCGGCGCACCTGCTGCGCGATATTCTGTGGCCGCACGCCGCCGCGGGTACGGTGGGTGAGCACGATCGCGCCGATCATCGCGACGAGGAGGACGATGCCCGCCGCCTCGAACAGGAAGATATAGCGCGTATAGAGAAGCTCGCCGATCTGCTGGATGTTGGTCTTGTCGAGGGCCGCGGGTGCGGCGCGTCCCGCCAGGTCGATCCCGCCCGCGCTCCACGCGCCGAGCGCGAACACCAGTTCGGCCGCCAGCACGATCGCGACGAGCGCGCCGAGCGGCAGATAGCGCACGAATCCGGCGCGCAGCTCGGCGAAATCGATGTCGAGCATCATCACGACGAACAGGAACAGCACCGCGACCGCGCCGACATAGACGATGACGAGCAGCATCGCGATGAACTCGGCCCCCGCGAGCAGCATCAGCCCCGCTGCGTTGAAGAAGGCGAGGATCAGCCACATGACGCTGTGGACCGGGTTGCGCGCGAAAATCACCATCGCGGCCGAAGCGATGACGATGGTCGCGAACAGATAAAAGGCGATGAGCTGAATCATGTGCGGCGCGCCTTACCGATAGGGCGCGTCGGCGGCAAGATTGGCCGCAATCGCGCGTTCCCATTTGTCGCCGTTGGCGAGCAGCTTGGCCTTGTCATAGAGCAGTTCCTCGCGCGTTTCGGTCGCGAATTCGAAGTTCGGTCCCTCGACGATCGCATCGACCGGGCACGCCTCCTGGCAAAAGCCGCAATAGATGCACTTGGTCATGTCGATGTCGTAGCGCGTCGTGCGGCGCGAGCCGTCGTCGCGCGGTTCGGCCTCGATCGTGATCGCCTGCGCCGGACACACCGCCTCGCACAGCTTGCACGCGATGCAGCGTTCCTCGCCGTTCGGATAGCGGCGCAGCGCATGCTCGCCGCGGAAACGGGGCGACAGCGGGTTCTTCTCGAACGGATAGTTGATCGTCGCCTTCGGCTTGAAGAAATATTTCAGCGTCAGGGCGTGCGCCTTCACGAACTCCCAGAGGGTGAAGCTTTTGACGAGATGGGCGATGGTGCTCACTGTACGGTCTCGCTTTGTGTGATCTTACAAAAGCCTATCGCGAAAGGCTCCATCGGGTTCGACCCGACCGGCCATCGCTCGACAGTGAGGTAACCCTTCTTAGGAGCCGCCCTGTTCCGCTGGTCATAGTGGAGCGTATAGGTGTAGTTGATACGATCTCTTGTGACCGTCTTGGTCGAATAATCGATCCAGACATTTTCGTAATCGCGAAGGGACTGTTCCGGCGACGGAGACGGATAACGCACATCGTCGCCGGAAATCTTCCAGCGATAGACTAACTCGTCCCGGCCATTCACGGGAATCGGAACAGCTTCAAGGGCGAAGGTCAAAGGTGTGTTCACTTCGTCCACTGCATGCATGTCACACGACACTACCTTGCTCTCGATCGGCCGTGGTTTCGGCGGAGGAGGCGGCGTCATCATCATGAGGATAACGCCCATCATGCCCCGTACCTCGTCAGCATCAGATAGCCGGAGATCAGGAACACCCAGATCAGCGAGATCGGCAGGAAGATTTTCCAGCCGAGACGCATCAGCTGGTCGTAGCGATAGCGCGGGACGGTCGCCTTCACCCAGCTGAAGACGAAGAAGAAGAACAGGATCTTCGCGAACAGCCAGATGATGCCGGGGACGGCATAGAGCGGCGCCCAGTCGACCGGCGGCAGCCAGCCGCCCCAGAAGAGCACCGCGTTGAGCGTGCACATCAACAGGACGTTGGCATATTCGCCGAGCCAGAAGAGCGCGAAGCTCATCGAGGAATATTCGGTCTGATAGCCCGCGACGAGCTCGCTCTCGGCCTCGGTCAGGTCGAACGGCGCGCGAGCGGTCTCGGCGAGCGCCGAGATCAGGAACATCACCGCGAGCGGGAAGAGCAGCAGGTTGAAGCCGAAGGCGTTGACGAAGCCGAGCCCGTGTCCCTGCTGCGCCTTGACGATTTCGTTCATGTTGAAGCTGTCGGCCCACAGCACGACGCCGATCAGGATGAACCCGATCGACACTTCATAGGAGATCATCTGCGCCGACGCGCGGAGCGCGGAAAAGAAGGGATATTTCGAGTTCGACGACCAGCCCGACAGGATCACGCCATACACGCCGAGCGACGAGATCGCGAGGATATAGAGCAGACCGACGTTGATGTCGGCGAGCACCGCGCCCGAATTGAACGGGATCACCGCCCACGCCATCAGCGCCACCGTGAAGGTGATGATCGGCGCGATCAGGAACAGCCCGCGGTTCGCGCTCGACGGGATGATCGTTTCCTGAAGAAAGACCTTAAGCCCGTCGGCGAAGCTCTGGAGCAGGCCGAAAGGCCCGACGACGTTCGGCCCGCGGCGCAGCGCCATCGCCGCCCAGATCTTGCGATCGGCATAGATGATCATCGCCACCGCAAGCATCAGCGGCAGCGCGATGAGCAGGATGCCGCAGATGGTGGCGACGCCCCATGCCCAATCGTAGGACATGCCCAGGCTTTGAAAAAACTCGGTCACAGCGACCACTCCCTGTCGTCATGCCGGACCTGATCCGGCATCCATGGCCCCCGGATCAAGTCCGGGGTGACGAAGCTGTTATGTGCAAGGCTCATTCGGCCGCCTCCGCGAGATCGGCGCCATGCAGGATTTCATCCGAGCAGCGCTGCATCGTCGGCGACGCGCGGCAGATGGCGTTGGTGAGGTAGAAGTCCTTGATCGGCAGGCCCATTTCGCGCGCCTCGGGCTTTGCGTCGAGCTTGGGCGGCGACCAGCCGTAATCAACGAGGCCTTCGACGCCGAGTTCCGGCACCGCCGCGATCATCGCCGCGCGGCACTGGTCGAAGCTGTCGAAACCGACGCTGACGCCAAGCGCATCGGCGAGCGCGCGGAAAATGCTCCAGTCCTCGCGCGCGTCGCCCGGCGCGAACACCGCCTTCTCGCTGCGCTGGACGCGACCCTCGGTGTTGACCGTGGTAAAGTCCTTTTCGGTCCATGCCGCGGCCGGCAGGATGACGTCGGCGGCATGCGCGCCCTTGTCGCCGTGATGGCCGACATAGACTTTGAAACTGTCGGCGAAGGTCGAAAAATCGACCTCGTCGGCGCCCAGGAAAAAGGTCAGCTTCGGCTTTTTCGCGACGATGTCCTTGATCCCGCCCGGCTGCGAATAGCCGAGCATCAGTGCGCCCATGCGCGCCGCCGAGAAATGGACGACGTTGAAGCCATTCCACCCGTCTTTCACCGCATTCACCGACTTGGCGAGCGCGAGCGCCGCGCCGTGGACGCCGGGCACCGCGAGCGCACCGCCGCCGAACACCAGCATCGGCCGCTCGGCGCCCTTCAGCGCGTCGAGTGCCGCCTTGGGCAGCTTCGCGACGAGCGCCGCGTCGTTGCCGAGCCATTCGGTCTTGTAGGTCAGGTCGACTTCCTGCCCGATCGCGAAGACCTTCGCGCCCTTCTTCCACATCGCCTTACGAACGCGCGTGTTGATCAGCGGCGCTTCCCAGCGCAAATTCGTGCCGACGAGCAGGATCACGTCGGCATTCTCGGCCTCGGCTATGCCCGTGTTGAAATTGACCGCCGACAGGCTGGTCACGTCATAGGCAAGCCCCGTCTGACGCCCTTCGAGCAGGTCGGAGCCGAGCGCATTCACCAGCGCCTTCGCCGCGAACATCGTCTCGCAATCGACCATGTCGCCCGCGATGGCCGCGACCGATTTGCCGGCCTTCACCGCCTTGATCGCCTCGAACGCCTCGGCCCACGTCGCTTCCTCGAGCTTGCCGCCCCGCCGCACATAGGGTCGGTCGAGGCGGCGGCGGATCAGGCCGTCGACATGGTGGCGCGTCTTGTCGCTCGCCCATTCCTCGTTCACATCGTCGTTGACGCGCGGCAGCACGCGCAGCACCTGCCGCCCGCGGCTGTCGATGCGGACGTTGGTGCCGACCGCGTCGGTCATGTCGATGCCGAGCGTCTTGGTCAGCTCCCACGGACGCGCTTCGAACGCATAGGGCTTCGACGTCAGCGCGCCGACCGGGCACAGGTCGACGACATTACCCGAAAGCTCGCTTCCGACCGCGCGCTCGAGGTACGAGGTGATCTGCATATTCTCGCCGCGATAGATCGCGCCAATATCCTCGACCCCCGCGACCTCTTCGGCAAAGCGGACGCAGCGCGTGCACTGGATGCAGCGCGTCATCACCGTCTTGACGATCGGCCCCATATATTTCTCGGTCACCGCGCGCTTATTCTCTTCATAGCGCGTGGCGCCGCGGCCATAGGCGACCGACTGGTCCTGCAGGTCGCATTCGCCGCCCTGGTCGCAGATCGGGCAGTCGAGCGGGTGGTTGATGAGCAGGAACTCCATCACCCCTTCGCGTGCCTTCTTGACCATCGGGCTGTCGGTCTTGATCACCTGCCCCTCGGCGGCGGGCAGCGCGCACGACGCCTGCGGCTTCGGCGGCCCCGGCGAGACCTCGACCAGGCACATGCGGCAATTACCGGCGATGCTCAGCCGCTCATGGTAACAGAAACGCGGGATTTCCTTGCCCGCCAGCTCACACGCCTGCAACACAGTCGCGCCCTGCGGAACTTCGAGTTCGAGGCCATCTACGGTTACTTTAGGCACGAAGGTCTCCATCAGTCTCAGAACCGGCGGAATTCAGCTTCCGGCCTAAAAGCAATAAGATGATCGGAGCGCCGATCAAATAGGCGGCAACTACTGCTACAAGCCACCAGTTGTCGGCGCTCCCGCCCAGCGCGGGAGATGTCGCCATCATCAGAGCCAGCAGCGCCAACAATGCCAGCGGCACGGTAATCGCATAAATCACCCACGCAGTGCGCAGTTCGTTTCGGCTTCCAAGCCTATTAGCTGGGGTGAAGAGGCCCATTATTCCGCCGCCTCCATCACCTGCCCATTTTCGCGGATCCGCCGCTCGAGTTCGGGGCGGAAATGACGGATCAGGCCCTGGATCGGCCAGGCCGCCGCGTCGCCCAGCGCGCAGATAGTGTGGCCTTCGACCTGCTTGGTGACGTCGAACAAAGTGTCGATCTCGCCGATGTCGGCGTCGCCGGTGCGCAGCCGCTCCATCACGCGCCACATCCAGCCGGTGCCTTCGCGGCACGGCGTGCACTGGCCGCAGCTTTCATGCTTGTAGAAATAGCTGATGCGGCTGATCGCCTGAACGATGTCGGTCGACTTGTCCATCACGATCGCGGCCGCGGTGCCGAGGCCCGAACCGAGTTCCTTCAGCCCGTCGAAATCCATCGGCGCATCCATGATCTGCGCCGCCGGAACGAGCGGCACCGACGATCCGCCGGGGATCACCGCGAGCAGATTGTCCCAGCCGCCGCGAATGCCGCCGCAATGGGTGTCGATCAGCTCGCGGAAGCTGATGCCCATCTCTTCCTCGACGACGCAGGGCTTGTTCACATGGCCGCTGATCTGAAAGAGCTTGGTGCCCTTGTTGTTCTCGCGCCCAAAGCTCGAGAACCAGCTCGCGCCGCGACGCAGGATCGTCGGGACGACCGCGATGCTCTCGACATTGTTCACCGTCGTCGGGCAGCCATAGAGGCCCGCGCCCGCCGGGAACGGGGGTTTGAGGCGCGGCTGGCCCTTCTTGCCCTCGAGGCTTTCGATCATCGCGGTCTCTTCGCCGCAGATGTACGCGCCGGCGCCGCGGTGGACGAAGACGTCGAAGTCGTAGCCCGATTTCGCCGCATTCTTGCCGAGCAGGCCGGCGTCATACGCCTCCTGCACCGCCGCGAACAACGTCTCGGCCTCGCGGATGAACTCCCCGCGGATATAGATGTATGCGGCGCGCGCGCGCATCGCATAGCCGGCGATCAGCGCGCCTTCGATCAGCTTGTGCGGATCGTGGCGGATGATCTCGCGGTCCTTGCACGACCCCGGTTCGGATTCGTCGGCGTTGATGACGAGGAAGCTCGGACGATCCTCGCGCGGCTCCTTGGGCATGAAGCTCCACTTGAGCCCGGTCGGAAAGCCCGCGCCGCCGCGGCCGCGCAGCCCCGACGCCTTGATCTCCTCGATGATCGCGTCCTGCCCGCGCGTCATCAGATCCCTGGTCTTGTCCCAGTCACCGCGCGCCTGTGCAGCCTTCAAATTCCACGGCTGAAAGCCATAGACGTTGGTGAAAATGCGGTCCTTGTCAGCGAGCACGATGCGGGCTCCCCTTCAATACAAACTTCGTAGAATAACCCCACAAGATGCCAAATGGGACCGCCAGCACTGCGGTAATGACGATCTGCCTGCCCGAGAAGGCCTCACCGAACAGCATGTGGATCAAGATCGAAAGCGGCACATAGAGCATAGCCCAGACCAATCCCGCTCGAAGCGGCTGTTTCCTGACGTCGAGCAGCGTGCGCATCAGCGTGTCCCACCCTTGTTCTGGATCATCTTGTAGGCGACATAGCCGAGCGCGAGGATCAGCAGCGGGCCGATCAGCGCAAAAGTCACGCGCAGCACGAATCCCAGCACGACCAGCGCGCCGATGATCGCGAGGATCGTGACGACGTCCTTCTGGGTCATGCGACCTCCCCTGCCCCGTCACCCCGAACTTGATCCGGGGTCCACGACGTCGGCGCGGCAATGGATGCCGGATCAAGTCCGGCATGACGAAGAAACGGGATGCCGATCATCCTCACCATTCCTTCCGATAGTCGTGGTTCGCATCGACCATCGCGGTCAGAGTCGTCGGGCCGCCCTCGGGCTCGCTCGTGTGGCGCTGCGGGTTCTGCGTCCCGGTCTTGGGCTGCTTGCCCGCCGCAAGGTCGTCGAGGATGCACGACATGCTGTCGAAATCGAGGTCTTCGTAATTATCGTCGTTGATCTGGACCATCGGAGCGTTGGCGCAATTGCCCATGCACTCGACCTCGGTCAGCGTGAACAGCCCGTCGGGGGTCGTCTTTCCCTTGGCCATGCCGCGGTTCTTGCACGCCGCCATCACATCGTCCGACCCGCGCAGCAGGCACGGCGTCGTCCCGCATACCTGCACATGATAGCGGCCGACCGGCGCGAGATTGTACATGGTATAGAAGGTCGCGACCTCATAGGCGCGGATGAAGGGCATATCGAGCTCGGCGGCGACATATTCGATCACCGGCACGGGCAGCCAGCCCTGCGTCTGCGTTTCGGCGCCAACCTGGCGCTGCGCGAGGTCGAGCAGCGGCATCACCGCCGACCGCTGCCGTCCCGCGGGATAGCGCGCGATAACGGTTTTCGCCTTCTCGGCATTTTCGGCCGTCCACGCAAAAGCGCCCCAGCGAGCGCGGACTTCGGCTTCGTCGGGGATTTGGGGTGCGTCAGCCATGAACAGCTACTTTCGAACGCTTTTCTAGGGTGAGCTTGGCCAATAAAGTAATCGGCCAAACAAGATTCATCAGCAATATTTCGTCATTAACCTCAAGCCCGCGCGTCCACTCCAGGAGGATGAGTACGAACGCAGCGCCGACGGCCATCTTACCTATAGTGTCAAGAAATGAGATCACCGGTCGCACTCCCCGAACACGACGTCGATCGCGCCGATGATCGCGGTCGTATCCGCGAGCATGTGCCCCTTGCACATGAAATCCATCGCCTGCAGGTGCGAAAACGCCGTCGGGCGGATCTTGCAGCGGTACGGCTTGTTGCTGCCGTCGCTGACCAGATACACGCCGAATTCGCCCTTGGGGCTTTCGGTCGCGACGTAAACCTCGCCCGCGGGGACGTGGAAGCCCTCGGTATAGAGCTTGAAGTGATGAATCAGCGATTCCATCGACTGCTTCATCTCGCCGCGCTTCGGCGGCACGACCTTGCGGTCAAGGCTCGCAAAGGGGCCGCTCGGCATTTCGCGCAGGCACTGCTTGATGATCTTCGCCGACTGATAGACTTCCTCGACGCGCACCATGAAGCGATCGTAGCAATCGCCCTTGGTGCCGACCGGAATGTCGAACTCCATCGCCGCATAGGCGTCATAGGGCTGCGACTTGCGCAAATCCCACGCGATGCCGCTGCCGCGGATCATCGGGCCGGAGAAGCCCCACGCCAGCGCATCCTCCTTGCTCACCGTCGCGATGTCGACGTTGCGCTGCTTGAAGATGCGGTTGTCGATCACCAGGCTCATCGCGTCACCGAACAGCCGCGGCAGACGTGTTTCGACCCATTCGCCGATGTCGACGAGCAGCTTTTCGGGGACATCCTGATGCACGCCGCCGGGACGGAACCACGCCGAGTGCATCCGCGCGCCCGACGCGCGCTCGAAGAAGTTCAGGCAATCCTCGCGCAGTTCGAACACCCACAGGTTCGGTGTCATCGCGCCGACGTCCATGACGTGCGACCCGATGTTGAGCATGTGATTGCAGATACGCGTCAGCTCGGCGAACAGCACGCGCAGATATTGCGCGCGCGCCGGCACCTCGAGGTCGAGCAATTTCTCGATCGCAAGGACATAGCTATGCTCCATGCCGAGCGGCGAGCAATAGTCGAGCCGGTCGAAATAGGGCAGCGCCTGCAGATAGGTCTTGTATTCGATCAGCTTTTCGGTGCCGCGATGGAGCAGGCCGACGTGCGGATCGACGCGCTCGATGATCTCGCCGTCGAGCTCCATCACCATGCGCAAAACGCCGTGCGCCGCCGGATGCTGCGGACCGAAGTTGATCGTATAGTTGGTGACCGTCTGGTCGCCCGCGGTGTCGGCGGTGTCGACCGGATAGCCTTCGAACATGTCGCTACCGTGGTGCTTCACATAAGGAGAGTCGGTCATGCGTCACCTCCATCGCTCTTGGCCGCTTTGGGCTTGCGCGGGGCACGCGGCTTCCCGGGTGCTTTCGCCTTGGTCGCGGCCTTCGGAGTCGACGCGCCTTTCGCCTTGGCGCGCGTCCCGGATTCGGCCGCGGCGTCGGGCTTCGCGGTCTTGCCGTCCTTGCTCTTCTTCGTCGCTTCCTTGTCGGCCTTCTTCCCGGCGCCGGTCTGTTCGGGCTTCTCGGTCGTCTTCGGAGTCGGCGGCGGCGCGGCCTTTGCCTCGTCCGCCTTTTTTACCTCCGACGCCGTCATGGGCGAGGGCGCGCCCTTGCCCGGCGCCTCGCCGGTCCCGCCGGCCTTTTCGTCGCCGGGCAGGATATAGTCGGCGCCTTCCCACGGGCTCATGAAGTCGAAGTTGCGGAAATCCTGCGCCAGCCGCACCGGTTCGTAAACGACGCGCTTGTCTTCTTCGCTATAGCGCAGCTCGGTGTAACCCGTAAGCGGGAAGTCCTTGCGCTGCGGAAAGCCCTGGAAGCCATAATCGGTCAGGATACGGCGCAGGTCTGGGTTGCCCGCGAACAGGACCCCATACATGTCGAACACTTCACGCTCGAGCCAGCCGGCATTCGGCCACACCGGCACGACCGTCGGTACCGGCGTCGCTTCGTCGGTCGACACCCGGACGCGCAGCCGGTGGTTCTTGGTCACGCTGAGCAGGTGATAGACGACTTCGAACCGCTCGGCCCGGTCGGGATAGTCGACCCCCGCGATTTCCATCAACTGCTGATAGCCCAGCGCATCGCGCAGCTGGACCATCACGCCGGCCACCGCCTCGCGGCGCACCGTGATGCTGTCCTCACCGACGGTGAAGACGTGCGCGAGCATGTCCTTGCCGAGCGCCTTTGCCAGCGCATCCGAAAGGTCGGCGCGCGGCGCGATCAGGGGAGCGGGACTAGCCATTCCCAACCTCCGTTCGGGCTGAGCTTGTCGAAGCCCCGTCCTTGATCTCACGGCACAGAAAGAAAAACAGCCCTTCGACAAGCTCAGGGCGAACGGACGTAAGGGCGAGAACGAGACTCATCGTTCGATCGTCCCGACGCGGCGGATCTTGCGCTGCAACTGCATCACGCCATAAAGCAGCGCCTCCGCGGTCGGCGGGCAGCCGGGCACATAGATGTCGACGGGAACGATCCGGTCGCAGCCGCGCACCACCGAATAGCTGTAGTGATAATAGCCGCCACCGTTGGCGCAGCTTCCCATGGAGATCACATATTTGGGGTTCGACATCTGGTCGTACACACGACGCAGCGCCGGTGCCATCTTGTTGCACAGCGTTCCCGCGACGATCATCACATCGCTCTGGCGCGGACTGGCGCGCGGTGCGACGCCGAACCGCTCCATGTCATAGCGCGGCATGTTGACGTGGATCATTTCGACCGCGCAGCAGGCGAGACCGAAGGTCATCCACCACAGCGACCCGGTCCGCGCCCAGTTGAACAGATCCTCGGTCGAGGTGACGAGGAAGCCCTTGTCGCCAACTTCGGCGTTCAGGTCGTCGAAAAATCCCTGGTCCGGATCGGTCCCCGCGGGGACCGGCATCGCGCCGGGCATGATGAGGCCGGTATTGCTCATTCCCAATCCAGCGCCCCTTTCTTCCACGCATAGACAAGGCCAAGCGCAAGCTCGGCCAGAAACACCATCATCGTCGCCCAGCCGGCCCAGCCGATTTCCTTCAGGCTGACCGCCCAGGGAAAGAGGAAGGCGGCTTCGAGGTCGAAGATGATGAACAAAATGGCGACGAGGTAGAATCGCACATCGAATTGGCTGCGGGCGTCTTCAAATGCGGGGAAACCGCATTCATACTCGGTCAGCTTCGCCGGATCGGGCTGGTGCGCGCCGGTCAGGCGGGCAACGCCCATCGGCAGGAACACGAACGCCGTCGAAAGCCCGACCGCAATGGCCAGGAAAATCAGAATCGGCAGATATTGAGTCAGATCGACCATGAGAGCTCGCAGTCTGGTTGTTTCTGGGTGTCTGCGCACCCGTTATGGGGGGCGCTTTAGGCCAGCGGGCCGCGCCTCGCAAGCACCGCGGGCAGGAAATTGTCCGCTCGCCCCCTCAAAAGCGCAAAGGTGGCTGGCGAGTCCCCCTATCGCTATGTTAGATCGCGCGAAATGGGGTCGATGTACCGGGTCAGCCAGCGCCCGATCGAGATGGGGAGTCCTTATGTATCGTGTCATCCTTAGAACCGCGCTCGCCGCGGGCGCCGTCCTTGCCGTCGCAGCGACTCCGGCGCAGGCGCAACTCGTCAACGCGACCAATCCACAGGCGATCAAACAGATCGTCGAGTCGCACGACTGGCCGGCAACGCTCGTCCAGAAAACCGGCGAGGACCCCTATATCGAGAGCAATCGCAACGGGCTGAAATTCCTCGTGCTGTTCATGAATTGCACCGAGAACAAGAATTGCCGGACGCTGCAATATTACATGGGCTTCAGCGACGCGAAGGACACGACGCTCGAAAAGCTGAACCAGTGGAACAAGGAAAAACGCTTCGCCCGCGCCTATCGCGACGAGGCCGGGGACCCCGTGCTCGAAATGGACGTCGACGTCGATTTCAACGGAATCCCAAAGGAGAATATCAGCGAAACCTTCAACACCTGGGCGGCGCTGATGGATGCCTATCACGAGTTCCTCTACGAGGATTGAGGTCGGGCGCGCCGACGGCTTTGGGGGGGCCATTTTGAGCGCGCACCCCCGCGAAGGCGGGGGCCGCTGGCCGCTTTTTCCTGCGATCTCGCGTAGACCAACTGCGGCTCCCGCCTTTGCGCGGGGGCGACGGATTCTTTACCCGCGCTACCGCCCATCAGGCGTTGCGCAGCGCGCCCGCGACCAGCTTCTGCAACTTCGAATGCACCGCGCTGCTGCCGGCGATGAATTCGCTGCGCTCGATCGCGCGTTCACCGCCGCGGAAATCGCTGACGAAGCCGCCGGCCTCGCGCACGAGCAGCATGCCCGCCGCGACGTCCCAGATTTTCAGGTCGCTTTCCCAGAAACCGTCGAAGCGTCCCGCCGCGACCCAGGCAAGGTCCAGGCTCGCGGCGCCGAAGCGGCGGATGCCGGCGACTTCGGGCGCCACCGCGCCGAAGATGCGGCTCCACTGCGCCATGTCGCCGTGCCCCATGAACGGGATGCCGGTGGCGATCAGGCATTCGTGCAGGCTGCGCCGCGACGACACGCGCAGGCGGCGGTCGTGCAACCACGCCCCGCGGCCGCGCTCGGCCCAATAGCTCTCGTCGGTCACGGGCTGATAGACCAGCGCCGCGGTGACGTCGCCCCAGCCGCCGCCCAGCTTTGGTTCCTGCACCGCGATAGAGATTGCGAACTGCGGGATCGCGTGGAGGAAGTTCGAGGTGCCGTCGAGCGGGTCGATGATGAAGCGCGGCTTGCCCGGCTCGCCCTCGATCTCGCCCGCTTCCTCCATCAGGAAGCCCCAGCCCGGGCGCGCGTGGGTCAGCTCGTCATAGAGCGTGCGTTCGGCGGCCTGGTCGGCCTTGGATACGAAATCGGCGGGCCCCTTCTGCGACACCTGCAGATGCTCGACTTCGCCGAAGTCGCGGCGCAGCTTGGACCCCGCCTTGCGCGCGGCGCGTTCCATGACGGTGATGATGCCGGATACGGCCATAATATCTACTCCCCCCTCCCGCTTGCGGGAGGGGTCGAGGGAGGGAATGTTTCCTTCGGAAAGACGCTGTCCCTCGACAGCCCCTCCCCTGACCCCTCCCGCAAGCGGGAGGGGAGCTCAATCAATCCGCGCGGCGGACATATTCACGGTCATAGACGTTGACCACGATGCGCGTGCCGCTGGTGATGTGCGGTGGCACCATCACGCGCACGCCATTGTCGAGGATCGCGGGCTTGTACGACGAAGACGCCGTCTGGCCCTTCACCACCGCATCGGCCTCGACGATCGTCGCTTCGATCTGTTCGGGCAGTTCGACCGAGATCGGACGCTCTTCCCACAATTCGAGTACGACCTCCATGCCATCCTGCAGGAATTCATGGGCCTCGCCGACGACCTCCTTGGAGATGTTGATCTGTTCGAAACTGTCCTTGTCCATGAACACCAGGTCGTCGCCCTCGGCATAGAGGAACTGGAAATCCTTGGTGTCGAGGCGGACCTTTTCGACCGTGTCGGCGCTGCGGAAACGGTTGTTGAGCTTGCGCCCATCGATCAGATTCTTGGCCTCGACCTGCATATAGGCCCCGCCCTTGCCCGGCTGGGTGTGCTGGATCTTGGTAACCTTCCAGATACCGCCTTCATATTCGATAATATTGCCGGGACGGATTTCAACGCCGGAGATTTTCATCGCGCACACTCGCTTCAAACAAGGATGGAAAGAGCCGCCGGCGCACGTCTTCGCGCACCGGTCACAGGAGCGCGCCCTTAGCGGGACGCGCGGCGAAGGGCAAGCGGCTTAGGGTGCCTGGTCCGCCATCGTGCGCGTCCGGCGATAGCTGAGGGCGATCGCGCCGACGAACAGGACGATGCCGATCGGGATCGCGGGCGTTGCGAACGCCTCGCCCACCACCGAGAGCGGCGCATCGCTGCCCGAGCCCGCCACGATACCGGCGAACAGCACGCCGAACAGGCTTTCGCCGACGATGAAGCCGGTTGCGAGCAGCACGCCCATGCGACCATAGAATTCCGGCTTGCGGCTTCGTGCCGCGCGCTTTTCCCACAGATGGCCGACAAAGGCGCCAATCGGGATCAGGATGGTCAGCGACATTGGCAGATAGATGCCCATGCCCACGCCCAGCGGCGGCAGGCGCATCTTGCCCATGCGGCCAAGGATTTCATCGAGCGCGACGACCGCGACGCCGATAAGCGCGCCATAGCCGATCAGGTCCCAGCGCAGGTCGCCGCCCAGCACGCCCTTCGCGAGCGCGCTGATGAGCGCGGCCTGCGG
The DNA here is from genome assembly GCF_059693785.1 of Sphingopyxis sp. CR5. Lineage (NCBI taxonomy): Bacteria > Pseudomonadati > Pseudomonadota > Alphaproteobacteria > Sphingomonadales > Sphingopyxidaceae > Sphingopyxis > Sphingopyxis sp. CR5. Next base: position 29,754 of record NZ_JCATIE010000020.1, on the reverse strand, counting down.
CGCGGGAAGTGCATTCGCTCCTGCGCCGGCTGCACCTGCGAAGCCGAACGCCTGGTTGAGCAGGTCGAGCACGGGCGGGATGATCAGCGAGCCGAAGCCGACCCCGATGACGAGCGCGAGCTGCTGTTTCCACGGCGTCGCCCCGACAAGCTGGCCGGTTTTCAGGTCTTGCAGATTGTCGTTCGAGATCGTCGCGACCGAAAAGACGATCGCGGTGGTGAACAGCGCATAGGCGACGAGCGCCGCGGTGTCGGCGTCGCTATGATCGCGCCCGAAGAAGAAGAGCAGCATCAGCGAGGCGGCGATGACCGACAGAATACCGACCCCGGAAACCGGGGCTGTTCGATGCGCCGATCAGGCCCGCCATATAGCCGGTGACCGCCGCGATGATCGCGCCGATGAACAGCACGAACAGCAGCGTCGCCACGATCACGCCGACCGGGTTCGCCGCGATCGGCCCGCCCTGGGCGAAGAACCACAACAGTCCCGCAATCGGGACCAGCGAGCCCAGGATCGTGCCGGCGACGATGCCGAACGACAGGTCGCGCTCGCCCAGTTCGACGACTTCGCCCTTGCCGCGCGCGCGCGACGAGGCGATCGAGCCCTGGATGCCCCGCGCGATCGGGCCGATGATCTTGAGCAAGGTCCACAGCGCCGCGACGCCGATCGTCCCGGCGCCGATAAAGCGAACTTCCTGGGAAAAGACCGCGCCGACCGCATCGTCGACCGATCCGGCGACCCCGTGCGCGGCAGTCAGCAGCGGCATCAGCCCGCCCCACGCGATGATCATGCCCGTCAGCATCGCGAGCCCGACCGACAGGCCGACGAGATGTCCGACCCCGATCAGCGCGAGCGACAGGCTGGCGCTGACCCCGCTAGCGCCCGCGCCGATCTTGAAAGTCCTGCCGACTTCGGTCGCCGCGAGCTTCATCGCGCCGAGGAGCGCAAAGCCGGCGCTGACCAGCGAACCGAGGACGATCGTCCGCAAGCCCGCCTGGTTTTCCTCGACGCCCTCCCCGCTGCGCGACCCGACCTTCAGCACCTCCGCCGCCGCGACGCCTTCGGGATAGGGCAGGTCCGATCCGGCGACCAGCGCGCGGCGCAGCGGTACCGAGAACATCACGCCCAACGTGCCGCCGATGAAGCACACCGCCGCCGTCGTCCAATAGGGAAACCCCTGCCACCAGCCGACGATCACAAGTCCCGGCAGCACGAAGATGATCGCCGCCAGCGTCCCCGCCGCGCTGGCGATAGTCTGGACGATATTATTCTCCAGGATCGTCGCGCCCGAGACGAAGCGCAAAATCGCCATCGAGATCACCGCGGCGGGGATCGAGGTCGCAAAGGTCAGCCCGACCTTCAGCCCCAGATAGACGTTCGCGGCGGTGAAAAGCAGGGTGATCAGCCCACCGAGGATGATGCCCCGGATCGTGAGTTCGCGAATCCCCGCAGGCTGCTGGTCGGCACGTGTCATGAAATTACTCCCCGGGGTCATTCTCTTGCGCCGCCGCGGCGGCAGCGCAAGCGAAAAGGCGACGAGCCGAAGCCGATTTGGCGCGCCGATCCAATCGGCGGGTGCGCGCCGCTGCCATAGGGACGCGCATGATTGACGAAAATCCTGTCAAGATCGCGCCGTCCGCCCCTGCCCCTGCCGGCATGGCGGGGCGCCGCGCACCGTGCGCCGGCCTGTTCGGCTGGCGCAAGGACGCGCCGCATCCGGAGCGGCCCGATCGCGCCGCGCCGCCGCCGCGTCCCTAATCCGCGGCGCCCGCGTCGAGCAGCACGGCAAAGGCCCGCACTGCCGCGGCCGGTCCTTCGGGATGGTTCCAGACCGCCCCCGACACCGCGAGGAAATCGGCGCCCGCCTCTATCAGCGGCGCTGCATTGTCGGGCGTAATTCCGCCGATCGCGACGCACGGAAGCTCGAACAATCCTTGCCACCAGCTCAAAATCTCCGGTTCGGCATGGTGTTCGACCGTCTTGGTCGTCGTCGGGAAAAAGGCGCCGAACGCCACATAATCCGCCCCGGCTTCGCCGGCTTCCATCGCCAGATGACGGCTGGCATGGCAGGTCACGCCGATCTGGGCGTCCGGGCCAAGCAGCCGGCGCGCCTCCCGGGGGTCGCCGTCGCCCTGCCCCAAATGCACGCCGTCGGCCTGGATGCGCTTGGCAAGTGCCGTGTCGTCGTTGACAATGAAAGCGACCTCGTGCGCCGCGCACGTCGCCTGCAACGGCCCGGCGAGTCGCGCCGCCTCGTGCTGGCTCAGCCCCTTGACGCGAAACTGGAACGCCGCGACCGGTCCGGCGGACAGCGCCGCCTCGAGCCGGTCGGGAAAATCGCCCCCGACGTCGAGCGGCGAGATCAGGTAGAGCTGGCAGGTCTGCGTGGTCATGGCGGGTTCATAGCGGCGGCTTCAGACTCCGGCAAATGCAGATATTGTCCCGCCTCGCCCTCCCCGCTCTCGCCGCCGTCTTGGCGCTTTCGGGGTGCGTAACGGGCGCATCCCAAGCCCCGCTTGCCGACGGCCGCGACGTCGCGCTCGGCCAGCGCGCAATGGTCGACGGCCCCGTCGTCCAGCCGGTCGAAGTTGTCGAGGACAGCCGCTGCCCGATGAACGCGCGTTGCGTCTGGGCGGGCCGCGTTCGCGTGAAGATGCTGTGGCTGCGTCCCACGGGCGAAAGCGACCCTTTCGAGGTTACGCTCGGCGAAGCGACCCCGATCGCGGACGGTGCGATCCGTCTCGAATCGGTGCGCCCCGAAAAACGCTCGAGCGCCCCGATCGCGGCCAAGGACTACCGCTTTTCGTTCCGCTTCGACGGCGGATTATAGCGTTAATCGCCTCGTCACCCTGGACTTGATCCGGGGTGACGAAGAAAGCGAATGGCCGCTCCCTACCCCAAGGTATCCGCTCAACGCACCCGCGCCAGCACGAACCCGTCCCAGCCCTTCGCCCCGACGGTCTGCACGGCCGTCGCGTCGAGCCGCGGATCGCGTTCGAGCAGATCGAACAGCGCGCGTGTCCCGCGGACGCTGTTGTCCGCGCTATCGGCATCCAGAACCCCGCCCCCGCGCACGACATTGTCGACGACGATGATCGTCCCGGCTTTTCCAAGCCGTACGGCTTCGTCGACGTAAAGCGGGTTGCCCTGCTTGTCGGCATCGATGAACACGAAGTCGAAAGGCCCTTCCCCCGTCATCGCGGCCAGACTGTCCTTCGCCGGCCCGACGCGGACGTCGACCCGGTTCGACAGGCCGGCGCGGTCCAGATTTTCCTGCGCCACGCGTGCATGCTTGCGATCGACCTCGAGCGTCACGAGCTGCCCGTCCGCAGGCAGCGCGCGCGCAAGCCAGATCGTCGAATAGCCGCCCAGCGTGCCGACTTCGAGGATGCGCCGAGCACCCGCCATCTGCGCCATCAGAAACAGCATCTTGCCCTGCGCCGGCGATACGTCGATCGGCGGCAGGCCTTGCGCTTCGTTGTGGGAAAGGCTGGCGGCAAGCACGTCGTCGGCGCCGAGAAACTTGTCGGCGATATAGTCGTCGACGGCTTGCCACCTCTCTCCCATCACAGGGGCCTACACCACCGAGGCCGCGTGAATGTCGTTGATCGCGCCGCCGAGCGAGCGATCGAAAGCATCGTCGTCCATCGACGCGCGCAGATCTTCGAGCAGCGCGCGGCTGAAGCTTGCAATCATGCCGCGGTTCTTGGCAAGCTCGGCGCAGGCTTCGGGGCGCGCGAAACCGCCCGACAGCGCCACGACGCGCAGCACCTTCGGATGATCGACGAGCGGCGCGTACAGGTTCGCTTCGGCCGGAATCGACAGTTTTAGCATCACCGGCGCTCCGTCCCAGCGATCCAGTTCGGCCAGGATCGCATCGAGCAGCAATCGGTCGGCGGCGTCGCGCTCGGGGCTCTTGATGTTGATCTCCGGCTCGATGATCGGCACCAGCCCGTGCGCCGCGATCCGCTTCGCCTCGGCGAACTGCTGCCGCGCGACCGCCACGATCCCCGCCGGATTGGCCAGGTTGATGACGCTGCGCATCTTGGTGCCGAACACGCCCTTCGCGACCGCACGCTCGCACAGGGCGTCGAGTTCGGGCATGGGCTTCATCAACTGGACGCCGTCGGCTTCCGCCTCCAACCCCTTGTCGACCTTCAGGAACGGAACCACGCCGCGGCCCCACAACAGGGACGGAACCGGCTTGCCATCCGCTTCGCCGTCCATCGTCCGTTCGAACAGGATCGCGCCGATCACCTTGTCACCGTTGAAGCAGGGCGCCGTCACGATGCGGCTGCGCATCGCGTGAATCAGCGCGAACATTTCCTCGTCGTTCGCAAACGCGTCCTCGCCGATGCCATAGCCTTTCAAGGCCTTGGGCGTCGATCCGCCGCTCTGGTCGAGCGCGGCGATGAAACCCTGTCCCGATTTGATCTTGTCGAGCATTTCGGCGTTGGCGGTCGTCATGGGATTTCGGGCTCCTTGCATACGTATGTTGCGGCGCGCATAGCTTCCCGCGAACCGGGATGCAATGCTGCGAAAATTCAGCCCTTCAGGGCGTCGACGCCCGGCAGCGGCTTGCCTTCCATCCACTCGAGAAAGGCGCCTCCCGCGGTCGAAACGAAGGTGAAATCGCCCGCCACCCCGGCATGGTTCAGCGCCGCGACCGTGTCGCCGCCGCCCGCGACCGAAATCAGCGATCCTTCGCGCGTCAGCGCCGCCGCGGTCTTCGCGAGCGCGACCGTCGCCGCGTCGAACGGCGGCGTCTCGAACGCGCCGAGCGGGCCGTTCCACACGAGCGTGCGGCACGTCTTGAGCACGTCGGCGAGCGCCTCGACCGCGGCGGGGCCGACGTCGAGGATCATTTCGTCGGGCGCGACTTCGTGGACGTTCACGGTGCGCGTCGGCGGATTGGGCGCGAACTCGCGTGCCACCACGACGTCATAGGGCAGGTGGATCGTGCATCCGGCGCCGTCGGCGGCCTCGAAGATCGCATTGGCGGTATCGACCAGATCATGCTCGCACAGCGACTTGCCGACATCGACTCCGCGCGCGGCGAGGAAGGTGTTCGCCATGCCGCCGCCGATAATCAGATGATCGACCTTGCCGACGAGGTTCTTGAGCACGTCGATCTTCGTCGACACCTTGGCACCGCCGACCACCGCCGCCACGGGATGCGCGGGATTGCCGAGCGCGGCGTCGAGCGCCTTGAGTTCGGCCTCCATCGCACGGCCCGCAAAGGCCGGCAGGCGATGCGCGATGCCCTCGGTCGAGCCATGCGCGCGGTGCGCCGCCGAAAAGGCGTCGTTGACATAGAGGTCGCCGACCTCGGCGAGCGCGTCGGCGAACGCCGGGTCGTTCTTTTCCTCGCCCGCGTGGAAGCGCGTGTTTTCGAGCACAGCAACGTCGCCCGGCGCCAGCACCGCCACGCCCGCCTTCGCGCCGTCGCCGATGCAGTCGGGGATGAACATCACGCTATGGCCGAGCACGTCCTCGAGCCCGCCCATGACGAGGCTCAGCGACTGGGTCGGGTTCTTGGCGCCCTTGGGACGGCCGAAATGCGCGAGCAGCAGCACGATCGCGCCCTTGTCGGACAGTTCGCGGATCGTCGGCACCGCGGCCTGCAGCCGCGTCGCATCGCTCACCGCACCGTCCGCCATCGGCACGTTCAAATCGACGCGGACGAGCACGCGCTTGCCGGTGACGTCGCCGATATCGTCGAGGGTTTTGAACGCGGTCATCGACGTTTCCCATTCCTGTTTCCGTTTGCCCTGAGGAACCGCTGAGCTTGTCGAAGCGGTGTCTCGAAGGGTCCTTCGAGACGGGTCTTCGCCAGGCTCAGTCCCTCCCCAGGACGAACGATGATCAATTCAAAGCAACCCCGCGATCACGCCCGCGGTATCGACCATGCGGTTCGAGAAACCCCATTCATTGTCGTACCAGCTGAGAACGCGGACCAGCTTGCCGTCGATCACCGCGGTTTCGAGGCTGTCGATCGTCGAACTCGCCGCATTATGGTTGAAGTCGATCGAAACCAGCGGCTCTTCGGTGTAGCCCAACACGCCCTTCAGCGGCCCTTCGGCGGCGGCCTTGAGAACCGCGTTGACCTCTTCCGCGGTCGTGTCGCGCGACGGCGTGAAGGTAAGGTCGACGACCGAGACATTCGGGGTCGGGACGCGGATCGACGACCCGTCGAGCTTGCCCTTGAGTTCGGGGAGCACGAGGCCGACGGCAACCGCCGCGCCGGTCGAGGTCGGGATCATCGACATCGCGGCGGCGCGCGCGCGGCGCGGATCGCTGTGGATTTGGTCGAGAATCTTCTGGTCGTTGGTATAGGCGTGGATGGTGGTCATCAGGCCGCGCTCGATCCCGATCGCTTCGTGCAGCACCTTCGCAAAGGGCGCGAGGCAGTTGGTGGTGCATGACGCGTTCGAGATGATCAGGTGATCGGCAGTGATCTGATCGTCGTTGACGCCATAGACCACGGTCAGGTCGACTTCCTTGGCGGGAGCCGAGATCAGCACGCGCTTTGCGCCGGCGTCGAGATGTTTCTGGCCGCCGGCCTTGTTGGTGAAAAAGCCCGTGCATTCCATCACGATATCGATGCCGTTTGCGGCGTGCGGCAGCGCGGCGGGGTCGCGCTCGGCGGTAACCTGAATGCGCTTTCCGTTGATAATCAGGTCGTTGCCGTCGACTTCGACGGTGCCGTTGAACGCCCCGTGGACCGAATCATGGCGGAGCAGACGGGCGTTCGCCTTGGCATCGCCCAGATCGTTGATCGACACCAGTTCGAGGTCATGGTCGGTGCGCTCGAGAATGGCGCGCGCCACATTGCGGCCGATGCGTCCGAAACCGTTGATTGCGACTTTCACTGCCATGTCGAAACGTCCTTTCTGCGTATGTTGGCCGGCTCTCAGTTGCTCAGCCGTGCCATGATCTTGGGCGTGATAGCATCGGCGGTCAGGCCGAAATGCTTGAATAGGTCTTCGATCGGGGCCGAAGCCCCGAAACTGTCGATGCCGAAACGCAGGCCGTCGCGGCCCGCATAGCGTTCCCAGCCAAAGGTCGTGCCCGCCTCGATCGACACGATCAGCGCGTCGCGCGGCAGGACATCGGCGCGATAGGCCTCGTCCTGTTCGTCGAACAACTCGGTCGACACCATCGAAACGACATCGGCGCCCTGCCCCGCGGCCTCCAGCCTCTCGGCGATCTCCATCGCAAGCGACACTTCGGATCCCGTTGCGACGAGCACGACGTTGCGCGCCGCGGACGCAGCGCGAAGCCTGTAACCACCTTTCAGGCAAAGATTTTCCGTGACGTCATGGCGCAAGGGCGGCAGGTTCTGACGGGTCAGCGCGAGCAGCGTCGGCCGATCTTCCTGTGCCAGCGCGATCGCCCAGCATTCGGCGGTTTCGACCGCGTCGGCAGGCCGCATCACGAGCAGGTTTGGCATCGCGCGCAGCGCCTGCAAATGCTCGATCGGCTGGTGCGTCGGCCCGTCCTCGCCCAGCCCGATGCTGTCATGGGTCATCACATAGACGACGCGCTGGCGCTGGAGCGCCGACAAGCGGATCGCGCCGCGGCAATAGTCGGAAAACACCAGGAAGGTGCCGCCATAGGGGATCACCCCGCCGTGCAGCGCCATGCCGTTCATCGCGGCCGCCATGCCGAACTCGCGGATGCCATAATAGAGATAGCGACCCGAATAATCGTCGCGCGTCAACGCTTTGGTCGACGATGTTTTGGTATTGTTGGACCCCGTCAGGTCGGCGCTGCCGCCCACGAGCGCCGCGATATCGGCGGTCAGCGCGGTCAAGGCATTTTCCGACGCCTTGCGCGTCGCGACCTTCGGCGGCTCGGCGACGAGGCCGTCGAGATAGGCCTTGAACGCCGCGCCCGGAGTCACATGACCGGCAATGCGCGCCTCGTAATCGTCCTTCTTTCCGCTCTTTGCGAGGCGATCTTTCCAGTCGGCGCGAAGTCCGTTGCCCTTCTCGCCAAAGGCTTTCCACGCTGCGGCGATATCGGCGGGGATGACGAAAGGTTCGGCGGTCCAGCCCAGCGTCTCGCGCGCCGCGGCGACCTCGTCGACGCCAAGCGCCGCGCCGTGCGTCGCGGATGTGCCCTGCTTGTTCGGGGCGCCGAAGCCGATGATCGTCCGGCACGCGACCAGCGACGGCCGATCGTCGGCGATCGCCGCGTCGAGCGCGCGGCGGATATCGGCCGGATCATGCCCGTCGCAGCTTTCGACATGCCAACCCGTGGCCGCATAGCGCGCCTTCACATCCTCGCTCGTCGACAGGTCCGTCGCGCCGTCGATCGTGATCTTGTTGTCGTCCCACAGCACGATCAGCCGCCCGAGCTTCAAATGCCCAGCCAAACCAATGGCTTCGTGGTTGATGCCTTCCATAAGGCACCCGTCGCCGGCCACGACATATGTGCGATGATCGACCAGATCGTCGCCATAGACCGCGTTCAGATGCCGCTCGGCAATCGCCATCCCGACCGCCGTCGCCAGCCCCTGCCCCAGCGGCCCGGTCGTCGTCTCGATCCCCGCGAGCTCGAAATTCTCCGGATGCCCGGCGCAGGGGCTGTTCAACTGGCGGAAATTGCGGATCTCGTCCATCGTCGGATGCGCATAGCCCGCGAGATGCAGCGTCGCATAGGCAAGCATCGAACCATGCCCCGCCGACAGCACGAATCGGTCGCGGTCGGGCCACGCCGGATCGGCCGGATCGAATTTCAGATAATCCGAATAGAGCACCGTCGCCACATCGGCCATGCCCATCGGCATCCCGGGATGGCCGCTGTTCGCGGCCTGTACGGCGTCCATCGCTAGCGCGCGGATGGCATTGGCGAGCTGGCGTTCGGGCAGTGTCATGGGTCCCCCGGAAATATGGCTGGGCTGGATGCGCGACAGCCCTTTGCGGTGCGACGGTCAGGAGTCAACCGCCCGCGGCAAGAAAAGGCGCAAAAAGGCGCATCGCTCGCTCGACAATTGCGCGGCTTCGGTGCCGCTGCTACGCCATGCTCCATGGAACTCGACCTCGACGAATCCAGCCTCGCCATCGGCCGCATCGAACGCGCGCTGAGCCGTATCGAGAAAAGCCTGTCCGATCGGACCAGTCGATCAACCCCGGCCGCGACCGTTCCGGACACGGACTCGACCGCCTTGAAGGCCGAGGTTGCAGCGGTGATCGGCGAACTCGACCGATTGATCGCGGAGGCGAAAAATGGCTGACGTCCATCTGAATGTGGCGGGGCGCCGATACGACGTGCATTGCGCCGACGGGCAGGAAGAACAACTGCACCAGCTTGCAAGCCTCGTCGACGAAAAGGCGCGCGGGATGTCTGGCAGTACCGAGGTACGCCAGCTGCTTTTCGCCGCTCTGATGCTTGCCGACGAGGCCAATGAAGCGCGCGGCAAGATCGAAAAGGCCATGCCCGAATCGGATTCGCTCCGGGCAGCGATAGCACTCGCGGAAAGCCGGGCGACCGCCGCACAGGATGAATTGCAGGCGATCCGGACGCGCGAGCAGGATGCGAAGAAGGAAGCCCGGGCCGCATCGGAACGCGAGGCGGCGGCGCTTGCGGAACTGGAAAAGCTGCGTCAGGGCGCGCCGGTTGCACCGCCAGCCCCCGGTGGCAGGCATGACCGCGCGCTCCTGCAAATCGCCGACCGGATCGAGGCGCTTGCGACGAGCATCGAGCAAATGCCTTGAGCGAAGGCCTGCGCGTCCCTAAATAGGGTGCGGCGGGTACTGCCCGGCACGAGCCGCTGCGAATATCCCTGAGGCGATACATCATCCAAGGGAGCTGTCCCTGCCCGGACCCTGGTCCGACGTATACGGCCCCCACCTGACGTTACTGGCGTCAGAGGATCTTCCGGCAAACGACCACGGCGGTCCCGCCAACCCGCCCCTGGCTTTCGACGATGGCCGAGAGAGACGATGAACGAACCGTCCACCGGCGTGGCCCGGCAGAAGCAGGAACTTCGCGAGCGCCTGCGCTTTCGTCGCAAGCATTTCGTTGCCAATCTCGACGGCATGGCGCGGCTCGCCGCCTTTCGTATCGTGCCGCAGCCGCTTGCCGAACGGCTTGCCGGACGCGATCCCGTGGCAACCTATGTCGCATGGGGCGACGAGCCTGATATACTGCCGATGCTCGCCGACTATCCGCTTGCCCTGCCCCATCATGCCGAACGCGACGAAACCATGGCGTTTCGCCGCTGGGTGGGAGGGGACCGGCTCGAAAGCGGCCCCTGGGGACCGAAGCAGCCGGAAGACGGCACCGCATCGATCGATCCCGCCCTGATTTTCTGCCCACTGGTCGGCTTCGACCGCAGCGGCGTGCGTCTGGGCCAAGGGGGTGGGCATTATGACCGTTATTTTGCGGCGCACCCTGAAATCCCGAGGATCGGCGTCGGCTGGTCGGTGCAGGAGGTCGATGCCATCCCGTCCGAACCGACCGATATCGGCCTTGATGCGATCCTGACCGAACAGGAATTCATCCTTTGTGGAGAGCGTTTGTGAGCAAGCCGTCAGCCAATCCAGAGCCGAGCTGGCGAAAACCCGCCGGTATCTTCCTGATCCTGGTATTGATCGCGGTCTGGGCGGCGATCATCGTCAGCCTGTCGCCGTGGGTCGGCGTCTGGCCGATTCCGGTGCAGGCGGTCTTTTACTTGGTCGCGGGGATCATCTGGATCATGCCGCTCAAGCCCCTTTTGCGGTGGATGGAACTCGGCCGCTGGCGCGGCTGAATGACCGCGCGCGTCATGTCGCGGTCATAAAGGCAGACGATATCGCTTGGGATCCCAGCGGCGCCTTCCTGCGCCGAATGGCAGGAAATGGCGCGAGTGACGGGGCTCGAACCCGCGACCTCCGGCGTGACAGGCCGGCGCTCTAACCAACTGAGCTACACCCGCTTGCGCTTGGGAGCCGCGCCAATATGGCCCCGGCCCCGACGTGTCAACCGTCGCTTTCACCCTCGGCGCGATTTAATCGGTCGCGCATCTCTTCAGCGGTGGTCAGCGTACCTCGTTCGAACAGGAAACCGGCCAGATCGGGGGTCCCTGTCGAATGCAGGATGGTCTGCAGGATCAGCAGCAACGGCACGGCGAGCAAGGCGCCCGGCGTACCCCAAACCCACCCCCAGAAACTCAGCGACACCAGAATCAGCAGCGGATTGATCGTCAGCCGGCGCCCGAGCACGAGCGGGGTGATCAGATTCGCCTCGATCGTGTGCACCCCGATGAAGATGAGTCCCGGCAAGAGCGCGAATCCGACCGCGTCGAAGGTCATCAGCCCACCAAGGCCGAGGAGGATCGCCGCGACGATCGGACCGAGATAGGGCACGAAATTGCAAATCGCGACGATCCCGCCCCACATGAAGGGCGACGGCATGCCCAGCACCCACAGCAACAGCGCAACGATCAGGCCCAGTATCGAATTGATCATCGTGATCGTCGCCAGATAATCGGCGGTCGCGTCGACGACATTCTGGATCACCCGGGCAGTCTGCATCGCGCCGTCGAAACTGCCGCGGCGGCGGATCGTCCCCTTGCGAAGGCGCGTCCAGCCCGCAAGGAAGAAGAAGACGACCAGGATCGCAAAGAAGAGCTGGATCGCGGCCGCGGGAGCCGACGAAATGAAATAGTCGAACACCGATGTCGGCGCGGTAGCGGCCATCGCTTGCGCCGTCGCCTCGGTTCCGCTGGCGACCGACGTCAGCGTACGGTCGACGAACCGCTGGAGCGTCGAATAAAAGTCGATGAGCGGTGCCAGATTGCTCTGGATCCGGGGAATCGATTCGGGCAGCCGCGCGAACCAGCCCGTTGCCGGAACGACGATAATCGCCAAGGCGGCGTTGATCAGCATTAGAAAGGCCGCGAGCGACAAGAAGGATGCGAGCGCCGATGGCACGCCGCGCCGTTCGAGCCATTCGAGCATCGGGACCAGCGCGATCGCGATCACGATTGCGGCGGTCAGCGGCAAGAAGAACTCGGCGCCCGCCTGAAGCGCAAAGGGCAATCCCAGGCAAAAGGCCGCGCCCAGGATGAGAGTTAGCGCGGCGAGAAGCCGGTCGCGCCGAAAATCGTCGATCTCGATCTGCTCGAGGGGATTGGCACGCGATGCGCGCACGTCGCGACGTCCCCTTCCCTCGCTCACCTTGCCAGTCTCCCGCATGATCCGACGTCTTACGCGAGCTTGTGCGTCCGCGCCAGTCGGTCCGCGCGCGATGCTACTCGCGATCTACCTGTCCGAATTCGGGTCAATACGGGCTTTGTGACCGAAGCTTTAACCAGAAATTTTCCTTTTTGCGCGATCAGCAAGGCCAACGGACCAGCCATTGGAGTCAAACACCATGATGAAAGCGCCTGTGGGGGGCGCGTTGCATCGCTATCGCATCCCTGCCATTTCCACACTCTCGTTGATCGCGGCGCTCGCGACACCTTTTGCGGCGCACGCCGCCGGCACTCGCGCTGGGTCGACCATCAGCAACACCGCGACCGCAAGTTTCGACACGGGCGCCGGCACGCAAACGATCGATTCGAACAAGGTCGACCTGCTTGTCGACGAGCTCATCGACGTTACGGTCGATTCGAGCGACCCTGGCGACGTCGCCACCACTCCGGGCGCGACGAGTCAGTTGCTGACCTATTCGGTAACAAATAACGGTAACGGCGAAGAAGCCTTTGCCCTCACGACCATCGCCAATGGCGGGGGCGACGATTATGATCCCGCCGTTACCCAGGTCTATATCGACAATGGCGACGGCAGCTTCGATGCCGGCACCGACACGCTCTACACGCCCGGTGCCAACGATCCGGTGCTGGACCCCGACGAAAGCGTGACCATTTTCGTTCTGTCGACGACGCCGGGAAGCGTCGGCGACGGCGACCGCGGTATCGTCAGCCTCGTCGCAACGTCGAAGACCGGCACCGGTGCGCCCGGTACCAGCTTCGCCGGACAGGGCGAGGGTGGTGGCGATGCCATTGTCGGAACCAGCGGCGGCGACGGGCAGGATTCGGGGGTCTACAAGGTCAGCGCAGCGACTGTCGCGCTCGTGAAATCGGCGGTCATAGCCGATCCGTTCGGCGGCAGCGAACCCGTACCGGGCGCGACGATCACCTATACGATCGTCGCGACCACGACCGGCAGCGGCTCGGTAACCGGCCTGACGGTCACCGACGCCGTTCCGGCCGATACCAGCTATGTCGCCAACTCGATCACGCTCGGCGGATCGGCGCTGACCGACGGCAGCGACGCCGACGCCGGCAGCTATGACGGCAGCAAGATCAGCGTCGCGCTGGGCAATGTCCCCGGCGGTCAGACGCGCACCGTGACCTTCAAGACCAAGATCGACTGATGGAGATGCGCATGCGTACCGCCCTCTTTCTGCTTGCCGCCTTGGCGGCGCCAGCCCAGGCCTTCGCCGCCAACCAGGTGGCGCTGGACAACAGCGTTTTCGTGGAGCGGATATCGACCGATGCCGCGGGCAAAGAGCGCGTTTTGCTCGAAGAACCGAAAGTTGTCGTCCCCGGGGACCGACTGGTGTTCGTGCTCAATTATCACAATTCGGGCAACCAGCCTGCCGACAAATTCGTGATCACGAACCCGCTTCCGTCGGCCGTGCGCTTTGCCGACGCCGGGGACGCGCAACCGATCGTATCGGTCGATGGCGGCCATGCGTGGGGCGCCCTCGCCGACCTTACGGTGCTGCAGCCCGATGGGACACGCCGCCCCGCGCAAGCGAGCGACGTTACGCACATCCGCTGGGCCTTTCAAAAGCCGATCCCCGTCGGCGGTTCGGGCAAGCTGATGTTCCGGGGAATCGTAAAATAACCTGATATTTCAAGCCGCTTACAGGTCGCCGGCGGTGGGGAACAGGCGATCGAACCAGTCCAGGAGTTCAGCCATGACCAAGCTGACAACCATGGGCGCCCTCGGTCTGGCGGTTGCATGCGGCACCGCCACGCCGGCCCTTGCGGCCGGTACGACTGCGGGCAGCTCGATTACGAATACCGCCACCGTCGACTTTCAGGTCGGTGGCGTCAGCCAGACGCAACAGAGTGCTTCCGATACCTTCGTCGTCGACCGCAAGATCGCGCTTGTCGTCGAAGAGGTCGGGACGGTGACGACCGACGTCGTTCCCGGCCAGACCAACGCGGTTACCACGTTTCAGGTGCGCAACGATTCGAACGAAACGCTCGATTTCCTGTTGGCCGCCACACAGATTGCGGGCGGTACCGCCGCCCATGGCGGAACCGACAGCTTCAATGCGAGCAACGTCCGCGTCTACCGCGACAACCCGTCGACCGGAACGGTCGGCAGCTATGACGCCGGCGATGCCCTGGTGACCTATATCGATGAACTCGCGGCGGATACGACCGCGCGCATCTTCGTCGTGGCCGATATTCCGGGCGGGCTCGCGAACAACGCCGTCGCGGGAGTGCAGCTCCGCGCCACCGCGCGCGAGGGCGGCACCGCCAGTACGCAAGGCGCGGCGATCACCCAGACCACGGGCGCCAATACCGCTGGCAAGGATACCGTCTTCGCTGACGCCGCCGGCGTCAACGACGGGGCTCGCGACGGCGCGCACAGCGCCGCCGACGACTATACCGTAAAGACGGCGACGCTGACCGTGACCAAGACGAGCCGCGTCATCAGCGACCCGCTCAACAACACGACGAATCCGAAACTGATCCCGGGCGCGACCGTCGAATATTGCATCGCAGTCGCCAACAGCGGCAGCGTTGCGGCGACCAGCGTGGCGATCAGCGACAGCGTTCCGACCCAGTTGACCTTCAATAGCGGAACGATCGTGCTGAACGGGACGGTGACGGGCTCGACGTGCAATGCCGACGGCGCTGCCGGCGGCAGCTACAGCGCACCCGTCGTGTCGGGCACAATCGCCTCCGTCGCTGCGGGCGACACCCGCACGCTCGTTTTCCGCGCCACCGTCAACTGATCGGATGCGACGGGGTGGCGGGTCCGGCCAGTGCCGGTCCCGCCGCTCGCTCGCGAACGGCGATGATCTTTTCAAAATCCCTTCGGTATGTGACCGCGGCGGTCGCGGCAGCCTTGCTGCCCGCGATCCCCGCGGCGCAAGCGCAGGTCATTTCCAATACCGCGTCCGCCAGGTGGACGCAGGGCAGCATCGCCAACGAAGCGCTTTCGAACCAGGTCGATGTCACCGTCGTGCCCGGTCCTGTCGCTCCGCCAGCTATCGCAACCTATCGCCTCGTCGGCAGTGGGGGCGACCGATCGGTGCCGCTGGTGCCGACACAGTGC
Source organism: Sphingopyxis sp. CR5 (assembly GCF_059693785.1). Taxonomy (NCBI): domain Bacteria; kingdom Pseudomonadati; phylum Pseudomonadota; class Alphaproteobacteria; order Sphingomonadales; family Sphingopyxidaceae; genus Sphingopyxis; species Sphingopyxis sp. CR5. The sequence goes on along the minus strand of NZ_JCATIE010000020.1, from coordinate 14,461 downwards.
GGCGCCGGCGCGGCGAGCATCTCGCGCGCGGCTCCTCCGGCGCTGGGCGGCGTCTATTCAGGCATCGCAACCGAACCTGCGGCCCTGCAAAGTACCGCCAGTTTCCACGCCGGCGAATTGCTCGTCGTCGGTGTGACCCTGGCGTCCGCCAATGGCGATCGGTCCCGGCGCGACACTCTTTCGGTCGTGCTTTCGCTCGCCAACGGCGATCGCGAAGAGATTATGCTGACCGAAACGGCCGCGGATAGCGGCGAGTTTGTCGGTTACATCGCCACGATCGGTGTGCCTCCGGCGATCGTTGCCGGCGATTGCCGCCTGTCGGTCACGACCGGTGCTCCGGTGAAGCTGCAGGTCGCTGCACAATCGGACACCAGTATCGCGACCGAGGCCGATATCGATTTTCTCGTCGATCCATTCGGGATCGTCTTCGATAGCGGCGACGGGTCGCCGGTCGCCGGCACGCGCATCACCCTTGTCGACGCCGCAACCGGTCAGCCCGCCCAAGTCTATGGCGATGACGGCGTCTCGAGCTATCCCGCCAGCGTCGTGACGGGTGAAAGCGTGACCGATTCGGGCGGCACAATGTATCGGTTTCCCGCTGGCGACTATCGCTTTCCATTCGTGGCTCCGGGCACCTATCGCCTCGTTATCGCGCCGCCCTCCCCCTTTTCGGCGCCATCGAAATCCACCGCATCGGACCTTGCCGATCTGCGGCGTCCCGATAACGGGGAACCCTTCGTCATTGCAGGCGCCAGCTATGGCGCGGCCTTCACGCTCGACAGTCCGGCGCCGGTGCGAGTCGATATTCCGGTCGATCAGCCCGGCACTCCGCTGCTGCTGCGAAAGACCACGTCGACCCAGACCGCGGTGCCCGGCGACGTGATCCAGTATCGGATCCAGGTGGCCAATCAGGACGCCCGCCGCAGCACGGGCGCGGTGACCGTCACCGATATACTGCCCGACGGCATGCGTCTGCGCGCCGATACCGTGCGCGCCGACGGCGTCCCGATAGACGCCGATATCGCGGGCAACGGACGCGAATTCAACGTCACGCTTCCCGCCCTCGCCCCCTCGGCATCGGTTCTGCTGACCTATCTGGCCGAAGTGAAAGTCTCTGCACAGCCCGGCAGCGCGCTCAACCGCGCGAGCGCCATCGACGGCCGCGGTACCGCAAGCAATGTCGCCGAAGCCGCGGTGGCGATCGAGCGCGACCAGCTCGGTGACCGCATGACCGTTGTCGGACGCATCACCGATGGGGGCTGCGCCGTCGATCCCGGCGACGCAAAGGGTATCGCCGGCGTGCGTGTCATGCTGCAGGATGGCAGCTACACCGTGACCGACGAGAACGGCCGCTATCATTTCGAAGGCGTCCGCCCTGGCACCCACGTCGTCCAGATCGACCCATCGACGCTGCCGCTCGACCGCGCACCCGCCGATTGCGCACGGTCGACTGCGAGCGCTGGAAGTGCGATTTCACGTTTCGTCGAGGGACGCGGTGGATCGCTGAAACGAGCCGATTTCCGCGCTGTGGCAAGCACACCGCGACAAGCCGCCAAAATCCACACGATCGAACGCGCGCCCGTTCGCAGCGATCCCGACGCCGCGGGCGCGGGACGCGACTGGTTTGCGGGACAGCAGCCCGGCATCGCCTGGCTTTTCCCCGACCCGGACCACAATCCCCGCGCCAAATCGGTCCGTGTCGTCATCAAGCATCTGCCCGGGCAAAAGGTCGATCTGGCGGTCAACGGCAAGCCGGTCGATACCCTCGCCTTCGACGGCACCCGCAAGTCGGCCGACGGCCGCATGGCGGTAAGCATCTGGCGCGGGATCGGCATCCGCGAAGGCGACAACCGCCTGACCGCCGATGTGAGGGACGACGCGGGCGCCCTTGTCGAACATCTCGAACGCAGCGTCCATTATTCGATCACCCCGATGCGCGCGACGCTGGTTCGCGATCGGTCGGTGCTGCTCGCCGACGGCGTGACCCGTCCGGTCATCGCCGTACGGTTGACCGACCGCGACGGCAAGCCGATCCGGCATGGACTGACCGGCGACTTCAGCGTCCCCGCGCCCTATTACCCGGCGGTCGAAGCCGACGCGCAGCAAGCACAGCAGCTCGCAGGCCTGGAAAAGGCGCGCCCGGTCTGGAAGGTCGAGGGCGATGACGGCATGGCGTACATCGAGCTCGAGCCGACAACGGCGTCGGGCACGATCAGCATCGATTTCAATTTCCGCGATGACAAGGTCGAACGCCAGCAGACGATCGAAACGTGGCTCGATCCGGGCGATCGCCCCTGGACCGTCGTCGGTTTCGCCGCCGGCACCGTCGGCTACAATACCCTCGACGACCGGATGGAGGATGTCGCCGAGAGTCTTGACGACCTGAACGCCGATGCACGGCTTGCGCTGTATGCAAAGGGCCGGATCCGCGGCAAATGGCTTATGACGCTGGCCTATGACAGCGACAAGGAAGCCGATGACGCGCGCTTCGGCGGCGTGATCGACCCGCGGGCCTATTACACCATCTATGCCGACCGGAACGAGACGCGCTATGACGCCGCGTCGGTCCGCAAACTCTATCTGCGGCTCGAGCGTCCGCAATTCTACGCGATGTTCGGCGATTTCGAGACCGGCATTTCCGAACCGCAGCTCGCCCGCTATCAGCGCGCGCTGAACGGCGGCAAGGCCGAATATCGCGGTCGCAACGTCGCCGCGACGGCGTTCGTTGCCGACACGCCGTATCGTTTTCGCCGCGACGAGATTCAGGGCAACGGACTGACCGGTCCCTACCAGCTCGGCGCACGCGATATCCTGCCCAACAGCGAACGGATCGTCATCGAGACGCGCGACAAGCTGCATAGCGAACAGATTGTCGATACGGTGACGCTTACCCGCCATATCGACTATGATATCGACTATTTCGCCGGCACGGTCCGCTTCGCCAGCCCGGTCCTCAGCCGCTCGTCGACCCTCGATCCGCAATTCATCGTCGCGGAATATGAAGTGAACGGCGTCGGCGAACGGGTGCTCAACGCCGGCGGACGCCTAAGCTATCGCAGCGGCGACGAGAAGCTGCGCGTCGGGGCAACGCTTATCCACGACGAGGATAGCGACGCCAAGACCAATCTCGGCGGCGTCGATGCCCGGTATCGGCCGGATATCGATACGGAGATTCGCGCCGAAATTGCGGTCAGCGGTGCTTCTGCCAAAGCCGGCAGCAGCGCCACCGACTCCGATGGCACCGCGAAAGCGTGGCTGGTCGAGGTCGAACATCACAGCAGCGCCGCCGATTTCCTCGCCTATTTGCGGGAGCGCGAAAGCGGCTTTGGATCGGGTCAGCTCAATGCGAGCGAAAATGGCACCCGCAAGTTCGGCCTCGATGGGCGGCTGCGGGTTGGTCGCGGACTGTCGCTGAGCGGCAGCGCGTGGCAGGAGGAATATCTCGATCTCGGTTCGCGCCGCCGCGCGGCCCAGGCGCTCGCGGAATATGACAATGGCACCACGGTGGGTCGCGTTGGCCTTACCCATGCGGACGACCTGCTGTCCGACGGCACACGCAACAGCTCGAACCTTGTCCAACTCGGTGCGACGCAGCGCCTGCTGGGCAAGCGGCTCGAACTCGACGCCCAGAGCGAGTTCGCCCTTGGCGGCGACGACGCCAGCGTCGATTTCCCGACCCGCCATCGCCTCGGCGCCCGCTTCGCGGTTACCCGCGACGTGAATCTGGTCGGCAGCTACGAAATTGCGGACGGCGACACCGTAAAGGCCCGCACCGCCCGCCTCGGCTTCGATCTCGCCCCCTGGGCGGGCGCGCGGTTGCTCGCCACCGCCAATCAACAGCAGATCAGCGAATATGGCCCGCGCAGCTTTGCCGCCTATGGTCTTTCGCAGTCGCTTCGGCTCGGCAAGCGCTGGTCGGTCGATCTGTCGGTAGATGGCAACCGTACGATCGGCGGCATCCGCGCAAAGGATGTGCTGAACGCTCAGCAACCGGTCGCATCGGGCGGCTTTCTTGGCCCCAATTCTACGCTCACGGAAGATTTCCTCGCACTCAGCGCCGGCGCCACCTATCGCGCCGATCGCTGGACTTTGACCGGACGCGCTGAATATCGCGACGGCGAGTTGGCCAATCGCTATGGGCTGACGCTCGGCGGCCTCCGCCAGCTTGGCGAGGGGCGTGCGCTCGGCGCGCTCTTCACATGGACGAAAGCCAGTGGCACCGGAACGACCCCGACCACCGAAGTCATACAGTTCGAGATGAGTTGGGCGCATCGCCCCGCCGATTCGCGGGTTTCCTGGCTCAATAAGAGCGAGTTCCGGTCGGACAAGGTGCGCGATGCCGTCGCCGGCCAGGCCGATGCGATCGGCAGCACGCTCACGATCGATGGCGATGCAACCAGCCGCCGCGTCCTCAACAGCTTCTCGCTCAACTGGACGCCCCTCGGCGATCGCTTCGGCGGCAACGACGGGCGGCAATGGTACGAACGCGCCGAATTCGCTTTCTTCTGGGGCACGCGCTACAATTTCGATCGCTTCGGCGAGGACGACGTCAAGGGATGGTCGAACCTCGTCGGCGGCGACATCCGATTCAATCTGGGCGAGCATGTCGGAATCGGCGCGTCAGGCACCGCGCGCATCGGCACTGGCGGCGACACGCTGGCCTGGGCCGGCGGGCCGACGCTGACGCTTGCGCCGATGAAGAATGCGAATGTCACGATCGGCTATAATTTTGCGGGCTTCCACGACCGCGATTTCGAAGACGCACGCTTCTCGCGATCGGGAGCCTATGTGACCTTCAAGCTGAAGTTCGACCAGACCAGCTTCGCAGGCCTGGGATTGTAAGCCAACCGCGAGCCGGATATTTCCCGGCCCCTCAATCGGCGAACAGCAGCACCGGCGTTTCGACCAGCTTCTTGAGCGCCTGGACAAAGCTTGCCGCGTCCCAGCCGTCGACGACGCGGTGGTCGCAGCTGATCGACAGGTTCATCAGCTTCGCGCGGCGGATATCGTCGCCGTCAAAGACAGGGCGCTCGACAATCTTGTTCGGGCCGATGATCGCGACCTCGGGACGATTGATCACCGGCGTCGTCGCGACACCGCCCAGCGGGCCGAGCGAGGTGACGGTCAGCGTGCCACCGGTAAGTTCCTCTACCTTCGCCTTGCCCGTGCGGGCGGCCTCGGCGAGCCGCGTGATCTCGGCCGCGAGCTGCCAGACATTCTTGTCCTGCGCGTCGCGGATCACCGGCACCATCAGCCCCGCGTCGGTCTGCGTCGCCATGCCGAGATGCACCGCGCCGTGGCGCGTCACCACGCCGCCCTCGTCGTCGTAGCGCGCGTTGATCATCGGGAAGGCGGGAATCGTGCGGCAGATTGCGACGATCAGGAAGGGCAGCATCGTCAATTTCGGGCGCTGACCGCGATTGGCGTTCAGATCGGCGCGCATCGCTTCGAGCGCGGTGACATCCATTTCCTCGACATAGGTGAAGTGCGGGATCGCGCGCTTCGACGCTGCCATATTCTCGGCGATCTTGCGCCGCATTCCGATAACCTTCACGGGTTCGTCGGCGCGCGCGCGCGGCGTGCCCGGCGCAAGATAGCCCTGCCCCGCGCTGTAGCGCAGATAGGCGTCGAGATCGGCGTGGCGGATGCGGTCGCCCTCGGCTTGAACCTGGGCCAGGTCGACGCCCAGATCCTTGGCGCGGGCGCGAACGGCGGGGGATGCGAGAACCGCACGGTCGGCCTCCGCCTTGGCGGGTGCAGGCGCCGGCTCGGGTGCCGGTGCCGACGCGGGCGCTGGCGCCGGAGTGGGAGCAGCCGCTTCCGCCTTCACGGGGGTCGCCTCTTCGGCGCCCGGCGTCTCGGCTTCGATCTCCTCTTCGGCGGCTTCCTCGGCCGGCGTCTCTTCCTCGGCCGCCTCTTCGTCGGTTTCGATCACCGCGAGCGTCGATCCGATCGAAATCAGGTCACCGACCTCGCCGGCGACCTCGACCACCACGCCCGATACGGGCGACTCCATCTCGACCGTCGCCTTGTCGGTCATCATGTCGGCAAGCTGCGCGTCTTCCTCGACGCGCTCGCCGACCTTGACATGCCAGGCGACGATCTCGGCCTCGGCGATACCTTCGCCGATGTCGGGCAGACGAAACGAATAGCGCGCCATGGCGATCAGTCCTTCATAATCTTTTCGAGCGCGGTCGCGATACGGACCGGCCCCGGGAAATAGGCCCATTCAAGGCTATGTGGATAAGGCGTGTCGAACCCCGTCACGCGTTCGACCGGTGCCTCGAGATGGTAGAAGCAGCGTTCCTGCACGAGGGCGGCAAGCTCGGCCCCGAAACCCGAAGTCCGGGTAGCCTCGTGGATGATCAGGCAGCGACCGGTCTTTTTCACCGAGGCCTCGAGGGCGTCGATATCCAGCGGCAGTAGCGTCCGAAGATCGAGGATTTCGGCGTCGATGCCCATCTCTTCGATCACCGTCTTCGCGACATGCACCATGGTGCCGTAAGCAAGCACGGTGACCGCCTCACCCTCGCGCACGGTCGCCGCCTTGCCCAGTTCGACGCGGTAATATCCCTCGGGCACCGCGCTGACCTCGTGCTTCGACCAGGGTTCGACCGGGCGGTCGTAATAGCCGCTGAACGGGCCGTTGTAGATGCGCTTGGGCTCAAGGAATACGACCGGATCATTATCCTCGATCGCCGCGATCAACAGGCCCTTGGCGTCGCGCGGGTTCGAGGGGATCACGGTCTTCACGCCGCAGATATGAGTCATGATGCTTTCGGGCGACTGGCTGTGCGTCTGCCCGCCGAAAATGCCACCGCCAAAAGGGGTGCGGACGGTCATCGGGCAAATAAAGTCGTTCGCCGAGCGATAGCGTAGCCGCGCCGCCTCGCTGACAAGCTGGTCCAGGCCGGGATAGATGTAATCGGCGAACTGGATTTCGGGTACCGGGCGCAGCCCATAGGCACCCATGCCGACAGCGACGCCGATGATGCCGCATTCGTTGATCGGCGTGTCGAAGACGCGGGTCTTGCCATGCTTCTTCTGCAGGCCGGCGGTGGCACGAAAGACGCCGCCGAAAAAGCCGACATCCTCCCCCATCACGACGACCTTGTCGTCACGGCCGAGCATGACGTCCATGGCGCTGTTGATCGCCTCGATCATGTTCATGGTCTTGGTCGAACCGGTATCGTGGGGGGTCATCATTCGGGCTTCCAGTCGGGGCCGAACTTCTTTTCCTGTTCGGCGAGCATCTGCGCGCATTGTTCCTGAAGGTGCCAGGGCATATCCTCGAAAACATCCTGGAACATCGTCTCGAACGGCTGGTGCATGCCGTGCCCCAATATGCCCAGCTTTTCCGATTGCTTCTGGCTCGTCTTGACCAATTCCTCGAGCTCCTTGCGGAGCGTTTCGTGGCGGTCGTCGTCCCATTCGCCGGCGGTTTCCAGATGATGCTTCAGCCGCGCGATCGGATCGCCGAACGGCCAGGCGCTTGCTTCCTGTGCCGCGCGATAGGCACTTGGATCGTCGGACGTACTATGTCCTTCGGTGCGATAGGTGAAATGCTCGATCAGGGTCGGGCCATTGTTGGTGCGCGCGCGATCGGCCGCCCACTGGGTGGCGGCATAGACCGCAAGCGGGTCGTTGCCATCGACGCGCAGCCCCGCAATGCCATAGCCTACGGCGCGCGCGGCAAAAGTCGTCCGCTCGCCGCCCGCGAAGCCCGAGAAGCTCGAAATCGCCCATTGATTGTTCACGACGTTGAAGATGACAGGGGCATTGTAGACGGTCGCGAATGTCAGCGCCGAATGAAAATCGCCTTCGGCCGATGAACCTTCGCCGCACCACACCGTTGCGATGCGGCTGTCGCCTTTCGACGCCGACGCCATCGCCCAGCCTACCGCCTGCGGATATTGTGTCGCCAGATTGCCCGACACGCTGAAAAAACCATGCTCGGGCGCCGAATACATGATCGGCAGCTGCCGTCCGAGCAGATGGTCGTCGCGGTTCGAATATATCTGGTTCATCATCTGGATCAGCGGATAGTCGCGCGTGATCAGAATGCCCTGCTGGCGATAGCTGGGGAACACCATGTCGCCGCGGTCGATCGCCATCGTCGAGGCAACCGACGTCGCCTCTTCGCCCGTGCACTTCATGTAAAAGCTGGTCTTGCCCTGGCGCTGCGCCCGGAACATCCGATCGTCGAACGCCCGCGTCAGCATCATGTGGCGCAACATCTGGCGCAGCCGGTCGGGCGACAGATTAGGGTTCCACGGCCCCTTCGCCTCGCCGTCGAAATCGAGAACGCGGACGAGGCCATAGCAAAGCTCGCGCATCTCGTCCGGTTTGGACGCTTCGCCCGGACGCGGTGTGCCATCGACAGGCGGAACCACGATGTCGCTGAAGTCCGGGGTATCGCCGGGCCGGTATCTCGGCTCGGGAATATGGAGCGACAGCGACGGCAGGTTGCTCGCCGCTGGCAGGGGCGTTTCCGGCATATCTTCGTCCCTTCGAGGCGCGAATCGCCGCGCCGTTATATTTCAAATCGGCGACATATTATTGCTTCCCGCATACCAATGCAATGGCCGCCGCTCACACCGCGACGGGCGCGGAAATATGCGCCTGTGGCGCGTAATCCTCGACGGCGAAATCCTCGAAGCGATAGTCGAAGATGGTCGCCGGGCGGCGCGCGATCCGCAGTTTCGGCGCGCCGCCCGGCACGCGCCGCATCTGCTCTTCGACAAGATCGGCGTGATTGAGATAAAGGTGCACGTCGCCCCCGGTCCAGATCAGTTCGCGCGCGGTCAGGTCGCATTGCTGCGCGATCATGCGGGTCAGCAGCGCCGCCTCGAACACGTTGAATGCGAAGCCGAGCCCCAGGTCGCACGACCGCTGGAACAGCAGGCACGACAGGCCACCATCGCTGCGGACGTGGAATTGATAGGTCATGTGACACGGCGGCAGCGCCATGCGATCGAGGTCGGCGACGTTCCAGCCGGTAAAGATATGGCGACGCGACCCCGGGTTGCTGCGCAGCGAGTCGATCAGCGCCGCGATCTGGTTGTGCCCATCAGCGGCGCGGCGGAAGAGCCCCTCGCCCGCCGGCTCGTAGCGCGGCCAGTTCACCCATTGATGGCCATAGACCGGCCCGAGATCGCCCCAGGCCCGCGCGAAATCTTCGTCTGCCAGGATCCGCGCCTCGAACCGCTCGGCGTCGATATCGTCGCCCGTCTCGCGGCGATAGCGATCGAGCGGCCAGTCGGTCCAGATCCGGACGCCTTGGGCAACCAGCGGACGGATATTGGTATCGCCGGTCAGGAACCACAACATTTCGCGTAGCGCGGTCTTCCAATAGACGCGTTTGGTCGTCAGCAACGGGATCGCATCGTCCTTCAACGAAAAGCGCATCGTTTCGCCGAACAGCGACCGGGTACCGACGCCCGTCCGGTCGATCCGTTCGTCGCCCTCGACCCAGATGCGCCGCATCAGGTCGAGATATTGCAGTTCATAATGGATGGTTTCGACCAAGATTCGCTCCTGTGGCAATCCGTCATTGCTAGGCCCGCGCCAGCCATGCGGCAAGCACTGCGGCGCCAGGTCCATTCCGGTCCAGTCGAGACTTGGCCGGATTAACCGGCCGGCGCACAGCGTGCACTGTGAATCGGTCGGCCCGCCTCGACGCGACAGCGCCCACACCCGAAGACGGCTTTTCTCCCCATGACACGGAGGACGAGGTCGCAGCCCTGCTGCTGCGCCCCCTGTTTCCCCTCGATCGGGAGATGGTTCTGCTCGCGGCATTCGATGCCCATGAACGGCTCGTCGCCCTGACCCCGGTCGACGGACAAAAGGCGGATCGTTGCGCGATTGCCCCGCGACATTGGCGCGCAACGCTCCGCGTCGGAACACGCCACTTGTTGATGGCCCACAACCATCCCTCGGGCGACGCCAGCCCCAGCGGGGCCGACATCGAATGGACGCGGGAAGCTGCGGCTTTCCTGCGGTTTCTGGGCGTCGACCTGGTCGATCATCTGATTTTCACCGACGCTGGCCACTTCAGCTTCCGGCGCGCGGGGCTGCTTTAGCGATGGATGTGCCGATTGCAGCTTGAAGTTCGCCGAATCCGCGTCTAGAGGACCGCCCTGCCTTGGCGCCGCTTCGTCGGCGCCGGATCGGTCGGGGAGTAGCTCAGCCTGGTAGAGCACTGTCTTCGGGAGGCAGGGGCCGGAGGTTCGAATCCTCTCTCCCCGACCATTTTATCGCTCAAACGACGGATTTCCGCCTTTTAGCATGATCATCCTATGGTGCCGTTCACATGACCGGTACACACAAGGGTGATACATGTGGGAAGGTCAGAACATTTGTCCCGCATTCCTTATGTTCACCGTCGCGCCGGCCGATATGTTTTCCGCCGTCGAATTCATTTCCGAAAAATTATCTCCAAACTCGTAACGATCGCGTTGCAAACGGCAGACCCCAAGCTCGCACGCGAGCGTGCGGCCATTCTGTCTGCTCGCTTTGTGAATGTGAAATCGAGCGTGGGAAAAATGATGGAGTGCGAAGTTGCCCTGTCCGGGGACGAGATAGAAACCCTATTTCGACAAGAATTGGAAAGCGAACTCGGCGCCCACGTCCAGCGAGCCTTTGAGAATGGCGAATGGTCCTCCTCGGCGCTTGAGCTCGCCGCAAACGATCGTGAAATGTACCGCATCCTGAGACTGCCCGATCGGTTTACTGACGGGTTGGTCGACGTCGCCGAGGATATGATATCCGATGCGTCTATCAAGCAGAGGTTGGCGGCAATCGGCGCTTCCGTGCATTCAGGGAATATCGCAGCGGCGCGGACACACCTCATTCGTGCTCGCGCGGCAGCCTGCTCTCGCGTCCAACGGCTATTCGACGATGACATATTGGACTCGGTCGATCCAGTACGGGCGCTGATGGCAGACCTGAGATCGCCGCCCGAGACGGCTTCCAGGCTTCGTCAGGCGAATCAAGTCAACTCGGTCGAACCAATGACCGCCAGTCAAGCGGCAGTGAGCCAGCTCTCGATCTATGACGACCGGCGATTCGGGGACGTCATCGACGACGTGATCGCCGAGCTCAAAGCCGAGGGTGTATGGAAACGCGACCCTGGCCAACAGCGGCGTATAATGTGGACTTTCGCATGGATCACGGGAAATCGCGAGCTCGGCTCCTATGACCACCGAGACGTTCCGGCCTTCAAGAACGGTCTTATGCGCCTTCCCACAAACTTCAAGTTCGGGACTCCATCACGGGGCGCAATGGCGCGGCCATTCAACGAAGTCGTATCGGAGACTCCCCCGCTCGAACCCCATCAGCGTCGAAACATGAAAACAGTCAACCGCGATCTCAGCACCATGAGCACGGTCGCCAAGCATTTGGAACAAGCCGCATGGAAGCCGAAAATACCGGGTGCGAAAGTGATGGACTTCAGCGGCGCGACTGTCGCGATCAAGGAAAATGATAGTACGAACCTGCGGCCACCTTGGACGACCTCCCATTTGGAATGCCTGTTCAAATCGCCAATCTATACCGGTGGAGGCGCCTAGAAACGACGCCTCAAGGAGGGAGAGCCGTACCCAAACGTGTACCACGACGCGGCATATTTTGCTCCTCTCCTCTGGTATTACACCCACGCCTGCCGCGAGGAAATCTGCGGATTAGAGGTGATGGACATGTCGATCGACCATGCGGTTCCCCATTTTGAGATTCGCGACAACCTTACACGAGGACGCAATGGTGAAATGGCTGGCGAAAAACGTATAGCCCGGCTGCGAATTTTGCCAATTCATCCCGAAATCACCCGATTGGGCTTCCTAGACTACGTTGAGGCTATCCGCGCCGAAGGACATGTAGCCCTATTTCCGGAGCTATATCTATTCAAAGCCAAGCGCGGCGGCGCACAATTCTACGACCGGTCATGGCGCTTTATGGTGGAGTGGATCGCCGACAGGATCCCGCTTCCCACGAACGGGAAAGGCAAGATTCCGGATATACACTCGATCAGGTCGCTCGGTTCGTCATTCTACGAGGTCGATGGGGTCAACGAGATTTTGCGCGCAGACATAATGGGACACGCGCGCCAAGGAACCAACGCCAAGGATTATTCGAAGCGGATACAGACGGAAGGCATCGCGGTGGTGCTTGCCGAGCGGCTAGAGTTTCTATCACGTTACGTACCCGTCCTCACCTCGCATCTTGATGTCGCGCCGATCCGATTGCTACCGATCGAACAACGGTCGCGTGTCGGTTCTGGCCGGCACCGTCAAATCCGAAGCGACGCCGGAACGAGCCCGGCTCATCGATGACAACACGTCGCTCAACCGATTCCATGGCTTCCCTTGCCCGGCAAGTTGTAGCCCGGAGGTAATTCGTCGGTCGCTAGGTCTGGCATCAGGAAATTCGTGAGTTCGGTCGCGCGCGAGAAAGTCTTCTGGATTGAGGGGGCTCGCTCTGATGCCGGAATTTCGCGCCAAGCCTCGAGGAAAACGAACGCTCGGTCTAACGTTCTACGCCAAGCTCCTCGCTCATTTTCGAATTCGGCAAGGGTCGAAGTCGCGATCATCGCGACGAAGCGCCCGTAGCTCGCTCCCTGCTGAATATGGGATTCGTCTTTCACATTCGCCTCCTTTCGCGTCCGCGGGATTTCGGATTGACCGCCGCTGCGTGGCCGGTCACCCATTCAAAATCGCGCGAGCATTGCATTGGTTTCGCATATACCCTAGCAGGGTATGGTATGAGCCATCTTACTTCCAATGCCGATCTCGTCACGCGCGTCCGCCGCATCGCCGGACAGGTGACCGCGATCGAGAAGGCGCTCGATGCCGGTGCGCCTTGCGCCACCGTCCTTCACCGTATCGCCGCGGTCCGCGGCGCCGTGAACGGCTTGCTCGACGAGGTGATCGCTGACCATCTCGAGGCGCATGTAGCGGCCCCCGGCCTGTCGGACGCCGAGCGCGCCGAGGGCACCGCGGATTTGCTGGCGGTCATCCGACGCTACTCGAAGTAGGATTTTCCCATGCCACATTCGCACACTGCGCCGACGCCGGCGCACAGCCATGACTTCCTCGGCGCGTCGCACGACGAAAATGCGCGTCGTACCCTGTGGGTGGTGTTGCTCACCGCCGCGATGATGGTCGGCGAAATCGCCGCAGGCTTCATCACCGGATCAATGGCGCTGCTCGCCGACGGTTTTCACATGGCGACGCACGCGGGCGCGCTGGGTCTCGCTGCGCTCGCCTATCGCTACGCCAAGAAACATCGTGCCGACCGGCGTTTCAGTTTCGGCACGGGCAAGGTCGGCGACCTCACCGGTTTCGCCTCGGCGCTGATCCTCGGCATCTTCGCGCTCGGCATCGCTTTTGAATCGACATTGCGGCTGATCGATCCCGTCACGGTCGATTTCGGCAACGCAGCACTCGTCGCAGTGCTCGGCCTCATCGTCAATATCGTCAGCGCGTTCCTGCTCATGGGCGGTTACGGTCACGATCATAATCATGGCCATCATCATCACAGCGAACCTGACGACGCGGGCGGCCACAGCCATCATGATCATCACCACCATGGGCATGACAACAACCTGCGCTCGGCCTATTTCCACGTCCTCGCCGACGCGCTGACGTCGGTGCTCGCGATCGCCGCATTGCTCGCGGGACGCTATCTTGGCTTTGCCTGGATGGATCCGGTTATGGGAATTGTCGGCGCGATCGTCATCGGGCGCTGGTCATGGTCGCTCATGCGCGATACCGCGGCCGTGCTCCTCGATACCACCGACCAATATGCAGAAGCGACGCTTCGCAAACGTATCGAAGCGTTGGGAGGCGTGAAGGTCACCGATTTGCACGTCTGGCGTGTGGGACCGAACGCGTGCGCTGCGATCGTCGAAGTCGAGGATAAGGAACAAGCCGTGGCGCTCGATCGGCGGCTCCTGGACATAGCCGGCATCGCGCATCTCACCATCGGCCTGGCACGCCACGCTGCGCCTGTTACGAGCACAAGCCATCCGACATCGGTCGATGCGGGGCGGGCGACGGTTATCGATCCCGTTAGCGTCCCAAATCCTGAAGCGTATGTAATATCATTACAGTATTACGCTACAATATTTCGATTTATTTCGCCTCGCTTCTTTGCAAGCCACCAGCCCGCTGCTATGCGCGCCCGATATGCGGCACCTGGTCATCTTCATGGCGAGCCTTTTCTTCCTCATCGGCACGGTGACGGAAGAACGCGCGCATGCCTTCGAGGCGCCCGTCGCCGGGATGGACCCGGCGCTCCTCGCTTTCGAGGCCGTTTCTCCGGCGCAAGCGCAGATATCTGCTAGGCTTCGTGGACAAAGGGTATCCAGAGTTTAACTGAGGCGAGCGCGACGAAGCCGAGGTAGGATTCCTTGGTTTTGTCGTAGCGGGTGGCGACCCTGCGCCAATTCTTGAGTTTGTTGAAC
>NZ_JCATIE010000019.1:0-58461 GCF_059693785.1 Sphingopyxis sp. CR5 | reverse complement strand
TAGCGGCCCGATCACTTCCCATTCTTCGTCTGTAACGCCAATCCGCTCGCCCAAGGCAGCCTCCAAAAGCCAGCCTTGAATCAAGGTCCGAGTCCACAGTCAAGCTTTGTCCACGAAGCCTAGATGACCTCCCCAAACAATCCAATCGACGAAACCGCCGCGGCTTGGGCGCGACTTACCGAAAAACAGCGTGACTGCCTCGACCTGCTTCTTGAGCACAAGACCTCGAAAGAGATGGCGCGGATCCTCGAGATATCGAAGGATACGGTCGACCAGCGACTGAAGGCGGCGCGCGACATATTGGGGACGCGCACCCGCGGGGAGACCGCTGTCCTCTATGGCCAGCTGAAATCCCTATACGACCAAATCGTATACGACGCAGCGGAGGTTCCATCGCCGCCGCGTCTGGTGCGATCCCATTTCCCGGACAGGAACCCGTCCAACCTCACCGATCTCGACGAGGGCGCATCGCTGCCCCACATCCGATCGGGGCCGGGCTCTTTGTTCAGGGATTTGTGAAGACACGACCACGGCACGGCCTCAAGGATCATGATCTACGCTGTATTTCTCATCGGCACGATCCTGCTCCTTCTCGGCGGTCTTGGTATCATATTGTTCGGCGGCCTCGGCATCGCGCAGGCTCTCGATCAGCTGCTTTCCGCCTGATCCCTTCGTCACGTCGCAACACATGACCGGAGCGCAGTCGCTTCCGGCGAAGGAGAAGTCATGTCCAATAAAATTGCAGCCATGGCCGCTCGGCTCCAGCGGGACGTTCCCAACGCCGAGGGGCGGGTCGACGATACATTGATCGCCATCTCATCGCTGATGACCACTGTCGTAACCGCACGCCGCGAAACGGGCGTGCCCGCCAAGACCGGCCACACAGCGATACTCCGCTTGGCGAAAGCCCAACTCTCGCTCGTCGAGGTTGGCGGGGAGATTTTGCGCGTCCATGGCGACCTCGCCGAAATCGGCAAGGAGACAGCGGGCTATGATCTCAGGGAATGCCCGGCGACCGGGCTTGCAGAGGTGCCGTCTCTGGCGCGAGCCAGTTGACCGAGGGCGGCCAGCATCAATAAGGGCAGGATGCGCATAGCTATTTTCGCCACCTTGCTGCTGGTCGCGCTCGTCTATGCAGCGTGGAAAGGTGGCGGCCCTGAACGGACGATGGTCGGTATTGCTATGACGATCATCATCTGGGACCGGCTGCTCGTCGCGACCGACATGGTGACGTATCAAAGCGTCGACTTCGGCTATCTCGCCCAGGATATGTTCGGTGCCGCGGCGACCATCCTGCTGGCGCTGTCCGCCTATCGCTTCTGGCCCCTGCTGGCAGCGGCGCTGCACACGCTGCCGCTTCTCGCCCATTTCGCGCGCGCGATCGACATCGCGATGAATCCCGTCGTCTATCTAACAATGCAGGTAGCTGCTTCATGGTGCATCCCGCCCCTGCTCATCGCTGCGACATGGCGGCATCAGCAAAGGCTGAAGCGGATGGGCAGCTATCCGTCCTGGCGAAGCTGGTCACGCTCGTCGCCCCGGGCGAAGCCGAAACGATCGCGACGAGGCTCCTAGCCGAGTTCAGAACTGTCGGACGGATCTGGTCGCAGCCACCCGAAGCGATCGAACGGATCCTCGAGGAGCGGTCCCAAGTGACCGAACTGCTCTTTCTGACACGCAACCTTGCGCTCGCGGCGCTCTCGCCAGGATTACAGGGCGTCCGCGTCGACCC
Source organism: Sphingopyxis sp. CR5 (assembly GCF_059693785.1). Lineage (NCBI taxonomy): Bacteria > Pseudomonadati > Pseudomonadota > Alphaproteobacteria > Sphingomonadales > Sphingopyxidaceae > Sphingopyxis > Sphingopyxis sp. CR5. The sequence goes on along the minus strand of NZ_JCATIE010000019.1, from coordinate 56,729 downwards.
CGCCTCGCCCGCCCTCCAGGATTATCTGATCCTTGGAATGGGTTCGCTCCCCGACGAACAGCTTCGCGTCCTTTTTCTGGACGCCACACAGCATCTGCTGGCCGACGAGCAATTGCAGAACGGTACCCTTGCATGGCTCGCCCTTCATCCCCGCACCATTTTTCGGCGCGCTCTCGAACTCAATGCCGCGGGGCTGATCCTCGTCCACAATCATCCGAGCCGTGATCCCACCCCCAGCGAGCAGGACCTCGAGGTCACACGGTACCTCGTCCCGATCGCCCGCGCGCTCGACATCGAGCTGGTCGATCACATCATCGTCACCGAAAGCGGGGCGCGCCGGATCCGCTCGGACCAGCCCCAGCCCGGTTCGGCGCGAGCCTCGGCACCGACACTGAGAAGCCGGTACCCCCAAGACACACCGAAGAACGAAGACATTGCGCTCGAGAATGCCAAGGCGACCTTGCGTCGCCGCTTGCTGCGCGACCAGCTATTCGGCTCGCCCGAGCTGTTCGGGGACCCGGCGTGGGAAATGCTCATCGACATCTTCATCCACGAATGCGAAGGCAATCCCCTCGCCGTCAGCTCGCTCTGCGTGACGCCGAGCATTCCGATGAGCAGCGCGCTGCGCCTCTGCCAGAAATTATGCGACGCCGGAATCATCTTCCGGATTCCCGATCCGGGCGACGGGCGGCGCAGCTTCGTCGAACTGGCACCCGAGATCTCGCACCGGATCAGAGCCTATTTCGAAGAGGGACCGGACTGAACCGCAACGAGGTCACCCCATCCCCATTCCGCTCGCCTTGCCTACCGAGACGGCAAGCGAAGCCGGCGGCATCGCGATCGCCGTCTGGACTACCCCGGCCCGTTCGCTGATCGCGGCGACCAGCTTCGCGCGATCGTTCGTGAATATGGTCGCCGACTGCCTGGCGCGGGATATGCCGACGTAGAAGCTCTTCTGGTCGACAAGATTGGCCGCGCAGCTATCGGCATGGACGATAACGTGATCGGCCGTGCGGCCTTGGGCGGCGAAGGCAGTATCGACATAGCCATGCGCAATGTGCCGGTCGCGCGCCGTATCGAGCCGCAAAAGCTCGGCCCGCCCCCGTGCGCAGCGAATGGCGGCAGTCCGCGCTTCGGGGTCGACCGCGATTACTTCGGCGCGCGTGCCATTGACCCGGCCCGCCTCGCGGTCGTTGCGCGTGAAGCGGATGCTGTCGCCTGCTCTGAGCTCCAGCTGCTGCACCTCGAACAGCTGAACCGTGCCTGCACCCCATTGCCGCAGCCGCCACTCCACCGCGCGCCCGTCCTCCGAGCGGAGCGCGATCATCGCTCGCGCCGCATCGACGCTTTCGACAAGAAAGGCGTCGCCGCGCACCACGCCCTTGTCGGCATAATCCCGGGAGAAGCGCACAACGTCGCCCTTGTCATAGCTCAGCGGGTCGCGTGCTTCGGCACGGGTAAGGCCCTTATTGACGAGGCTGGCCAAGGTGACGGCGGGTCCGGCGAGCGCGCCCGACCGATAGAGCGCCTGGCGAATATCCGCCGTCAGCGCGTCACGCCCCTCACGCGACGGCTCGATGATGAGGGTGGCGGCGCGCTCCGCACCGTCTAGCGCAGCATAACGCTTAGCAATCGCGGAAAACCGCTCGGCGCGCTCGGCATGTTCGACGATCGCGCCGCCGCCGCGATCGAGCGCCGCCAGCGCCCGCTTCGCGTCGCCCTCGATCGAGGCAAGAACGGCCTCCCTGGTGGCCGCGTTGGTTTGGCGGACAATCTCCCCAAGCCTCGCGGTTTCCATGCCCGCGCCCTGCAACTGGGCGAACGCCGCGCCCGCCTCCACCGAACCGAGCTGCTTCACGTCGCCGACGAGCAGGACACGGGCATTGAGCTGCAAGGCCAGCTCGAACAGGCGCGCGGTATCGCGCGCCGAAAGCAGCGATGCCTCATCGACGATCCATGCCGTGGGCGGGCCGGACGCGGACGGCCCCGGCGACAGCATGTGGCGCGCGACGGTATCGCCGCGCGTTGCCAGCGCCTCGCCGAGCACCATCGCAGCAGACGCCGTCGGCGCGAGCGCGACGACAGACACCCCGCGCGCTTCCGCCTCGCGGGCGTAGGTGGCGAGCACCGTCGTGGTCTTGGCGGTGCCGGCATAGCCCTGCACCGCGGTGATCCGGTTCCGGCTGGTCAGGAGCTGTTCGGTCGCCGCGCGCTGATCATCGTTCCAGACAAATCCCGTCCGTTCGGCCTGCCGCGCGGCGACCGCCACGGCCTTCGCCGCCGAAAGCGGCGACGCGATCGGCGCGAACGCGCTGCGCCCCTCCGCTTCGATCCGGAGAAGCCGGGCTTCGGCTTCGATATTCGCGCGGGTCGTGACCCCCGCGAATTCGGCGCCGCGGCGGTCGATAAAGGTTCGATCGATCAGTGCGCCCCGCTCGGTCGCCGCAGCGATCGCCTCGCCGATCGCGGCATAGCCGACTTTCCCCAGACCCACCCGACCTGCTTCCTCGTGGAGATCCGCAACCGAGAATATGGACTGGCGCTCGCCGAGCTTGTCGGCGGCATGTGCGATGGCGCGCTCGGCCGCGAACTGCACCGCGCTGCCCGCACTGCGCGCAGCATGGGCTTGTGCCGCGCCGACGAGCGCGCGCCGCGCATCGGCATCGAACCCGGCCCGGTCGGCAACCTCGCGCCAGTCCGCGATCAGCGAGGCCTGATCGACCGCGACCTTCGCTTGCCGGGTGCCGAGCGCCGCGACCTGCTTCTCGGCGGCGCTGGCGATATCGCGCGACGTTCCGCGCGCATCGAGCGCGGCTTCGATGGCGGCGCTGCGCGTGCTGAACGCCGCCATGACCTCGGCGGAGACGCCCCTAATTTCGAACATCGAGTCCTTCGCCGTCTCGATGTCATAGCCGAGTTCGCGCACGTTTAGCGCCAGCTCCTGCCGATAGATCGCGCCAATCTGTTTCTGAAGCTGATAGAGCGCGCGCGGCTCGAGGCTGCGCCACGATCCGTCTTCGCCCCGCGTCGCGTTCACGATGACATTGTGGGTGTGAAGCTGCGGATCCTGGGCGCGACTGGTGCCGTGCTGGAAACTGGCGACAATGAGGTTTGCAGTCCTCTCGCGCGCAACGCTGCCGGCGTGCCGGACGCGGGTCGCCGCCATATGTGTTTCGACATGCGCGAGCGCGGTCCTTACCGCCGACCCGTGCGCCTCGATCAAGCGCCGGTCACCGGCGACCTCGGCCATGATCGACACCGACTTCGGCGCGCTCAAGGTCAGGTCCCAGCCGGGGCGATGTTCCAGGACGCCGCCGCGGGTCGTGCCGAGCTGCCGGTCGCCCACCTTGCCATCGAGCAGCTCGCGGAAGCTATCGCGATCGACCTCGGCCTCGAGGCCAAGCATCTCGGCGCCCTTGCCCAGCCATTCAGACGGCGAGAGTCCGCCTTCGGCATAATAATCGTCGGTCTCATAATAGGCACTGGCCTGCGCCGAGCTGGTCAGCGCCGATAGGGAGGCGACCATCAGACGGGACCGTCATCCGCGGCCGTGGGAGGAACCGCACGCTTCGTCTCTGGCGTCGATTTCGGCTTCTCGGCGGCGACCTTCGTATCCGCCTCGGGCGGCGATGGCGACACGGCTTCTGCCGAATGCTGCCAGAGACTTGTCTCCGGGTTGGCCGCGACAAAGGCGCGCTGGCGCGGATCGCCGCGCCGCGCGATATGATCAGCGGTGAGCGATAGGCGGGCGACAGGGAAGCCGTCGGGAAGCAGCAGATAGCCCTCGTGCCGGGCCAGCCGAAGTTCGGCTTCGAGTATCGCAGGCCGGGTGCGGCGGGATCGCCCCAGGGTCATCCGCGGCTTGTCGTCGCCATCGCCAAGCGCGCCGGTCATCGTATGGACCTCGACTTCGCATGTACCGATCGTCTCGCTCGCCCATTTGCGGCTCTCGATATCGATCATCTGAAGAAACAGCTTGGTGTTGCAGCAGCCGAGCATCGATCCCGCGAGATCGTCGCCATAGCGATGCCGCATCTGCCCGATCGCCTGGAAGGTCAGCACGACCGCGGCGCCGAACTTGCGCCCTTCGGGAAGGAGCCGCGCGAGATTGTCGACGCGCGGCAGATCGGCGAGCTCGTCGAGCAGGAACCAGACGCGGCGGTCCGGCGAAGGCGACAGCCCGAGCAGGGCGCTTGCCGCGCACTCGAGCCAGCAAGCCAGGAGCGGCTTCGACGCCTCGAAATAATCCTCCTTGCGCGGCACAAAGATCCACGGCCGGGCGCCCTTCCGTTCGTCGAGACCCCAAATGAATTCGCGAAACGAAAACGCCTCTTCATTCTCGTGCCGAAGGCGAAGGAACTGGATGAGGTTCGACGCCTTCGCGAGCATGAACAGCACGCTGCCCGTCGCCCGGTCGGCATCCTCGGCGAAGGTCCGCGCCGACGATGTGTCTCCGAGCCATGCCTTGAGCTCGTCCTTCGTGCGAAGTTGAAGCGCATGAAGCAGGTCGGGCAGCGTGTCCTTCTTCTCGCGCCAGAGCGCGCGGAGCATGTTGGCGACCAGGATGCGGCTCGTCTCGAGCCAGACGTCGCGATCATGCTGGCCGGTCTCGGTGATGAGCTGCTGCGCGATGCGATCGGCATCGGCGGGGTGCGCGATCTCGGCGAAGGGCGACCAATAGGCGCAGCGCGCATCGAACGGATTGAGAATGACGTCGCCGCGTTCGGGATTGTAATAGTGCGCGACGAACTCGCCGCTCGTGTCATAGACCAGCGCCGCCTCCCCCCGCGCCTCGATCCCGTCGAGGAGCTGGCGCAGCACCGTCGTCTTGCCGCTGCCGGTCGTCCCAACCATCGCGAGATGCCGGGTCTCGAGACGCGGCGGAAAGCCAATGGGTCCAATGCCAAGCGACCGCGCGTTCGCTTCGGCGCCGGCCAGTTTCGCGAGCGCGGCCTCACTCGCTATTCGGGTGCCGCTGACGAAGCGATCACCGAGCATTCGCTCGCGCCGCCGGGCCGCGGCGCGGCGCAACAGGACCAGCCCCGACAGCCAGCCCGCAAACCCCAAAAGGCATCCGCGCCGGACGAAAGAGAATGTGACGCTCGCCGACTGCCGATAGTAGCGATGCGCCGCGACCGCGCGGGCCGACACGAGATGATCGGTTCCGCGATGACGGATGGTCATGCCGGGATCGCCGCCCCCGCTGCCCGCAAACCAGCTCAGCATCTTCGCACGATACCAGGCGCCGGTCGCCTCCATGGTGCGCGGGTCGAGCATCAGATAGGGCGCAGCCAATCCGCCGAGCGCAACCGAGCCCACCATGATCGCGAGCTGCCGTTTGAACCGCCGTGTCTGGCTGTAGCGGAGATGACGCCGCAGCGTCTCGGCGTGGAGCCGGCGATCGTGCGGTTCGCTCATGACTGTTCCTCAGCCATGGCTCTTTGCCGCGCATAGGCCCCGTCGATTTCAGCGCGGATGATGTCCTCGGCCTTGCCATCGCGTTTTGCCGCGCTGCGGGCATAACAATAAGCGGCGCAGGCGGTGAACAAGGTCCGATCGACCAGCCGTTGGAGATCGTCGAGGCGCGGATTCAGCGTGGCCAGCTCGGTAAGGAGTTCACGGTCTGCTGTGTGTCGCGGTGCCGGACCGCCCAGCGCAGCAATGCCCGCCTCTACGCAAAGGGGAAGCACCGCATAGCTCGTCATGTTGCGCGATCTGGCCAGGCTGACAACGCTCCGATCAACATCGGATCTGAGGCGGACAGTGTGCTTAACCAACTTCATGGCACGGCTCCCCAGAGCGGCGCTGCGGCGGCTCGAAAAGTGCTGAAAAACCGACGTCCGAGGAAATCGGATGCGTCGCGCCGTCGTATCCGCTGCTCGAAAAGTGGCGGAAAAGCTGGATGCACCCGTGCGTGAGGTGTGTATCCAAATTACGGGTCCGATGCGTAGCATCGCGGCCCTGCAACCTGGCACCAGAAGCCATCGCATCAGGTCGGGCGCGTCCGCCCGCCGGTACCGGTGAACTTTGAGCGCGCCCGTCATTGCTGGCCGACTGCTGAGGAAGATTTGCGATCTCTTTTTCAGACCGGCCAAAGCGCGGCGGGCAGTCCGGCGTCGCCCCAGAAGGATCGCCGGAATGATCGCCAAGGATGCGCGCAATGCTGCTCATTCGCGGGTCTCCAAAACACGAACAAAAAGCGGATGCCGCTCCGATCTCGGCTCCTCGGACTGCGAAGCGGGCGCCGAGCGAAGCGGCTCGACGAACAAGCCTGCTTCGCGCCACCCCGCCGGTTTGCTGCTCACCGCCCCAGCTGGCGGATCGCCGCTCGCTCCCAGCTGCGGCGCAAGCCGAGCGACATAGGCGACCGTCTCGGCGGGCAAGCCGCGCCGTCCAGCCGCATAGGCGTCGGCGCGGCCGGGGCCGGCATTATAGGCAGCGAGCATCAGCGGCACGTTGCGGTAACGGTCCCACATTGCGCGCAGATAGGCTGCGCCCGCGAAGATGTTCGCGCGCGCGTCGAAAGGATCTGCGCCGAGACCGTGGCGCGCGCTCAGAATCGCCCAGGTGGCAGGCATGATCTGCATCAGACCCATCGCGCCGGCACGCGATATGGCGCGCGGTTTGCCGCGGCTTTCGACCTCCATGACGCGCCATATCCAGGTCTCGGGGATACCGAAGCGCCGTGCAGCGTCGGCCACATGTCCGGCATAGGCAGGGCGCGGTGGCGTAGCCGCAGCAGCGGCCGACGCCGGCGGCGAAGCCGCCGCGGTGCAGGCCGCGAGCAGCGCGAGCGCGAATGCGCGTGCAGGTCGGCGGCAGCGACGCTGCGCGTGCAACGCAGCCGCGCGGTATACGAGATGCGGTACGGCGGTCACCGATCGGTTTCCATGCTGGGGCTGAAGCGGTAGCCAGGGACGAGGATGGACGGCGCCGCGCGGCACGGCGGGGCAGCCTGCCTGAACGCCGCTTCGCGCGCGAATCCGGACAAGGCCTGACCATCGCAAGACGGCCGTGCGAAAGCGGTCGATCAACATTAGGCACGATCCTCCTTCATCGGGGGCGAACCGAAAGCGGCGCGCGGCCCCCAGCGAAGCGGTGCGCCGGGCGCCGAACGCGTGAGGATCGGCCGCGCGCGACCGATCAGTCCGGACGCCGGCAAGGGTCCGAAATAGCGCCCGTCAAGGCTGTCCGGCGCAGCGTTCAGAAGGAAGATTTCGCCGCCGCGAAGAGTGCGGCAGCCCTCCCAGCGCGGCAGCACACGCCCCGCGCGGTCGGCCGCGTGCGCGATCGCCGCGCGTCGGCCACCGACGCTTACCTCGACGCCATGACGGCAGATTTGTGCGCCCGGCAGCGCGGCAACGCGTTTCACGAGCGGGGTTCCGGCAGGAACATAATCACGGTGCGCGAGCCAGGAGGCGAGCGACGGCGGCGGCGCGATGGCGACGAGATCGCCCACCGCCGGCGCGCCCGCGTCGATCCCGTATAGACCGATCGGTGCGCTTGCGCTGGCGTTCCAGACGAGTCGCGGGCGCGGCGACTGCCATGCAACCGCGGCGAAAAGCGACCCAAAGAGCGCCGCCGAGCAGAACGTCGCGGCAAGGTAGCGGCGGCTCGGCGTGCGAGCGGCGGCAACGACGCCGGATCGCGAAGCTCCTGTTCGCAGCGCCGCGATCGCCACGCGATCGGCGCGCCCGCGCGGTGCGCCCGGGCCCCTCACCGGCGCACCACCAGGCGCGCCGGATGGATCATTCCCTTGCCGGGATCGGAGGTCGAATGACGGCGGCCGGTCTCGGCCCAGGCGTCGAGATCGGCGATCGTATAGACGATGCGGCCGCCCAGCTTCAGATATTGGGGACCGGTTCCGTAGCAGCGATGCTTCTCGAGCGTTCGCGCCGAGAGGCCAAGATGGACGGCGGCATCGGGGGTTCGCAAATAGCGCGGGACGAGCGGTGCAAAGGAAGAGGACAAGGGAGATCTCCAGCGAGGGCGAGCGGCGTGCCGGACAGGACGGCGGGCTGGAGGCGACATTCGGCGATACGGGACAGCCGCCGGAACGGACAAAGTGCAGCCGCCGGGAATGTCCCGATCAGGGCGCCGCGAGGAGGGCGCGAAAGCCGCCGTCGCGCATGGCCAGCGCCGCGCGTTGCCACCGCGCGATGCGGCGGCGTTCGCTCGACGCGTCCCATTCGGCGGCAGAATAGGCCTGCGCCTGCGGCGCGACGAGCGCCGCGGCGAGTTCGCGCGGCGAGGCGCCGACGGCGGTTCCGTCGAGAAGCCGAAGCCATTGAACGAGCCGCCAATGTTCGGTGGGGCCGGGCGCGGCGCAGGCCGGAGGCCGCGCCCGCTCTTCTTCGGTCAGTCCGCGGTGGAGCGCCGCCGCGAGCGCCAGACGCACTCCGCCCTGACCATCGGCCGGGCAGAGATAGGCGAGCTCCTCGTTCGCGGCGCAGCACCGGATCGCGAGCCGGTAGCGGCGGCCCGCGAGCAGCAGCACCAGATGCCACTCGCGATGCGCGATGATTTCGCTCGCCACCCGGTCGCCGCGCACCAGATCGGCGAGCCGCGCTGCGGCGTGCCCGGCGGGCGCCGGTTGGGCGATGGCCACATGCGCGCAGGCGCGGGGATGCCAGAGTGCCGGCGCCTCGGCGGCGCTAGCGGCGGGGTCCGGGGCGAAAGACCAGCCCCCAACGGCGCGCGAGGCGCAAAAGCGCCTCGCCGGGCGCCCGCACGCAGGTTCGGGCAGCGGCATATTGGCTCCGGTAAGCGGGATTGCGGCGCAGGAACTCCTGCGCAAAATCCGCCCGATCATATCGTTCGAATATCTTCGGAAAATATGGCGACTGCCAGTCGATCGTCTGGTCCATAGAGATGCTCCCACGACAGAACCGAGGACAAGGCGCGGAATAACGACGCTTTTTTGCAGAAATCAGCGTGACGGTTACCGGCGCATAAGCGACGACCATACCCCATCCTTATCCGTTCGCCACACGGAGACGCCCTCAATCTGGCGCTAATATCGCCCGGCCAAGGCCGGGCGATAAGCGTCGCGGTCAGTCGCTACCGCGACGCGGCTGGCGGTTCCAGACCAGATCATAGTCGCCGTCGTCGCCCTCGAAGAGCTGCGCGAAGACCGGGCCCAGGAAGCTCGGATCGTCGAGCTTGACCGACAGATAGGGCCGGTCGTCCTGCGTCGTCTTGCTCCAGGCGGCGCCGACTTCGGCGTCGCCGACGAAGACGCGGTGGCTGGGGGCGTTGCCGTTCGGGTTCTGCTCGGGCGTGATGCGCACCGACTTCGACTGCAACGCGAGGGTGCTGATCTGGCCCCGATATTCGCCCGAGACCTTCTTGAAGCTGCCGATCCTGGCCATGTCCTGATCCTTTCTTCTACTGTCGGACCGCGCCATTGCGGCCTCGATGCGCATCGAAGGGCGGCAAGGAACCGGCGCCGCAGCCGCAGGCCCGGAGCATCTGCGGAGGACGGCGCAGGGCGGAGTTTCTTGATTGCGCGAGGAACGGCGGCACGCCGGGGGAAGAAAGTCAGCCAGCCTCGGCGCGCTTGCACCAGGAGATACATCATGGCCGCAATCGGCTTCGTCAACGGCACGATCGAGGATGGATTCGTCGGGCAGCTTCGCACGCTTTTCATCCGCGCGGCGATCGAAGTTCGCCCGAACCGTTCGAAATCCGGCGATATTCAGCCCGACTATCGGGTCTACTCCGACCAGGTCGAAATCGGCGCGGGCTGGATCCGGGTCGGCGAGGTCTCGGGCAAGGCCTATGTCTCACTGAGCTTTGCTGCGCCCGAGTTTGGGCCGCGCCGCATCTACGCCAACCTCGGCCGTGCGGCCGGTCAGGATGATGACCGGACCTTCGCGATCCTCTGGAATCCTGTGGACTGAGCGAGGCGCCGCCGGGTGTTGAGAACAGGCTTGGCGCCCGCGCCGCCGCTTTCGACAAGGCTGCATATATGCGGCGGCCACCCGGCGGCCTCTTCATGCCGCAACGCGGCAAATGTCATTCGGCGGCTTCGCGGCACAACTGCTCGATCCGCTCGTTGCCGAGCTGCTCGACGATGTCGCGCAGTTTCTTCGCTGCTTCCGCTAGGGCTGCAAGGTCATCCGCGCTGATTTCATAGTTTGGCGAATAGCGCGCCTCGACATAGGCGCGCTTCAGAAGCTCGAAGCGGCGGCGATCGATCTTGGTATCGCGCGCCCATGCCGCGACCAGTCGCTGTTCCTTGTCCTCGGCGAGCGAGCGGAGAAATTTGATATTGTGGGAGCGAGGGAAATAGAAGGTGCGCGTCAGGAGGAAGCAGCCGTAGGCGCGTTCCACAGCTTGGTGCAGAAGAAATGCCGCGTCATTTGCTTCGCCTTCGCCCAACGCAAATCGCGCGATTTTCAGAGCACTGTCGATCTTTTTGAGGTGGGTGGCAAAGTACTCCGATGCCATCTTGTGGGCGTCAATTGGTGTCATCGGTTGCGGCGCGGTCAACGGATGGTTGGGCAGTTCGTAGAGCGCAATGCCGTCTCGGATGATGTCGACCCAGAAATATTCGCCGCGCCGCAGCGCCTGGTTCACATCCTGCATCGTGTGGACGATGATGTTGACCGTGCGGTCGATTGCGGGGTCGCGCAGGATCTTGTCCTCGGCGACATACCAATGGTCGGCAATGTCGGTCAGGTCCTCGTGGCTGACGATGACGAGGAGGTCGAAGTCGGACTGATAGCCATTGTCGGGCTCGTCGACCCAGTCGCTCCGCGCATAGCTGCCGAACAGGATGATCTTGAGGATCTTGCCGTTGCGCTTCCATGCCATCGTTGCGCGCTCGATCGAGCGCGCGAACTCCTCCATCAGCAGCTGCGTGATGCGGGTGAGTTCGCCTTGCTGTTTCGCCGGGAGATGGTCGATTTCGCTTTTCATTTCCGCATCGACTCTGGCGGGAGGCGGCTGATCTGGCAAGCCAATCTCTCCTCAATCTGGATGGATCGGGGAGCGGGAGGGCAATTGTCCTCATTGCCGGATTGGACGGAGCGCGGCAGCTGAGGAGCGCACTCTGGCCTCGCAGGCTCGGCCAGGGGTCGCGCCGATGCGGGGCCGCGCGGGCGCACTTGGCCCGGCTTCCTGGCGGGGCGGCGGCTAAGCAGGTGCCGGGTGAACAGCGCTTCGCGCTGTTCAGGCCATAATGGGATTATGGCCGACCCGTCGCCCCCGCACGCACGCCGCCCCGCTGCGGCCGGGCCAAGAGCGCATTTTTTCTGGCCCTCCGGGCCGGCGACCTCGTCGCTAATTGTCTTCCTTGCTGCGGCGTCGTCGGCTTGCGGGGATGTTTCGGGAAACCTTGATCACCGGGTTTCCCGTTCGGGGCGATCCTGCCATATTGCCCCGATGAGAGATAACGGGCCGGGGCGGTGGCGGAGACGCGCCTTCAAGATCGAGTTCGCGATCGCATGCGTCATCGTGATTGGGTCCTTCCTTGTCGGTCTGTGGAACATGGCGCGCAGCCTTTTTTGAAGCGAAGTGCCATATCGATGAAGCGCATGGGAAATCTGACGCCCGACGAGCATATCTGGGCCTGCGCGCTTGCCGTCGAGCGGCAGCATGGCGAGCAGGCGCCCGCCTTCGTCGCCGAACGTATCGGCGCGCTCGCGCTCGCGGACGATTCCGAGGGGGTTGCGGTCTGGCGCCGCATCGCGGCCTGCCTCGACCGCCTCGATAGCTCTCGGGATCGATCGGCGATGGCCTGACGTCGATAGCGGATGTCGGAGAGCGTAGCGGTGGGCAACGGCCTTCGCGCCTTGCGCCGCAGCTGACTTCGTTGGCATCGCCCCGTTCGGGTTCAGGTCTCGAGCTTCTTCTTCTCGTAGATCATGCTGATCGCGGTGCCGTCCCAGACATAGCACAGATGCCGTTCCTGCCGGCAGTTCGACAGGAGGCGGGGCCGGAAGGCGGCGGCGCATTCGCCGCCTTGGTGGCGGACGCTATGGTAGCGGATGCCGTCCGAGCCGGCGCCCCGCAGTTCGGCCGCGAAGCGCTGCGCCTGGCCATAGCTGTCGGGGTCGTAGAGATGCGCGTGGCTGTCCGCGAGGTCACGGATGTCGTGGAGATGGGCGTCGAGATCGACCGCATAGACGCGCATGTCGATCTCCTGCGCGGGCTCGTCGGTGGCGGCGAGGAATTTGGCGCGGTGGTGCTTCGTCTCTTCGATCGCGGTGTCGAGGGTGAGGGCGGCGTAGAAGACGCCGAAGCTGCCGTCGGTAAAGCGACTGCCTTGCGGATTGAGGTGCGTGAAGGCAGCCATGATCGGCGTCGTTCCGGGTCCCGCGACGCGGTCGTCCGCCGGTACGAGCGCGAGATCGCCGGCTTCGTCGCGCAGGCGATCGTTGGTCATCGCCTCGATCAGGAAGACCGCCTCGAGATCCTCGGGCCGCGCGACCTTGTCGAACAGCCCGACCGGCGGAAAACGGCTCGGGATAATGCGGTAGCAGGGCGCCCAGCGCGTCGCGGTGACGTTGATGTCGGCGGGCACGGGTTCAGCCGCGCTGCCCGTCGATATATTGCCGCACGACATAAAGATCCGCGACATTGCCCGAAACCATCCGGTCGAGCGCCGATCTCCCGCCGAAAATCTTCGCCTTGTTCGGCTTGCGCACCCATTGATCGGCGGTCGCCGGAACGAGGATCTGGAGACCCTTGTAGATGCCCATCACATAAGAAATCCGCTCGAGCGCATCCTTCGACAGCGCGGCGACGGCGCCACGCTTCCAGTTCTGCAGCGTCGAGCGGCTGTCGAGTCCGAGGATCGCCATCTGCTCGCCTTCGCTCAGGTCCCAGGCATCGGCGATGTTGAAAAAGGTGCGCAGCGCCGGGCCGGTCAGGCCCTTCCTGTCGATCGTCCTCGCCGCTGCCGTCGCCATGAAAGGCTCCTTTCGTTAGCGGATATGATCCTTTTATGATCAAAAATCAAGATTTGCACTAAAAAGGTGTGAAGCCGCTCAGCGGCGACCGCGGTAGGGCTCGCACGCAATACCATCCCCGTCGCCGTCCATCTCCGGCCGATAGCCCGGCTGGCCGCGATAGAGCGGCGCGGCGCCCGCGGCGCGCGCGGCGGCGCAGTTGCGGTAGAAGACGCCGGAAGGGGAAGGTGGCGACGGGCTGCGGCGCGGCGCGGCCTGCGGCGCGGGTCTTTGCCGCGGCGCCGGGTGCGCGGCGCGATAGTCGCTCGGCCGCTCGAACGCGCCCGCCCAGATGCCGCGGCGCTGCTCGCGCGCCCGCGCTTCGTTGGCAACATAAGCGGCGGTGAAATGCGGCAGCGCGATCGCGAGCCCTGCATCGACCATCGCGGCCGAAAGATCGAGGTCGCCCGCGCGGCACGTCGCGACGACGCGGCCATAATCGTCGATGTCGCGCTGCTCGCATCGCACGGTCCTGCCTTCGACGAGCGCCGCGAGCGTGTCGGCCGCCGCGCGGCCGCACGCCCAGGCGGCGCCATCGCGGCTGCAGCTTTGGGCAAGCTCGGGCGCATCGACGCCGTGCAGACGCACGGCGATACCGGTCAGGCTGAGCGAGTCGCCGTCCGACGCGCGCGCCGGGCCGCTGACATCCTGCGCGGTAACGCCCGGGGCGAGCGCGAACGCGGCCATGAGCAGCGCGGATCGACTGATGCGGTCCAGGACGGCCATCGTCGCCGCCGGCTAGCGCGGCGAAGCCGCTTCCGGCGATACGCCGACGACATCGACGAGATTCTCGCCGACGACGAAGCCGGTGATCCGTACGCGCTTCTCGATATGATCGACGGGAACGCGGTGCAGGTCGAGCGCCCAGCGTCCGCCGAGATCGCGGCGCAGGATGAACCCGCCTGCTTCGCGCAGCAGCGTTCCCGTCTCCTCGATCTTGGTTCCGATGGCGGTCATGCAATGGCCTTTATGCAAAGGCGCGCGGCGGCGCGAGTCCAAACATCATGCCCATTCGTCCGCAGGGACGGATGGCATTGGCATCGTCAGCAGGCGGCGGGTCCGGGCCGCGGACGCGGCGGTGGCCGGATATCCACCCCTGTGGCGGGACTTCCTCCTTCCTGCCGCCCTTCTTCGGGGCTCGGCTTGCCTAATGCCGTCAACCCCTTGCGGGGTTCGCCCTCGCGTGCCGCTCGGTGACGGCGGCGCGCGGCCCCTCCTTTCGGCGCCATCGGGGATGGTCCCCGAGCCACAAGGAGACAGGATATGGCCACCATCGCAAATCTTACCGTCAAGCCCGACGGCAGCTTCGAGGGCACGCTCGCGACCCTCACCGTCACCGCGCCGATCGCGATCGTCCCGAACGGCCGCAAAGCCAAGGACAGCGAACCCGACTATCGCGTCATCAGCCGCAAGAACGGCTTCGAACTCGGCGCCGGCTGGATCCGCACCGCGCAGGCGACCGGCGCCGAATATGTGTCGGTGTCGCTCTCGGCTCCCGAGTTCGGGAGCATCTACGCCAATGTCGCGAACGCGCCCGGCGACGATCCGATGAAGAAGGTTCTCATCTGGAACCCGCCGAGCTGAGCGGCGCTCGGGCTCCGCCTCCGGGCGGAGCCCTTTTTCTCTTTCAGAAGTCGCCGACGAGCGCGCGCTCCTCGGGCGAGAGATGCCGCGCGAGCAGCCGCTCGAGCTCGATGCGGCTGAAGGTCATCGCCTGCTCGGGCTGCATCCCGATTTTCAGCCGCATCCTGACCAGCTCATGCTGGGCGATCGTGAAGGCGGGAAAGGGGCGGACGCCGAGACCGACGATCCGGCCGCCTCGTGTCGCTACGCGCTCTCCCTCGCGCTCGGTCCATTCGATGAGGGGATCGGGATAGAAGCGGATCTCGCTCTCGCCGAGCGCGGACGGCGTCACGCAGCAAAGCTCGCCGTCATAAGAGACCACGCTGTGAAGGAGGAACTCCATGCCTTGAAGCCACCAGCCGGTAATCGCCGTCGTCCCGCCACGCACGTCATTCCGTGCGCACCAGCGGGCGTTTTCGTGACATTTGTTGGGTTGCAGGCCGAGTTCGATCAAATCGGTCTCGGGGAGGCGAGGAATGCGATACCCCTTCATGGTCCGCAGTTCCTCGATAATCTGTGCTTCCCATTCGCTCGGCGGGAAAGCCCAGCCATCGGCCTGCCAGAGCAGATAGTCACGCAAGTCGCTTGCCCGAGGATACTCCATCTTTCGGCTTATCTCCTTCTCTCCCGGTCGGAGTCGGCGGCGGGACGCGGACGCCGTTCCTGGGGCCGGGGCTCGGCGAGGACAATGATCATGGGATGACAGCCGGGCGAGCGATGGGGCCAGGGGGAGGCAATTCTGTTCGGTTCGTCCGCTGCAGGACCATCTCCGCTCTCGATTGCCGCTACTCCCTTGGCCGAGGACCGGCCTTCCCAAGTCAATCCCCAGGGGATCCCTGCGCAAGCTTGGGCCGCGGCCTGGCCGCGGTGACTTCGGCCTGTCCCCGTCCGGCGGGGCGACTGTCGAGCGGGAATGGTCCCGCTCCGTTGCAGGAGCCTCGAAATGCCGCTTTCAACCGCCCAATCGCTCGGCTGGAACCTCGCCCGCACGATGATGACCATCATCATCCTCATCGAAACCGCAAAAGGCTATTCGGTCATGCCGCTCGACGAATTCGACGGCGATCCGGCCTGCATCGTCTGCGAATATGACCCGTTCAATCGCTGAGCATCGCACGCCGCACGCGAGGTGGAGCTGGCCCCGGTTCCACCTTGCCGGCCGTTTTGCGAGGAACTGCCGTGGGAGAAGGCGGCGGGCCGTCCTCGTCGAAGGACGGTCATGACCCTCTTCATCCTGCTTGGCATCGCCGCTGCGTTCTGCATCGCCTGGCTGATTTTGCGGGCCGCGGCCTATGCACTGCCGGTCTATGCTGGCGTCTGGGCTGCGCTCCATCTTGCCGGCGCGGGACATGGCTATGCGACTGCGGTTGCTTCCGGCCTCGGCGCGACTATCGCGATTTTCCTGTTCGGGCGGCTTCTCGCTCAGCGTCTGCGCTCCGCGGCGATGCGTCTTTTGGTCATGGGCGTCTTCGCGATTCCGGCGAGCGCCGCGGGTTGTCAGGCCGGGCGCGGCTTGGGCTGCCTGCTGATCGGGGAGGGGATGGCCGCCATTGTAGTTTCCGCGCTTTCGGGGCTTGTCGCTGCCACATCGGCCTGGCGCTCGCTCGCCGTCCCGGTCGGACCGGCGCGCTGCGCGGCTTCGCAAGGTTTCGGCTCGGGGACGCCGGCAGGGCCGGGAGGATAAGCCGTCCGCTTCGCGCGGGGGGCGCCGCCTCGAATTTCACGGGGAGGGTGTCCGGGCCGACGATCCGCCCACACCCGGCTGCCTTCGTTCGCCTGTTTTCATTCCGCTTGCGCCCGCACCACGGCGGCCTCGGGCGATGCGTCATCTGCCGGCAAGCCGCTGCGCTCAACCGGCTGGCCGCAACGGCGCATGTCCGGCGCCGCGTTCCAGATGAATGGCGGCAGCTGCCGCGGACGCACCCGGAGGGGCCGGAGCGCCAGCGGAGGATGGAGGGGCCAAGCTTTTTGGAGCGAAGCGAGCGCGAGGAGCCGGCAACGCCGGCGGGGAAAAAGCGCAGGCGCCGATATTGCGTACCGGCCCCGCCATTCAAAAGAACGCAGGCCCGGACCGCTGGAGCGCTCTCCATGGAACAGGAGTGAGTTCCGCTCGCAGGTTCGCCGTAATCGAACGGGACGCCAGAGTTCGCTACCGAGCACAGTTGGCCGATTGCGGCCAGTCAGCTTTATGACTGGACATGTAGGATAGCGGACATTCCTCGCTCGCGTCGGGGCATGTCCGTTGCTCACCGTTCCTTCTGGGACGAGCGCTAATTTTTGCCGGTTACACGGCTCCAATCCAACTTAAATCGCGCGAGATACTTGCGTAACCGGTCCGCGTCGTTCGTCGAGCTGCGCTGTTGCCGTGAGGCCGAGAACAATTGCCGCCCCGCGGCAGACAGGCTGCTGCAGCCCTGACAGACCCCGAGGACGTAAGCGAGCTGAACCCGGTCGAACGGATCGATTTGCGCGAGTTGATCCTTCGATAACAGGCGTTCGAGCGCATCGCCCGCGTTCTTCTCGCCCGACCAGAGCGAGCGAAGCCGCGATGTTTCGAACGCGACGGTGTCGACGTCGATGCGCCCCATGGGACTGAGCGTTGCCATGCGCGTGATGCTGGCGGCGAGGTCACGGAAATTACCGCGCCAACGGGAAGCGGGATCCTCGGCAAAACGCAGATAGCGATCGCGCGCTTCCCTGTTGAACGTCACCCGCGTTCCTTCGCGCTCGGCAAAGCGCTCGAGCTCATAGTCGAGGTTTGGGGCGATATCCTCTCGGCGCTCGGCAAGCCCCGGAAGCCTGAATGTCCAGAGGTTGAGGCGAGCAAAGAGATCTTCGCGGAACCGACCAGCCTCGACTTCATCGACAAGGTCGCGATTGGTGCCAGCAATGAGTTGGAACGCACTCGCGGTCTCCTTGTCGGCGCCTACCGGCAAAAACAGCCCGTCTTCGATCGCCCGCAGGATCATCGCCTGTTCGTCGAGGCCGAGCTCGCCGATCTCGTCGAGAAAGAGGACGCCCTTGTCAGCCGTCTTGAGCAAGCCGGGCCGATCCTGGACCGCGCCAGTGAAGGCACCTTTGCGGTGCCCGAACAGCGCCGACATCGCGCTGTCACCCTTGAGGGTCGCACAGTTGACCTCGACGAAGGCGCCGCCGATCTGGTGACGCAGCTTCTTGAGCTCATAGATCTTGCGTGCCAGCTGACTCTTCCCCGCGCCGGTGGGGCCCATCAGAAGGATCGGGGCGCGGCTGCGCACCGCGACTTGCTCGATTTCGTCGATCATGCGGTTGAAGGCGACGTTGCGCGTCTCGATCCCGTTTTTGAGGAAGCTGGCGCTTTCCGCGCTCGCTTCGGCAAAGCGCGTCGCGATGCTGTCGTATCGCGACAAGTCGAGATCGATGGCGCTCCAGGTGCCCACAGGCTGCGGCGCACCCCGCTGCGGCTGGGTCTGGAGCAACTTCCCGGGCAGGTAGCGCGCTTCGGTCAGCAGGAAGAGGCAGATCTGCGCAACGTGCGTGCCCGTCGTGATGTGGATCAGATAATCCTGATTGTCGGGATCGAACGGAAAGCTGCGCGCGAAGTCGAGGAGCTTCCCATAAACCTCTTCGAAGTCCCACGGGTCGTCGAAGTCGAGCAGGTGCGGAGCCACTTCGGTCTCGGGCGACACGTCGCGGATATCGTTAGCGACATAGTCGGCGAGGCGGCGGTGGTAGGTGCCGTGGAGCAGCACGAAGCGGTCGACCCGCAGATCCTCCTGCATGCAAATGCTGACCGTGGGCCGCCACTTGTTCCAGCGCGAAGGTCCGAACTTCGCGGCATCGAGCGTCGAGCCGAGAAAGCCGATGACGGTGAGGGGTTTCATACGGTCATTTATATCAAAATATAATCAACTATACCAGTATCTCACACTTTCCGACATGCGACGATTGGGCTGCATTCGCAGTAAGAATAATTATCGTTTAATATCAATACGATGATAATTCATCTGATCGTTTTCGGCCATTTGGCACGCCTTCTGCAGGGCTATATGCGTCGGGATCACGTCACCCGGCAGCGCGGAACAGAGGGGCGGCCGGAATGGGCCGGCCGCCCCCAAAAGGTTCTGACGATTTTGGAGTTGGACGATGGCCAACAAGTCGCTTTTCTCAAGCGCCCTCGCGCGCTTCCTGCCGCAGACCGACGCGGTGAATGACGCCGGTGGTGCTGCCTATGCCTATGGCGCCGAAGCGAAGCTCGCGCAGCTTGCCGTAACGGGCACGCTGTCGGAGGGCTTTTATTCGGGCGCAGACGCGCAGCTCGCGGACATTCTGACGGCTGCGCAGGCGGTGCCTTCCGATTTCGTAGCCAAGGCTGCGGTCTATACTCGCAAGTCGGGCGCGATGAAGGATATGCCGGCGTTGCTCGCCGCCTATCTGACCGTCGCCGACCCCGACCTTGCGGTACGCGTCTTCGGCCGCGTGATCGACAATGGCCGCATGCTGCGCAATTTCGTGCAGATCATGCGCTCGGGCCAGGTCGGCCGTCGTTCGCTCGGTTCGCGTCCGAAGCGGCTCGTCCGCGAGTGGCTGGAGAATGCCTCGATGCCGCAGCTGATGGCCGCGGCAACGGGCAAGGACCCTAGCCTCGCCGACATCGTCCGTATGGTCCACCCGGCGCCGGCTTCGGCCGAACGCCGCGCCTTCTATGGCTGGCTGATCGGCAAGCCTTATGATGTCGCGGCGCTGCCAGCGGAAATCGCGGCGTTCGAGGCCTGGAAGCGCAATCCCAAGGGCGCGCTGCCCCCGGTGCCGTTCGAATGGCTGACCGCTTTTCCGCTGACGGCGGAGCAGTGGGCGGAGCTTTCCGGCCGTATCGGCTGGCAGGCGCTGCGCATGAACCTCAACACGCTGGCGCGCAGCGGCGCGTTCGACGTGAAGGGAACGGTGCAGGCCATCGCAGCGCGGCTCGCCGACGCCGATACGATCGCCCGGGTTCGCCCGGCGCCGTATCAGTTGATGGTCGCGCTCGGCCAGGTTGGCGACGCGGTTCCGCTTGCCCTCCAGGCTGCGCTCGAGGAGGCGCTCGAACTGTCGCTTGCGACGGTGCCGGTGCTGGAGGGCCATGTCGTGGTCTGTCCGGACGTCTCGGGCTCGATGAGCTGGGCGGCGACTGGGCAGCGCAAGGGCGCGACCTCGAAGGTTCGCTGCATCGACATCGCGGCGCTCGTCGCGGCGGCAGTACTGCGCACCAATCGGTCGGCGCGGGTGATGCCGTTCGATGTCGACGTCGTCGACATGGCGCTCGATCCCAAGGCACGCGTCGCGGTTAACGCGGCACGGCTGGCGGCGATTGGCGGTGGCGGCACCAACGTCTCGGCTCCGCTCGCTCGGCTTAACCGCGAACGCGCGAAAGTCGATACGGTGGTGATCGTGTCCGACAATGAAAGCTGGATCGATCCGACCCGGCGCGGCGCCACGGCGACGATGAACGAGTGGACCAAGCTGAAGGGTCGCAACCCGGCCGCGAAGCTGATCTGCATTGACATCCAGCCCTATGGCACCACGCAGGCCAAGGACCGGAAGGACATCATGAATGTCGGTGGCTTCACCGACGCGGTTTTCCACGCGATGGCCCGTTTCGCCGCCGGCGAAACGCGCGACTGGGTGGAGATCGTGAACGAAACGGAGGTATGAAAGGAAGCGTCACGGCGAATGCCGGAAGGACTACATCGACTCTTAATCGCCAGGTCGCGGGTTCGAATCCCGCCGGGTTCCTCTATGGACCCGTAGCTCAGTGGTAGAGCAGGAACGTCTTTCCAACCCCTCGTCGCCGTGACGCTTCGAGTTTTTGCAGAATTGCAGCGGATGCCGGTGGGACTACATCCCTCAACAAGGTCCGACGAGTAAAGCGCCCAGATTCTTGAAGGTCTCTGGGAGATGCGGGTTCGAAGCCCGCCGCTGGAACGTAGCTTAAGGACCGCCGTCTCACCAACTCTCGCCGCTGCGAGACTGTCAAACGCCGGCGGATGCCGGGCGGGACTACATCCTGTCACGATGGCCTTTTAGGCAGTCTCGTCCTTTTCCTTGCCGCCGGCGCCCACTTCATGCTGGCAAATGCCGGTGGGACTACATCGGTCAGGCCGAAAGGCCCGCGGTTCGACTCCGCGCCGGAGAAATCCGGATGTCTCGCCACAAACTCGTTGCCAGCAACCCAAACACGTCGGCGAATGCCGGCGGGACTACAGGGTTAGAGCGTCCGCTTCACCGCGGAAGGACGGCGGTTCAAATCCGCCCCCGGCGTGCCGGAGTAGCTCAGAAAAAATGTCTCGCCACGCCTCGTCGCCGGCACCATGAAGATGAAGAGAAGGAGGTCAGCGATGACCGAGACGACTTACGAAGTGCTGAATGTCGAGGGCGGACGCCCGGTCAAGATGTGGACGCGCGGCGTACCCGTCGAGGACATGGCGCGCGAACAGCTCACCAAGGCGGCGAAAATGCCGTTCGTGTTCAAACATGTCGCCGCGATGCCCGACGTCCATGTCGGCATCGGCGCCACCGTCGGATCGGTGATCCCGACGAAAGGCGCGGTAATCCCGGCCGCCGTCGGCGTCGACATTGGCTGCGGGATGATGGCGGCGCGCACGACGCTGATGGCGCATGATCTGCCCGACAATCTGGAGGGCATCCGCAGCGCGATCGAGGCGGCGGTTCCGCACGGCCGCTCGGTCGGGCGCTCGAAGCGTGACAGAGGCTCGTGGGGCGATCCGCCGGCGGCAATTGTAGACGCTTGGGCGACGCTCGCCGAACGGTTTGGGCATATCGTCGCCAAGCATCCGCGGCTGAAGAACACCAACAACCTTACCCATCTGGGGACGCTCGGAACGGGCAACCACTTCATCGAGCTCTGCCTCGACCAAGATGCGCGGGTGTGGGTGATGCTGCATTCGGGGTCGCGCGGCGTCGGCAATGCGATCGGCACCTACTTCATCGAGCTGGCCAAGAAGGACATGCGCAAATGGTTCATCAACCTGCCCGATGAGGACCTCGCCTATTTCCCGGAAGGAACCGACCATTTCGACGATTATGTCGAGGCGGTCGGCTGGGCGCAGGACTTCGCGGCACTGAACCGGCGCATGATGATGGCGAACGTCATTGCGGCGCTGCGCCGCCAGATAGCCAAGCCTTTCGAGGCCGAGGCCGAAGCGGTGAACTGCCATCACAATTATGTGACGCGCGAGAATCACTTCGGTGAGAATGTGCTCGTCACCCGCAAGGGCGCGGTGCGCGCGGCGAAGGGCACGATGGGGATCATCCCGGGCTCGATGGGCGCGAAATCGTTCATCGTGCGTGGGCTCGGAAACCCGGAATCGTTCGACAGCTGCAGCCATGGCGCGGGCCGCGTCATGAGCCGGACCGCGGCGAAAAAGCTCGTCACGCTCGACGAGCATATCGCCGACACTGCGGGCGTCGAATGCCGCAAGGACGAAGGCGTCATCGACGAAACGCCGAAGGCCTACAAGCCGATCGAGGCGGTGATGGCGGCGCAGGCCGACCTCGTCGAGATCGTCCATACGTTGAAACAGGTGGTGTGCGTGAAGGGGTGACCCTTCACGCCGCCATCGGGGGGGCTCTGATGCGCGATTGGGTGGCCGAGTGGCGACAGGGCGGCGAGATCTTCGTCTGGCGCTATCCGAAGAATAGCAGGCATGCAGGCGAATGGCACTTTTCCGGAGATCCGGCCGGGTGCCGTTCGATCCGCAACCTTATCGATCGGATGGCGGGCGGCGAAGCCTGTCATCGGACGATGAAGCTTGGGCAGTTGACGCCGTCCATCTCCGAGGTTCCGAACTTTGGCGAACCCAAGGCGGATAGCTTTGTATCGATGCGGGTCGTTTTCGAACCCGATGCTGGCGACCTGACTATGGAGGAGGAGGGTGACCGGCTGATTTTGACCGTCGGCAACAAGCGGATTCGTGCATTGCGTGCCGCCTTTACCGAAGTGGAGGTTGGAATAGGCGATTTCGGCATAGCGACCTCGGACGATCGCAAGGCAAAAGGTTGGTGGTTCTGGTGGATGCCTTGGTCCACGGGATTTTATGGACAGTAGATGGAAGATGACGAGCATTGGACTCGCCGTTCGGCATGAGATCGAAAACCGCCTCGCCGCCATCGAGGCGGACGATGGCGTGCGCCTATTGCTCGCGATTGAATCGGGGTCCCGGGCGTGGGGCTTCCCGTCGCCCGACAGCGACTATGATGTGCGCTTCCTCTACGTGCGGCCGCGTCGCGACTATCTGGCGCTGAGCCAGGTACGCGATGTGATCGAGCGGCCGATCGTCGACGAGATCGACCTCAACGGGTGGGACATCCGCAAGGCGCTGGGACTAATGTTGCGCAACAATTCGGTTCTATCCGAATGGGTCGAATCGCCGATTCATTATCGCAACGCGCATCCGGTGATCGCGCGGATGGCCGACCTCATCGACCGCCATTTCGATCCCAACGGCTTTGCGCTGCACTATGCGAAGCTTGGGCGGACCTCGGTCGCACGCTGGCTACAGGATGAGAGCGAGGTTGCGGTGAAGCGCTATTTCTATGCGCTGCGCCCGGCTCTGGCGATCCGCGTGTTGCGGCGAGACCCGTCGCGCCGGCCGCCGATGCAGCTGCAGCGGTTGATGGCCGAAGCCGACCTGTCGCCGTCGGCCACCGAGGAGATCGAGCGCCTGGTGGCGATGAAGGCGGCCACGCGGGAGGCGGGACCGATCGCGCGCGTGCCCGAAATCGACGCATTGATCGCCGACGAACTGGTGCGTGCCGGCGAAGTGCCCGCGCGTCCGCCGAGCGAAGCGTTCGCAGCCGAGGCGAACGCGCTGTTTCTGGATTTGGTGGAAGAAGAATAATGATCACCATCGACGGCTCCGAAGGCGAAGGCGGAGGACAGGTGCTGCGCTATGCTTGCGCGCTGTCGCTTCTCACTGGCGAGCCCTTCACAATTGAGAATATTCGCGGCGGGCGCGAGAAGCCGGGGCTGATGCGTCAGCATGTGACCGCGATTGAAGCTGCCTGCGTAATCGGCAACGCCGAATGCTCGGGGCTTGCGGTGGGGTCGACCAGCGTCAGCTTTCGGCCTGGCGCCGTAACACCCGGCGACTATCACTTTGCCGTCGGCACGGCGGGCAGCACGGGTCTCGTGCTTCAGACAGTCATGGTGCCGCTGATGCTCGCTAATGCGCCCTCTCGCCTTGTGATCGAGGGCGGTACTCATGCCCTGGCGGCGCCTCCGTTCGATTTTATCGAGCGAACGCTTCTACCTGTCATCAATCGCATGGGTCCGACCATTACGGCAAAGCTGGTTCGGCACGGCTTCTTCCCGCGTGGCGGCGGCCGCATCGAAATAGACATCGAACCGGCCCCGCTTCGCGCGATCACTTGCGTCGAGCGCGGCGTCGCCGGACCAGTGCAAGCGACCGCGATCGTCGCGGGCATCCCGTTTGACGTCGCTGATCGTGAGCTCAAAGCGGCCCAGAAGGTGCTCCTGGAATGGCCTGCGGAGGCCTTCGTGACGCGGCAGCTCCCTGCTGATCAGGGGCCGGGCAACGCGCTCCTGCTTGAGGCTAGCTTTGAGCATGTAACGGAATTGATGTCAGGGTTTGGCAAGCTCGGTGTTCCCGCCGAACGTCTTGCGAAGACGGCGGCGAAGCGCATGGCAGGCTATCTCGCGTCAGGCGCTTTCGCTGGTCCCTATTTGCAAGATCAGCTCCTGCTGCCGATGGCCTTGGCCCGTGGCGGCGCGTTCACGACGGTCAAGATTAGCGAGCACACGNCTTTCGCTGGTCCCTATTTGCAAGATCAGCTCCTGCTGCCGATGGCCTTGGCCCGTGGCGGCGCGTTCACGACGGTCAAGATTAGCGAGCACACGCGAACGGCCGCCAGTCTGATCGAACGCTTCCTTGGGGTAGGTTTCAAGGTAACCGAGCGCGAGGACGGCGCTAACGTGGTGGAGGTCGCCCGTTAGGGCGACCTCCACTCCTTGGGGCTCGTTCGCAGCCGATCGGACCTGGGCCTCGATTGGCATGGGTTCGGTCTGGCCTCATCGAAATGAAAGCGCAACGGTGGCCGTTTGCGGACTGTCGCCTTTTGGAAACAGAATGCGCTATAGCTGCCGTATAACCCAGGCGCGTGCCAAGGACAAATGGAGCAATAGTATCTAACTCGGCAATGAGCTGTTGAACGTGCAATAGCCATCATCGAAAATGACATCGCGCCCACGCAGGTTGGCGGATCAGTATATGTACCCGCGACTACTCACCTTGTATCGACGAATCCCGGCCAGCGGCGCATATAATGGATGAAGGTGTCGCTTAGCCCTTCATTGCGCAGGTGCTGCACCGACACCGGCAGCGCGGGCGAACGATAGGTAGGATCGCGGCGCACGCGTTCGGGGAAGTCGTGGCGCAATATGGCGGCACGGCCGATAACGGCGAAATCGCATCCGGCATCCAGCACCCATGCTGCATCCTCCGCATCCATCACCTTGCCCGCGGCGCCCAGACGGACATTGCCGCGCGGCAGATCGGTGAAAAAGCTTATCAGCGGGCGGCCCTTGAAACTTTCCTCCTCGGGTTCCTTGCGGACATCCCACAGCGACATGTCGAGGAAGTCGATCTTGTCCTGCCGCAACACTTCGGCCGCCACATCGCGGATTTCGTCCAGCTCCAGCCCGAAACGCTCAGGCGAAAGCCGTAGGCCAAGCTGAAAGTCGGGGTCCGTGACGGCGCGAATGCCGTCGATGATCTCGAAGATGATGCGCGCGCGATTTTCGAGATTGCCTCCATAACGGTCCGTCCGCCGGTTGCTCGCCGCCGACAGGAATTCGGCGAGGATATAGCCGTGTGCACCGTGAATCTCGACGCCATCGAAGCCCGCCTGCTCGGCGCGGCGTGCACCCGCGACGAAATCGTCGCGCAGCGCTTCCACTTCGCCCTGGGACAGGGCGCGGACATTGCGTTCGGGCACTTCCGACGGCGCCACCGGGGCGCCGATGAGCTCGGGCTCGGCGCGGCTGCCGGCATGGTGAAGCTGGAGCGACGAGAGGGAGCCGCGCGCCCTGAGCCCGTTCGCGAGCGCCGTCAGGCCTTCGAGATGATCGTCGGCAAAGACGCCGAGTTGTCCGGTGAAGCCCTGGCCCACCGGCTGGACGTGTGCGGCGGCGGTCATCGTCAGCGCAAAGCCCCCGGCCGCGCGCATCTCCAGCCAATTGCGCTCGGCATCCGACAGGGTGCCGTCGGGGTGGCTCTGCCGGTTGGTAAGCGGCGCAAGCATCAGCCGATTCTTCATCGGCTCGCCGCGGGCGAGAGGCAGTGGCTCGAACAGCCTATCGGACGACATATCGCTCACTCCCGATCAGAACGCGCGCCGGACCTATCGTAGCGTGAAGCCGCGATAGCCATCCGCCGCTGCGTCGGAACAGATTTCGCGATAGCGGCCAAGTCCGCCGATGTAGACCGGAAATGTCCGCGGCTTGCCCGGCACATTGGCGCCGGTATACCAGGTGTTCGCGGTCGGATAGAGCGACAGCGAGCCCAGCGTCGTAACCTTCTCCATCCAGCGATCCTCGGCGTCTGCATTCGCCTCGATCGAGCGCAGGCCGGTGCTGCGCATATGCTCAATACAGTCGCAGACCCAATCGACATTCTGCTCGTTCAGCAAGATGAAATTGGCGAGCGCCGACGGGCCGTTCGGGCCCGCGATGACGAACAGGTTCGGGAAACCCTCGATCATCAGGCCGAGGTGCGAGCGACCGCCATCGGCCCATTTGTCCTTGAGCTTGCGCCCGTCGCGGCCCTCGATATCGATCGACAGCATCGCGCCGGTCAGCGCGTCATAACCGATCGCGGCGATGATGATATCGACCTCGACCTCGCCCTCGGCGGTGCGGATGCCCTTTTCGGTGATCTCGACGATCGGATGCTCGAGGCAATCCTTCAGCGTCACATTGTCCCGGTTATAGGCTTCATAATAGCCGGTATCGAGGCACGGACGGCGCGCAAAGATCGGATAGCCACGCGGGGTCAGCCGGCGCGCGGTGTCGGGATCGTTCACCACCTCGGCAATCTTGCCGCGCACGAACTCCGCGACGACCTCGTTCGCATCGCGATTGGTGAGGAGGTCGGAGAAGAGGCCGAGGAAGGACAGGCCGCTGTGCGCCCAAGCGTCTTCCATCAGCTTCTGGCACTCTGCGGGCGTCACGCTGAACACCGGGCGGTGGGTGATCGGGCGGACGCCGCCGGTCAGCGAGTGGCGCGCCGCGGCACGCAGCCCGGGATAATGCGCCTTGATATGCGCGACATATTCTTCGTCGAGCTTGCGGTTGCGCATCGGCAGCGTGAAACTCGGCGTGCGCTGATAGACGTAAAGATGCTCGGCCTGCTCGGCGACGACAGGAACGATCTGGATGCCCGACGAGCCGGTGCCGATCACCGCGACGCGCTTGCCCTTGAGATCGACGTCATGGTGCGGCCATTTGCCCGAGAGATAGAGCTCGCCTTTGAACTTGTCGGCACCCGGAATATCGAGCTGCTTCGGTACCGACAGTGGCCCCGTTGCCATCAGGCAATAACGCGCCTCATAGACCTCGCCGCGATCGGTCTCGATCTGCCACAGCGCCGCCTCTTCGTCATAATGGACCGCGGTCGCGCGCGTTTCGAAGCTGATGTCGCGTTTCAGGTCGAGCTTGTCGGCGACGAAGCGCGCATAGGACAGGATTTCGGGTTGCGCCGCAAATTGCTCGCTCCACGTCCACTCCTGCTGGATCTCGTCGGAGAAGGAATAGCTGTAATCGATGCTCATCACGTCGCAGCGCGCACCGGGGTAGCGGTTCCAGTACCAGGTGCCTCCGACATCGTCGCCGGCCTCGATCAGATGGGCGTCGAGCCCCATGCCGCGTGTGCGGTGCAAGGCATACATGCCGCCGAAGCCGGCGCCGATAATAAGCGCGTCGAGGCGGCGGGGAGACGTGTCGCGGGTGGGATTGGCCTGTTGCATCGGAAGTCCTTGGGAGAAGCGGTAAGTCGGTCGTCGGGCGGTGAAGTCTCCGGCCCGCACGTCCGCCCCGGACGCAGCAGGCCGGAGACGATCAGCCAGTGGACATCCGGGCTGAAATTTCGGTGCGCGCGAGATCCATCCCGCTGCGATAGTCGCTCTTGCCGCTCGCATGGCGCGGCAGGACCGCAACGCGAATGATCGTGCGCGGCTGCTTGTAGGCGGCAAGGTCGCGCGAGAGCGCCGCGCGAAGCGCCTGATCGTCGGGACTGTCGCCTGCCTCGATCAGCGCGGTGACGGCGCTGCCCCACTTGGGATCGGGCAGGCCGAACACCATCGCATCGGCGACGCCGTCGATGCGCTTCAGCGCCTCCTCGACCTCTTCGACGAAGACCTTTTCGCCGCCGGTGTTGATGCACATGCTGCCACGACCAAGCAGGCGGAAGCGCCCGTCGGGCAGGCGCTCGGCCATGTCGCCCGGAACCGCATAGGCCTGCCCCTCGATGGTGCGATAGACGCTTGCGGTCTTTTCAGGATCGCCGTGATAGCCGGCGCCGAACGGCGGTCGGCGTGCGAGCCAACCCGAACCGACTTCGTCGTCGGCGAGTACGCGGCCCGTCTCCTGGTCGATGATCACCGTCTGCGGACCCGGTTCGAACAGCCCAGTTGGCGTGGCGCGATCCTTGTTGGTAATCGCATAGCCGAAGCCCGAGGCTTCGGACGCGCCCAGAATGTCGAGCAGCGTGAGTTGGGGCAGCGCCTCAAGCAGCGCCGCTTTCACCTGTTCGGACCACATCAGCCCCGCCGACGAGATCAGCCGCAGCGCGCTCAGATCCCAGCGCCCCGGATTGGCGAGCAGCGTATCCGCCATCGGGCGCGCAAAGGCGTCGCCGACGATCAGGATGCGGGTGACGCCCTGCCGCTCGGCCTCGCTCCACAATTCCTCTGCACTGAAGCGGTCCGACGGCAGCAGCACCGCGGTACCGCCGACGAGCAATTCGGCAAGCGAACTGTTGAGCCCTGCGCCGTGCATCAACGGACAGGCCGGCATGACGCGGCCGGCTGCGCCTTTCAGCACCTGCGCGATATGGTCGTCCATACTCGCCGGCGTCGATACCGCGACGGGCGATTCGAGCTGCGAGCGCCGCGCGTCAGCCGAACGCCACATCACGCCTTTCGGACGTCCGGTGGTGCCGCCGGTATAGAGGAGGTACCCATCGTCGGGCGACCGCACGATCCCCAGCGGCGACGCATCACCCTCCGACACGATGCCATCATAAGCACCGTCACCGCCGATCTGCACGGCATAGGTCAGATGGTCGATAGGACCGCCGATCAGCGGCGCGACGACCGGACCGAACTCGTCCTGATAGAAAAGCCCTGCCGCTTGACAGTCGCGCAGCACATATTCGATCTCGGACGTCGTGTAGCGGTAGTTCAGATTGACGTGCGTCAGCCGCGCCTTGAACGCGGCGGCAGCAATCTCGATGAATTCGGGGATGTTGCGCGCGAGGATCGCGATGCGCGCGCCGACGGGCAGACCGGCCGCCAGCATCGCGCGCGCCAACCGGTTCGAGCGTGCGTCGAAATCGACCCAGTTGGTAACATGATCCCCGCGAATGATCGCGGGCCGATCGCCCGGCACATGCGCCGCGGTCGCGTCCAGCAGGTCGCCAAAATTCCAGTCCATGACGCCCGCTCCGGTCAGCAGCCGCGGAACACAGGCGCGCGCTTTTCGACAAAGGCCGCCACCGCTTCCTGCGCATCATGAGACGTCGACAGCTTCGCCGTGTTACCTTGTTCGTAGATATAGCCGTCGCGCAGCGTCATATTCTCGATCGTGCGCATGCTGTCCTTGGCATAGCATGTCGCGAGCGGGCTCTTCGACGCGATCACCGCCGCCATCTCCATGCAATAGGGCAGAAGTTCGTCGGCTGGCAGGCAGGCCTCGATGATGCCGCGGCGGTACATTTCGGACGCGGGCGCGCGATAGCCGGTGAGCATCATCCGCCGCGTCAGCGAGTGCGGGACGATGCGCGACGTATGCTTGCCGCCGCCCATCAGGCCGACGTCGATTTCGGGCAGGCCGAAGACGGCGTTTTCGGACGCCACGATGATGTCGCAGCTCGCGGCAAGGCCGAAGCCGGCGCCAAGTGCGGGGCCATTGACGGCGGCGATGACGGGTTTGGCGCAATCGGCGATCGAATAGGCAACTTCACGGACGACGCGGTTGCGGTTCCAGCGCGTTCCGGGGATCGAGAGGTCAGGCCGATTTTTCAGATCGGCGCCGGCGCTGAAGCATTTGCCTGCTCCGGTGAGCACGGCGACGCGGACATCGTCGCGGTCGTTGAAGCTGTCGAAGACGTCGGTGAGTTCCTGGAGCATGTCCAGCGCGGCGGCGTTGACCGGCGCGTTATCAAGCGTAACGAGCGCGACATGGTTTTCGATTTCGGTGCGAATGCTACCCATTGATTTGTCTCCCATTTGCCGGGAGTCTTTGCATCGCGGCGGCGGGATAGCGGTGCGAAAGCCGCGAGACATGCCGAAAATCTCATTCTGGATTGATCGCCCCTGCACGGAATCGCGCTTGTGATTATCGGCGCCCAACCCGCCGCGCACATTGCCCTTGCCGCCGCAAAGAAAGAACGGGGGCCGACCGCTCTTCAAGGGGCGGCGATATGATTTAAAGCCAGCGCACCCCCTTCGAGGCGAACCGCCACCGAAAGGAAGAACGGAAGCGCGATTCACCAGGGAGTGGACAATGAACACACACAGCAAGCGTCTTTTGACGGGGGTCGGCTTCGCCGCCATGATGATCGCTGCGCCCGCATTCGCGCAGGATGAAACCGCGCGGGACGACAGCGCGCAGGAAGAAGCGCAGTCCGGCAGCAGCGGCCTTGGCGACATTGTCGTGACCGCGACCAAGCGCGGATCGGCCCAGAACGTCCAGGACGTGCCGATCGCGATCACCGCTTTCGGTTCGAACGAACTCGACAGCATCCACGCGCGCTCTATCTCGAGCGTCAGCTATGCGGTTCCGAACGCTTCGCTCGAAAGCGTTGGCACGACGCCCGGCTATGCGAACTTCTCGATCCGCGGCCTCGGGATCAACAGCTCGATCCCCTCGATCGACCCCACCGTCGGCGTGTTCGTCGACGGCGTCTATCTGGGCGTCAGCGCGGGCGTTCTGTTCGACACCTTCGACCTTGAAGGCGTCGAAATCCTCCGCGGCCCGCAGGGGCTGCTGTTTGGTCGCAACGTCACCGGCGGCGCTGTGCTGTTGCGCACCACCACCCCGTCGAACCGCTTCCGCCTTGACGCGAAGGCGGGACTATCGACCGGCCTGGAAAAGCGGGCGAGCATCTCGGTGTCGGGTCCGATCGCCGGCGATGTGCTGAGCGGCAAGGTGGCGGTCTATTACAACGACGACGATGGCTGGTTCAAAAACGACTTCGACGGCAAGAAGATCGGCGGCAGCAAAACCCTGATCATGCGCTCGGCGTTGCGCCTGCAGCCCAACGATAGCTTCGATCTCGTCCTGCGCTACGAACATGGCCGGATTCGCGGCGACGGCCCGGCGGTGACCAATCATGGACTTTATCCGCGCGACAGCTTCCGCGTGAACCAGAATTATGCCGGTTTCGTGAAAACCGACTGGGATCAGGGCATCGCCGAGCTGAACATCGACACAGCCTTTGGGGACGGCAAGATCACCAACATCGCCGCCGTGCGCGCGCTGTCCAACGACTCGGCCGCCGATGTCGACGGCTCGCCGGCGACGAACCTGCACTCGCGCAACAACATCCACCAGTGGCAGTTCAGCAACGAGCTGCGCTACGCGGGCACCTTCGGGGCCTTCGATGTCACGACCGGCCTCTTCTACTTCAATCAGGACATCAACTATGCCGAACAGCGCCTGCTGTCGGGCGGCGCGCTGACCGTTTCCGGGGGCGGACGCCAGAAGCAGCGCACCGGCGGCATCTTCGCCACCGTCGACTGGCGCGTCACTGAACAGCTGACTTTCAGCGTCGGCGCACGCTATTCGGCCGAGGAAAAGGACGTCCAGGTTCGCTCGATCGGCGTCGGGGGCTGCAACCTCGACGTTCTGCGGTGCAGCTATGACTTCACCGACAAGGACAATTGGGACGGCTTTACGCCGCGCATCGGCGTCCAGTTCAAGCCGACCGAGGACACGTTGCTCTATGCCTCGTTCGCCAAGGGCTTCCGCAGCGGCGGCTACAACTTCCGCAATCTCAATCCCAATGTCGCGCCGGGTCCGTTCGACCAAGAAAAGCAGGACGCCTATGAAATCGGCCTCAAGCAGGACATTGGCGGTTTCGCACGCGCCAACCTCGCCGGCTTCTACAGTCGCATCAACGGCACCCAGCGCGAATTCCAGGCGCCGTTCGCACCTTTCGGCAATTTCCAGATCATCACCAACGCGGCCGACGTGTCGATCAAGGGGATCGAAGGCGAACTGCTCGTCAAGCCCGTCGCCGGCCTGACGATTGCCGGCCAGTTCGGCTACACCAAGGGCAAATATGAAAATATTCTGTTCGATCTCAACGCCGACGGCGTCATCAACGATGCCGATTATGCGCTGAAGCTGCCGCGCCTGTCTCCGTGGAGCTATGGCGGATCGATCACTTACGCCACCAGCCTTGGCGGCGATTTCGACGCGGAGGCCCGCGTCGGCGCGAACCACCGCGATGCCGCCTTCTATAATGACCAGAACACCGGCCTGCTGCGCGCGGCCACGATGGTCGATGCCAGCCTCGCGATCACGCACGGCCGGGTGAAGGTGTCAGTCTATGGCAATAATCTGCTCAACGAGGCGACCTTCGGTACCGAGGCGCCGCTGCCATTCTTCGCCGGGTCAACCTTCTCGCCCCTCAACAAGGGCCGCGTCTACGGCGTTGAAGTCGGATATAAATTCTAACCTCTCTCTCCCACTGGAGCCCGCCGAAAGCGGGCTCCATTTTTATGGGCTCTCTCAAAATGACAAAATCACTCGCAGGGCGCGTCGCGCTCGTCACCGGCGCGTCGCGCGGCCTCGGCCGCGACATCGCGCTCAAGCTCATCGCCAACGGTGCGTCGGTCGCATTGCTCGACCGCAAGGCGCATTGGGCCGAAGACCTTGTCCAGCAGATCGCGGCCAACGGCGGCAAGGCGATCGCGCTCGGCTGCGACGTGTCCGACGGCCCCGCGCTGCATGAAGCGTTCGATATTGCCGCGGCCGAACTCGGCGGCATCGACATCGTCGTCAACAATGCGATGTGGACCAAATACTCGCCGATCGAGGGCATCGACGCCGAAAGCCTTGACAAAATGCTCGGCGTCGGCATCGCAGGCATCATCTGGGGAACGAAGGCCGCGGCGAAACATATGCGCGCGCGCGGCAGCGGGTCGATCATCAACATCGCTTCGGTGTCCGCGCACCTGGGCCTCCCCAACGCGATGGCCTATTGCGGGGTCAAGGCAGCGGTCGAGGGCATGACGCGCTCATCGGCGATCGAACTCGCGCCATCGGCCATTCGCGTCAACGCCGTCGCACCATCGACGGTCGCGACCGAGGGCGTCCGCGCCATGCTCGACGATGCGACTTTCGAAGCACGCGTCGCGAGCACTCCGCTCGGCCGACTCGGTGAAACGTCGGATATCGCCGAGGCGGTCCTGTTCTTCGCCGACAACACCCGTTCGGGCTTCGTCACCGGTCAGTCGCTGCTGGTCGACGGCGGCATTTCGATAGCGCTTCGCTGATCCTCTAAATATAGATGCCTTCCGCGATTCCGGGGACGCCAAGTCCCCGGATCGCGGTAATCCGCCCGGCGTCGGGATGATCGGCGATCAACCGGTGCCCCGAATTCGCGATGCTCGTCAGATATAGCGTATCGAGATTTGGCCCGCCGAATGCCGGGCAGGACGGGTAAGGCAGCGGCACCGGAATCGATCGTAGCAGCGTGCCGTCGGGCGCGTAGCAGCCGACCGCCTGCGCCAACACCAAAGCCACCCATATCCGCCCCTCGGCATCGACGGTCGCGCCGTCGGCGCCCGATCCGCCATAGGCTTGGCAATCGGCGAGGTCGCGGCGCTTGCCAATCTTGCCGGTGGCTTGGTCATAGTCGTAACGACGCAGCTTCCCGTCGAGGCTGTCGGCGAAATAGAGGGCATCGCCGGCAGGCGAGAAACAGATCGCGTTGCCAATACCGATCCCGCTTTCAATCTGCTCGATCGCGCCGTCAGCATCGAGCCGAAACAGCGCCCCGGCCCCCACCGCATCGCCGGTTCGCATCGACGCCGCGAGAAAGCGTCCGGCGCGATCGGCCTTCCCATCGTTCAGCCGCGTTTCAGGTGCCATGCCGGGCCGCACAATCAGGGTGATGGAGCCTGTCGAGGCATCGAACCGATAAAATCCGTCGGCGAGCGCGATGATGAGGCCACCCGTCGCCAGGCCGATGCTGCCGATCGGCCGGCCCAGATCCCAGCTCACCTGATCCTGACCCTCGGCACCGCTCGCGTACAGGCGGCCTGCACTCGAATCCACCCACCAGAGCCGCGCGCTGCGATGATCCCACAGCGGGCTTTCGCCAAGGCCCGCAACGCCGGCATCCAGCAGATCGACTTCGATGGGCATGAAACACTCTCCTCTTTCGACCGAGGATAGGCGTCCGCGCGTCCGCACGCGCGGCCCACCGCGCAGGGCCGCCCCATTATTCCAAATGAAATGCTTATTCGGCGGCGATTTCCAGATCGTCCTCCTCACCCGGCACGTGCTGATCCTGCGGGAAGCGGTCGCGAAATTCCGCAATCGTGTCGCGCATGATTTCGACAAATTCGGCGCGGCGCGGCGACAGGCGCGCGGTCGTGCCGCCAATCCCGATGACAAGCGGAATGCCGTGGATACTCTCGCCGAGCGGCATCGCGATGGAGGCGATCCCGGGTACCGGATGCTCGGGCCAATAGACATAGCCGGTGTGACGTATCCAGCGGATCCGGCTCATCACATCCTCCAGCGTAATCCGCCGGTCGGGGTTAAGTTCGTAATAGTTGGAATAGCGGTAGATCTTGTCGATCTCGCGGTCGCGCATCCGGCTCATCAACGCCATGCCTGACGTCGCGTCGAGCATCAGCCGCATCTCGCCCGGATTGGGCGGGCGCTTATGCGGATGATCGGGCACCCGCATCATCACATATTGGATGAACAGATCGTTTTGCGTGACGAGAACGATCGTCTCGTCGGTCTTGCGATAAAGCTCGTCGATGAGCCAGCTGTAGCCGCTGCCGAAGGCGACATGGCCATAGAGCCAGCTGCCAAGCGAGGCGACCTGAAGCGTGGGCAAATAGGTGCGTGTGTTGCGATTGTAATTGAGGTAGCCCTCGATCACCATGCTCTTGAGCAGGTTCGTCGTACTCGACTGCGGATAGCCGAGCGCCGAGTA
The DNA here is from genome assembly GCF_059693785.1 of Sphingopyxis sp. CR5. Classification (NCBI taxonomy): domain Bacteria; kingdom Pseudomonadati; phylum Pseudomonadota; class Alphaproteobacteria; order Sphingomonadales; family Sphingopyxidaceae; genus Sphingopyxis; species Sphingopyxis sp. CR5. Next base: position 21,691 of record NZ_JCATIE010000019.1, on the reverse strand, counting down.
GATTTCGTTGAGGCGCAGCGGTGCGCGGCGGTCGCGGAACAGTTCGAGCACCTCGAAGGTGCGCGAGGCCGATTTGACGGGCTTTCTCTTCATCTCTCCATCCCAACACCAGCGGGCAAACACGCCTGAGCCGTCGGTTCGATCGCCGTCCTCAGACGGTCTCTGATGAACATATGATAACTTCAAAGGCCGCCAAGCGGCCAAAACCGCGGGTTTCGCGACTTATATCACATATGTGATTTCCGGGCGAGCCTCAGATCGATGTCCGAACAGCAGCGAAATGCCGTGCAATCCGCTCACCCCAGAGCCGCCGAAGCCGCGGCGGGCCGTCGTGCCCCATCGTCTCGTCGACTTCGATCAGAGCGCCCGGAATCGTTTCCGCCGTCTCGATCGCGCGTTCCAGGGGGATCACCTTGTCTTGGCGACCATGCAGGATCAGCGTCGGCACGCGCACCGCGCCGAGCGACGGGCGAAGATCGGGCACGGCAAGGCTTGCCGCGAAATGCCGTGCCGTGCCGCCGCGGTGGATTCCATGACGCCAGGCCGTACGAGCCTCCTCCGCGACACGTCCGGCGTCGAAATCCCCCGCCACCCCATTCACCTGCGCCACGCCAAGTTGGCGCGCGACATAGGCGTCCTCATCGGGAATATCTTCGGCCATCAACCGGTCGAGCGCAGCATCGGGCACCGCATCGGCCATCGACCGGCTCATCGCCATGACGAGCGCCAGACCGAGAACGCAGCCCGGATTCCGGATAGCAATCTGCTGCGCCACCAGTCCGCCGATCGACCGACCGACGAAATGCGCCGCCGCGATGCCCTCGGCGTCCAGCACCGCCAGCACGTCTGCCGCCATATCCGCGATTCCATAGGGCGGCGGGGTATTGCCCCGCCCCAGCGCAGCCGCCTTGATCGCATGCAGGTCGGGATGCGTATCGATCAGCGCCGTCGAACGCCCCGTATCGCGGCTGTCGATGCGGATCGGCACGAAACCCTCCGCGACGATCGGTGCGCAAAAGCCATAATCGAAATCGGTTGAGGGCCGCCCCGCACCCGCAAGCAGGATGACGGGCGGCCCGTCGCCCGCGGCCATACGCTCGTAGTGGATGCAGACCGAACCGTTCTTCGCAAACGCCATGAAGCGCCTCCTCGATCCAACCCTGTGCCTTTCCGGCAAACCATGCGCGAGGGCGGCCCGGAACGGGCGTGACAAATCAGCATGGGGATAATGGCGCATCGCGCCACCTCCCGCCCCGCCCGTTCGCGCGCAGTCCCTAATGTGCGGCGATGAACGACGGGCCCGACGCCCGCCATGGAGAGGCCTATGACCATCGAAACCGCGACCCAATCGACCGCCGAACCAGCGACGGCGCGCATGCCCTATGGCGCGCTCTTCCTGCTGATGATCGTCTACGCCTTCAACATGCTCGACCGGCAGATCGTGACGATCCTCGTCGAGCCGATGAAGGCCGACCTGCACCTTGCCGACTGGCAGATCGGGATGATCAGCGGCCTCGCCTTCGCGCTCTTCTATACGCTGCTCGGCATCCCGCTCGCGCGGGTCGCCGACCGCGGCAACCGCGTCGGGATGATCGCGATTGCGCTGTTCGTGTGGAGCGGCTTCACCGCCCTGTGCGGGCTCGCGCGCAACTTCACCGAACTGCTGCTGGCCCGCATTGGCGTCGGCGTCGGCGAGGCCGGCTGCACCCCCGCTGCGCACAGCCTGATCACCGATTATGTCGCGCGCGAACAACGCGGCCGCGCGCTCGCGCTCTACTCGCTCGGGGTACCGGTGGGTTCGCTCGCCGGCCTCGTCCTCGGCGGCATATTGCTCGCGACGCTGGGCTGGCGCGCCGCTTTCCTGATCGCCGGCATTCCCGGCATCCTGCTCGCCTCGATCGTCTGGTTCGCGCTCGACGAACCGCGCAAGCGGGCCATTACGACGCAGGCCACAGTTCCACATATGCCGCTGGGGCAGGTACTGGCAACGCTGCGCCGCCTGCCGAGTTTTTGGTTGATCTCCTTCGGCACCGCGATGGGGGCGTTCGGCTATTATGGGCAAGCCTCCTTCTTCGGCTCGCTCTACATGCGCACCCACGTCGAGGGGATCGGCGCAATGGCATCGAGTTGGGGCGTGCCGCCAACGGTCTTCCTCGGCCTCAGCCTCGGCCTGATCGTCGGGCTCGTCGGCATGGTCGGCACCTTCGTCGGCGGCCAACTCGCGGACCGCGCGGCGCGGCGCGGGATCAAGGGCTATACGCTCGTCCCATCGACCTCGCTCGTGATCGCGGCACCTCTGTTCGCCGGCGCCGCGCTTGCGCCGACGGTCACGCTGTCCTTCGTCTTCCTCGCCTGCGCGATCTTCGTCCACGCGCTCAACTACGGCTCGGTCTTCGCCTCGGTGCAGACGCTCGTCCCGGCACGGGTGCGCGCGATGGCGGCGGCGGTGCAACTGTTCGTGACCAACGCCATCGGCCTCGCCTTGGGGCCGCTGTTCGTCGGCATCGCGAGCGACTTGCTCGCGCCATCGCTGGGCAGCGAGCAGGGCTTGCGCGCCGCGATGGCGCTTGTCGCGCTGCCGCTCGCGGCCGGATCTTTGCTGTTCTGGCTGGCGGGGCGGCGGATCGAGGCAGACGAGGCTAAACAGGGCGCCTGAGGCGCCCTGCAAAACGCATCCTATCGGGTCAGTTCGGCGAACCGTGCCTTGTGATGATCGCGGTCACCATGCGCGAGATCGAGCATCATCTGTCGGCGGAGGTGATGACTAACGATCAGTTCCTCGCTGGTGCCGACCCCGCCGTGGAGTTGCACCGCCTGCTGCGCCACCGCGATGCCGCATTGGGCGATGCGGACCTTCGCCGCGGCGATCAGCGACGACGCATCGCCACCGCTGGCGAGCTGCGAGGCGGCGACCATCATCAACGCGCGGGCTTCCTCGCAGGCGACGCTCATGTCGACGACCTTGTGCTGAACGACCTGGAAGCTACCGATCGGCGCGCCGAACTGCTGACGAGTGCGGACATAGTCGAGCGTCGCGGCGACCGCCGCTTCCATCGAGCCCACGGCTTCGGCCATATGCGCGACAATCGCGCGCTCAAGCGCGGCCTCGATGCGGTCCGCAGCTTCGCCGATCGCACCGACCGGAATGGCGTCCACATCGACGAGGTCGAGGCTGCAATGGCGATGGCCGTCGACCGCGCGGAAACGCTGGATCGCCAGTCCCTCGGCGCCGCTCGGAACAAGGAATAGGCTGATGCCTGCTCGTTCGCTCGGAGCGCCCCCGGTGCGCGCGGAGACGAGATACCAGTCGGCATCGGCGCCATCCTCGACATGGGTCTTGGCGCCGGTCAGTTTGAACTTGTCATCAGTGGCGGACGCGCGCGCCGAAATCGCAGCGACGTCAAAATCGTCATTCTCGATGAGCGCCGCCGCAATGCGAACTTGCCCCGCACCGACCTGTTCGAGCAGCGCAGCGCAATGATCGCCTCCGCCCGCCATCAATGCGGGCGCCAGCACGCAATGGCTGACATAGGCTTCGGTCATCAGATGCCGTCCGATACCTTCCATGATTGCCATGATTTCGACCGGCCCGCCGCCAAGACCACCCTCTTCTTGGGCGATCGGCAACATCAACCAGCCGAGTTCGGCCATCTGCGCCCAGCGGCGCGCCGTCCCTTCGGGCCCTTCGGCGAGACGCTTCAGCCGGTCAGCGGCGTTCCATTCATCCTCGCCAAAGCGTTCCACGTTGTCGCGCAGCATCTGCTGCTCGTCGTTAAAGGCGAACTCCATGGCTAATCTCCCTCAAAGGCCGAGCGCGCGGCGCGCGATGATGTTGCGCTGGATCTCGCTCGACCCGCCGTAGATGGTGGTGACGCGCGCATAGAGCGCCCCCTTGAGCGCGAAGGGCATGTCGTCCGGCAATTCGCTTTCGTCGCCCAGCGCCGCGAAATGCTGCGCCTTGGGGCCGAGCGCCTCGACCCACAAGGCCGTTGCCTGCTGCGTCAGTTCGGACCAGCGGAGCTTGACCATCGAGCCGCGCGGGCCGGAATCGGCGCCCGCCGCGGCATCGGCCATCAGCCGCAGCACCATTGCCTGCACCGCCATCGCCTCGATCTCGACCTGCGCCAGCTTGGCCCTGAATTCGGGCTTGTCGATCAGGAGGCCGAAAGCGGTCCGCCGCCGTGTCGCCGCCTCGCGCACCGCGCGCAGCGTCTGGGGCAGGAACATCGCGGTCGCCGCGGCGACCATGCGCTCGCGGTCGAGCAGCACCTTGCCGTAGTTCCAGCCCATCCCTTCCTCGCCGACGATGTTGGTCGCGGGAACCCGAACCTCGTCGAGAAACACCTCGTTCGTATGATGCTTTTCGTCGAGCGTATGAATCGGACTGATCCGGATGCCCGGCGTGTCCATATCGACGAGGATCAGCGAAATACCCTGCTGGCGCCGGCCTTCGTTCGAGGTTCGCGCGAGGATGAACATGCGGTCGGCGACATGCGCATAGCTCGTCCACATCTTGTGGCCGTTGATGACATACTCGTCTCCGTCGCGGTCGGCGCGGGTGCGTAGTGCGGCAAGATCGGACCCCGCGCCGGGCTCCGAATATCCCTGACACCACCAATCCTCGCCGCTGATGATGCGCGGCAGATAATAATCCTTCTGCGCCTGACTGCCATAGGTGAAGATGATCGGACCGATCAGTTCCAGTCCCTGATGGAATTGCGCAGGCGCGTCAGCGGCCGAGGCTTCCAACCAGAATATGTGAAGCTGCTGCGGCGTCCAGCCGGTGCCGCCATATTCCTTGGGCCATGTCGGCGCCCCCCAGCCGCGATCGGCGAGCCGTCGCTGATAGGCGACGAGATTTTCGGGCGACAGGCGCAGGCCGGCGCGGACGGTCTTTTTCCAGTCCTCGGGAATGGAGTTCGCGAAAAAGTCGCGGACGTCCTGCTGAAACTCCCGGTCTTCGGGTGCCAGGTCCAGATTCATGATCGCATCTCCCATCAGTTACGGCGGGCTTAGTCGCAGCATCGGCCCGCTGGCTCGCGGACGGGTGGCGAACGCCTCAATTTCGCAAATGTGATTGTCGCCGCACGCGCCGCGCGACGCTTCGCCCCCGCGCCCGGCTGGGCAATCGTCGCAACCAATCAAGTCCTTAAAGGAGAGGTTTCATGTACGGCCTGATGCAGGCGCAGCCCCTGACGACCGCAATGCTGATACGGCACGCAGCGACCAATCATCCGCGCCGCGAGATCGTGTCGCGCCGCGCCGACGGCTCGCTCGAACGATCGGATTGGCAGACGGTGGAGCGCCACGCACGGCACATTGCGGCGGGACTCGCTGACCTGGGCCTGAAGCCCGGCGACCGCGTCGCCACGCTGGCATGGAACCGCCTTCCCCATCTCGAGCTATATTATGGCGTCAGCGGCGCGGGGATGGTGCTGCACACCGTCAACCCGCGCCTGTTTCCCGAACAGATCCGCTACATTATCGATCATGGCGGGGCACGGGTGCTGTGCATCGATCCCGATCTTCTGGCGACCATCGAGCCATTGCTCGCTGACCTGCCAAAGGTCGAGCGCGTCATCATCCTCGCCGATCAGGCGGACATGCCCGAAACCGCGATCGCCGACCCGATTTCTTATCAGAGCCTGACCGACGGCCCGCGGGCAATCGCCCGCTGGCCCGACCTCGACGAAAACAGCGCGAGCGCACTCTGTTACACCAGCGGTACGACAGGCAATCCAAAGGGCGTTCTCTACAGTCACCGCTCGTCCGTGCTGCACGCGATGAGCGCCCTCGCTAACGATAGCATGTCGCTCGGCGCTGCGGACTCGATCCTTGTCGTCACGCCGCTCTTCCACGTCAACGCGTGGGGCATCCCCTATTCGGCGGCGATGGCGGGATCGAAGCTGGTGCTGCCGGGGGCTGCGCTCGACCCGGAATCGCTTTATGAACTGATGCGCGATGAGGCGATCACCTTCTCGCTCGGCGTGCCGACGATCTGGTTCGCTTTCCTCGACCATCTCGAACGCGAGCGCCCGGTCGAGGATCGCGAGGCGCTGAAGCTCGATCGTATCTTCACGGGCGGCGCCGCGAGCCCGCGCTCGCTGATCGAGCGCTTCCGCAACCGTCTGGGCGTCGAAACGATGCAGGCGTGGGGAATGACCGAGACCAGCCCCGTCGCCACCGTCTGCCGCCCGCTCGCGCATCACGCCGACTTCGACGAGAAGGCGCAGATCGACCTCCGCGCGATGCAGGGCCGCTCGGTTTTCGGCATCGAACTGCGCATCGAGGATCAAGACGGCAAGGAACTGCCGCGCGACGGCGAAGCTGCCGGACTGCTCAAGGTGCGCGGGCCGTGGGTTCTAAGCGCCTATCACGGTCAGTCGGCAGGCAGCGCGCTCGACCCGGATGGCTGGTTCGATACCGGCGACGTCGCGAAAATCGACCCCGATGGCTTCCTCCAGATCACCGACCGGGCGAAAGACGTCATCAAGTCAGGCGGCGAGTGGATTTCGTCGATCGATCTTGAAAATGCCGCCGTCGCGCACCCGAAGGTCGCCGAGGCAGCCGTGATCGGCGTCGCCCATCCCAAATGGCAGGAGCGCCCCCTCCTCCTCCTCCAGCTCCACGCCGGCGAGACCTGCACAAAAGACGAAGTCATGGATCATCTCGCCGACAAGGTCGCGCGCTGGTGGCTGCCCGACGATGTGATCTTCGTTCAGGAACTGCCGCATACCGCGACCGGCAAGCTGCTCAAGACCGAATTGCGCAAGCGCCACGGCGATCATTTCGCCGCGGCCGCGGACATACGCGCCAACCACGATCCCTCCAGCACGCCCCTGCTCCAGCCAGTTCAATCGGGAAATCGCACCGATTATCAGCAGGCGTCGAATGTCGGCCTGCCCGGCTTTCGACACGCGCCCGAGGCGCTCCTTGCCGCCGGAGGAGTGCTGGCGGGGGTGGCATTAAAAAGGCCCAGGTTGCCGTCGCCCGAAAGGCCGCGCTGTCGGTCGCTTACGGCGCGGGCTTGCGCGTCGCCGAGGTGTCGGCGTTGAAAGCGATATCGACAGCAAGCGGATGCTGCTCCGGATCGAGCGCGGCAGCCGACGCGATCGAGGCGTCCGGCCTTGACTATACGATCATCCGCCCTGCCTGGCTCACCGACGAAGATGAGGTCGACTATGAACTCACGCAGCGGGACGAGACGTTCAAGGGCACGGTCGTTTCACGCAAGAGCGTCGGCGACCTCGTCGCGAAGATAATCGAGCGGCCCTCTCTTCAAAGCCGCGCAAATGTCGGCGTCGACAAGCCCGGCAGCGACGGCGACAAGCCCTATTTCATGTAGATCGGCCGACCCACCGGTCTCGCCCATTGTTACCAGGATCGTTGACGGATTGCGGCCTCGCGCGACGAGTTGAACTCGCAGCGGCACTTCGGCACCAGCCGTGGCTGACAACTTCTATCCGTCGCACGCAACGTCAGCTTTTGGACGAACGTCGACAATCTAACTGAGATGGAATGTAGGTGATTTTGTGACGTCGCTGGTTGTTGCTCGACGTCATTCCTTATCTTTCGGTGTCATTCAAACCGTACACGAATGCATCTAAGTACCTGATTTATTTACATTAACGAAGCCTCTTCATCTCGTCCGTCCTTCCATCAAGGCCGGACTCTAATCAAGACTGGAGGAAAATCAGGGGGTCACGTCACCCAGTTGAATCGTTCGTTCTAGCTCCAGTCAAGGAGAACTTTGCCCGCGGTGCCCGAACGCGCGGCATCGAAACCGTGCTGATAATCGGCCTTCGAGAAGCGATGGGTAATGAGCGGAGAGAGGTCGAGGCCGCTTCCAAGGATCCCCAGCATTTTTCCCCAGGTCCGGAACATCTCGCGCCCGTAGACGCCCTTGATGGTCAGGGCCTTCAGGATGATTTCGGACCAGTTGACCTGCATCGGTTCGCCCGGGATACCGAGGAGAGCGAGATTGCCGCCCATGCGCAGGGCATCGATCGCCTGCGCGAGGCCCGCATGATTGCCCGACATTTCGAGCGCGACATCGACGCCGCCGACAAGCCCGAGGCGGTCGAGAACCTCCCGCAAATCCTCGCGCGCGACGTTGACTGGGCGTACATCGGCGAGCTTCACGGCAAGCTCGAGCCGGTAATCATTGACGTCGGTGATCAGGACGTTCGCTGCGCCGGCGCGCCGGGCGACGGCCGCCGCCATGATGCCGATCGGCCCCGCACCGGTGACGAGCACATTCTCCCCGAGCAGGTCGAACTGCTGCGCCGTATGGACGGCGTTACCCAAGGGGTCGAGGAGAGCGCCGAAATCGTCCCCGACCTCATCGGGAAGCGGCACAACGTTGAAGGCAGGGATCGCAAGATAGTCGGCAAAGGCTCCCTGCCGGTTGACCCCGACACCTTGGGTGTCCGGATCGAGATGGAATTGCCCGGCCCGTGCCGCCGCCGAATCAAAATCGATGATATGCCCCTCGCCCGAGACGCGCTGCCCGATCCGCAGCTTGCGGCGGACGCCTGAGCCGATCGCGACGATCTCGCCCGCGAATTCATGCCCGACAATCATGGGAACGGGGATGGTCTTCGCCGCCCAGCTATCCCAGTTGTAGATGTGGAGATCGGTTCCGCAGATCGCGGTGCGCTTCACTCGGATGAGGACATCGTCGGGTCCGGGCGAGGGAATGGGGGCGCGGCTCGACCAGATTCCCTCGCGCGCATGCAGTTTCGCCAGCGCGAACATGCCGCCGGTTTGGCCGGCATTTGCCTGGACGCTCATCGCGGCGCCTCCAGTTGCTCGGCGGTTCGGCTGAAGGCCTCGATCGCGCGGTCGATCTGCTGCGGGCTGTGAGCGGCGGACATCTGGGTACGGATGCGCGCGAGGCCCTTGGGGACGACCGGAAAGGAAAAGCCGGTCACGAAAATGCCCGCCTCGATCAGCGCGGCCGCGAAGACCTGCGCGCGCGCCGCGTCATGAAGCATGACGGGGATGATCGGATGTTCTCCCGGGATGAGGTCGAAACCGGCCTTTTCCATGCCGGCACGAAAGCGGCGCGCATTCGCGAAGAGGCGATCGCGCAGAACGTCGCCCTCGTCCGATCGGGCGATCTCGATGGCCGCGAGCGAGGCACCGCATACGGACGGCGCGAGCGCGTTCGAAAACAGGTAGGGCCGCGCGCGCTGGCGAAGCAGCGCGACGACCTCGCGGCGGGCGGCGATAAAACCGCCCATGGCACCACCGAGCGCCTTGCCGAACGTACCGGTGATGATATCGACCCGGCCCTCGACGTCGCGGTATGCCGCAGTCCCTCGCCCCTTGGTTCCGAGAAGGCCGGTCGCGTGGCAGTCGTCCACCATCACGAGCGCTTCGTAACGGTCGGCAAGCGCGGCGATCGCAGCGAGATTCGCGATCGCCCCGTCCATCGAGAAGACCCCGTCGGTCGCAATCAGGATCGTCCGCGCCCTACCGTCGCGGGCTTCGCGCAGTCGCTCCTCCAGCTCGTCCATGTCGCCGGTGGCGAAACGCAGGCGCTTCGCCTTGCAGAGCCGGATGCCGTCGATGATCGAGGCATGGTTGAGGCTGTCGGATATGATTGCGTCATCCTCGCCGAGCAGCGGTTCGAAAAGGCCACCATTGGCATCGAAAGCCGCGGCAAAGATGATCGCGTCCTCGAAGCCGAGATAGGCAGCGATCGATGCCTCGAGTTCGCGGTGTATTTCCTGCGTCCCGCAAATGAAGCGCACCGAGGCCAGTCCCGCGCCCCAGCGACGCGTCGCATTGACCGCCGCGTCGATCACCCGCTGGTCGGAGGCGAGACCGAGATAATTGTTCGCGCAAAGGTTGATCGAGGTGGCAGCACGGCCGGCGAGCGTCACGGCGGCACCCTGCGGCGATGCCATGATGCGCTCGGGCTTCCACAATCCCTGGGCTTCGATCGCGGCAATCTCGCTCGCGACATGATCATAAAAACGCGACGTCATGATTCTCACTCCCTTGATGGGCGCAAGCTAAATCTTAGTGGAAAGTTTGTCCAATATATTGGAATTTCCATTCAGAATAAATTGACGAGCATCGCCTGGGCGTCGCTCTCGCCGTCGTTCGCGATGCAGTGCGGGATATCCGCGGGGTAGCGAGCGGTCATGCCTTCGAGCACCTCGGTGCGCTCGTCGCCGGCCTCGACGACCAGCCGGCCGGTGAGGACGGTGAGATGCTCCATCGACCCGCGCGCGTGGGCGGCCGAGCGAAGAACGCCGCCGCGCGCGATTCGAAGGTCATACCACTCGACGCTGCCGACGCGTTCGGCGGGGCTGAGAATCTTGAGCACGCACAATCCGTCGTCGCTACGCATCTCGGGGGTGAATGCGGCGCTGGCGACGGCGATTCGCGGCGGCGCCGGGCGCTGCCCGACGCCCAGCAGGTCCGCCATCTCGATGTGCAGCGCCTCGGCGAGTGCCCAAACCGTCGCGACCGTCGGATTCGCCTGGCCTCGCTCGATCTGCGACAGCATCGAGCGCGAGACGCCCGACATGCGCGCCAGATCGTCGAGCGTGAGCCCGCGATCCTTGCGCAGCCGCTGCAAATGGGGTCCTAGCGGCGGGGGACCACCATCGGTCATGCCGGGAAATTCCTGTGCCACGTCGCTATCCGCTTCCGATCATCGAACCATGGGCGGCGATAGGCTAGCCGCAAGGCCGGCGGCAACCCCTTTCCCCGGCCTGCCCGTTCGTCGCCGGCCCGTCTTCAGCAGCAGACTAGCCCGGTTGTCGGTAACCCCCTCGTCAGACGCGCGCCGCGCAGCGCCGGTCGAATTCCTAAACTGGGGGTTCGGATCTGACGCCACCCGATCCCGACTTCGCGTGCGATGGTCGGATTTTGGAGAATGACGCCAGCGGCTGGCTAACCCGCGTTGGCGGCTTGGCTGATGCCTCAATCACTGGCTCGTTCGAAGCAGATCCGGGGCATCCTTGAGCCCGTGAGAATGAGCGTCTTTTTTTCCCCGGTGAATGACAGAATTGCACCGACGCCCGCGTAGGGACCGGTGCTCACCGCGGCCCAGAGGGCGGCGGTGAGCGGTCGCAACGTGAATTTATTCGAGCCATGCCTCATTGTGGTCGTCATGCGCGGAGGCATGCCGTCCTCGATCCAGAGCTCGATACCGAGGCTCCTCGCACGATAATGCCCTGCTAAATTTCCGAGCAAAGCATCGGGTTCCGCTACGACTTCGTCCAGCGCGTCGTCATGGCCGAACTCGACGAGACGAAGCTTCGAGGCGCTCGCCGCGAGCGACTGCTGCATGAAGGCAGCGGCTTCGGGCAGTTGCAATACGCCGCCTGCGTCGGCCGCAACCGGTAGCGGCGGCCCGCCATCGACCGACATGAATTGCGTGCCGTCCCTTGTAGACAACTGGACCACGCGCCCACTTGTCGGAGATGCATAGAGACCGGTGCGCGGCACCGGAGGGTCACGCCGATCGACGGGAGGAAGGCCATCTATGCAGGCGTCGATTACCCGGCCTACCAATTCGGCCGCGCTTACATCGGCACGATTGACCGCGAGCGCGATATCGAGACCGAACGCGGGAAGCTTCATCATCTGGGCGCTGCCGCCGAGCACGGTCCCGCCGTGTGAAAGGGTCTCGATACCGCGATAAGACATGCAGATGAGCCCGAGCCCATAATTGGTTACGGCGCCGGTCGAAAGGTGCTGAGGCGCCTTCATCAGGGCCCAGGTCTCGGCCGACCCCACCAAGGGCGCATCCAAATGCTTCAACCATCGAAGCATGTCGTCCATGGTCGACACGATCCCGCCGACCCCGCTCAGTTCCATGCCCATATAGTCACGCGAATAGCGACCGGCGCTATCAAGCATATGCAAGGTCGCGCTGTTCGGCACGAAATCATCATCCCAGCGGCGAAGCATCGTATCATGCATCCCCACGGGTTCGAAAATCCAGCGACGCAGCAGATCATCGAGCGGCTCTCCGGCGATCCTTTCAATCGCCGCGGTCAGCAGGATATAGCCGCCATTGTTATAACTCCAATTCTGCTGCGGCGCGAAGTCGCGGTCTGCGACACCGCGATAAAAGGCGACCATCTCGGCGTCGGTGACGCGCCAGCCCGTACCGTTGAAGAACATACTGAGCGCAAGGACGTCGCGGATGCCGGCCGTATGCGCCATGAGCTGGCGCATTGTCACTTCGCCGACCACCGGCGGCAGTCGGTCCACATGAAGGTCAATGCGGTCGTCGAGTCCGGCAAGGCCGCGTTCGCAAAGAAGCATGTATACGAGCGCGGCGAAATGCTTGGTGATCGAGCCGATCCGCATGCGTATTGCGGGTGAAAGCGGAACCGATAATTCCATCGAGGCGAGGCCGAAACCTTTGCGATAGACCGGCTTGCCCGCGACCGCGATGGCTACCGCCGCGCCGGGGAGATTGGCTTGGTCGAGATGCGCAAAAACATTGTCGACGGCCTTTTCGTCAAATCGGAGCGTGACGGTCATATCGCCGTCCGCTCGTCCGCAAGCGCATAGCCCGTGCCGAGAGCCACCGCAAAAAGCTGTGCCCGCGGATAACGAAGATCCTCTGGGGGGCTGCCGGGCTCGAGGCTGGTCGTCACACTCGTCGCGACGCGTACATCCCGGACAGGATCGATCCAGGTGGAGCTACGCGAGCTGTAGGTCGAACCCGGATGCCCCCAAACCTCCCTGCCCGCCCATTTGCGTCGTTCAAGACCAAGACCATAAACGGCACCAAGGCTCATCGGGAAATAAGGGTTGGCGCATGGCGCCATTGTCCGTCCGGCGAGATCGGCGAGGCTGATACCGAGCGGGCTGTCATCGCGCAGCAGGCTTCCATATATCGCCAGCATGTCGCCAGCGCTTGCCACCCCGTCGCCCGCGCCGAACGCCCAGCCCAGATGCGAGGTCATGTCAACGGGCGCCGTCTCGCGCGGCGGGGTCGAATAGCTTCGCATCGGATCAGCTTTCGGAACGATGCCGCCAAAGCCGCTGCGCTCGAGGCCCAAGGGCTTCAGGATCCGCCGCGTACATTCGGCGCCATAGCTATTCCCAGTCACGGCCTCGACAACCATCGCCGCGACGATCCAGCCAGTATTACAATAATCGAAGCGCTCGCCCGGCGCGAAAATCTGACCCTGCGGAAGCGCGAGCGACACGAGATCGCGGGGGCTAATGCGCTCGCGGCGGTCGAACGAAGGCCCCGCGCCAACAAGATATTCGCCAAGGCCCGATGCATTCATCAGGAGATGCCGGACGGTGATGCCCGGATCGATCGGAAGATCGACGTGGCGCAGAACGGCATCATCGAGATCGAGCAGGCCATCGCGCGATAGGATGTAGAGAAGCATGGCCGTGATCGTCTTTGTCTGGCTTCCGACGTGATAGACGTCTTCAGGCTGCACTTCGCGGCGACGGGTAATGTCGGAATGTCCAGCTGTGAAGGTCACGCGGCCGATGCCGGCCACATCGATTGCGACCAACGCGCCGAGGTTGCCGAGCCCCGACACGAAATCGTCGACCACCACGGCACAGCGATCAAGGGCGTCACGTCCGGCCTCGGACCGAACGGGAAAGTCGAAATATACGGTCACGGTTGAAATCCCTCAAACGTTGATGTCGGCAAGCAGCATTTGGATCCCGGCGGCGATCTCGCCGGGGCTGTATTCGAAGCTGAAGTCTTTTGGCGGTTCGACACCAATGAGGTGGCGCCCGAAGAAGCTCCAGAGACGCTGGAGAACATAGGGACAGTCCTGAAGAATGCCGTGACCGGAATTGGGAACGATCAACTGATCGAACTCCTTGCCGGCGGCGATGAGCGCATCCGAAAGAGCGAGCGTGTGCGCGACACTGACATTCTCGTCCATCGCACCGTGAATCAGGAAAAGCTTCCCTTCGAGTTTCGGTGCCGAGGCCATGTTCGACTGCGCGTCCCGCTCGGGTGTTCCGGGCCGCCCACCATATTTGTCGAGCCAAAGCGCGATGTAGTTTCGCGAGTCATGGTTGCCGCAGATTGCTACACCCGCTTTGAACACGTCGGGATAGTCGAATAGCGCGCGCGCGGTTGCCTGCCCGCCACCGGACTGGCCGAACATGCCGATCCGCGACCGGTCGAGAAATGCGTAGCGGCGGCAGAGCTGCTCGACCGCAGCAGCGTGATCGGCCAGTTGAGGTTCGAGCATCCGGCCTTTTCCTGCTTGATGGAAGTCCCGGCTGTGATTGGGGAGGCCGCGGCTCTCGAGAACGATGCCGACAAATCCGAGTTCGGCGAGCGACTGGAGATTCGCGCCGATACTGCTTGGGAAGCGCCGAACATACCAGTTCATCTGCGGTCCGGGGTAGATATAGTCGATGACAGGATAGCTGCGCCTCTCGTCGAAATTCGACGGCAGATACATGGCTCCGTGGAGCGGCGTCATACCGTCGGCCGCGAGTACTTCAAATCGGCGGGGAAGCGGCGCCTGCCAATGGGTGCAGATATCGACTTCGCCCAGCGATGTCTGTCCGCCCGTCACGAGATCAACGAGGACCGTTCGCGTCGGGCTGTCGGTGTCGCCAATATTCGCCACGACATAACGTCCCGAAGCCGACGCGCCGATGGCCGCGTAGGAAGGCCGGAATGGCCGCAGCTGTTCGACACCGGCCAAGGGCTGCGCCTTGATAGCGACATCGCCATCAAGCGCGAAGGTTTCAAACCCCGTACCGTCGAAGTCAATTGCGCATAGGCGACGATGCCCGGGATCGGCGGCATCGGCGAATCCGCTCGCGAGGAAAAGAATGCGCCGGCGCGCCGCATCGACATGAACCAGCTCGCGTATATTCCACGCGCCCGCCGTAATAGCATTCTTCAGTGATCCGTCGGTGAGGTCGTGCAGATAGAGATGGCCATGACCATCACGCTGCGAATACCAGATAAGTTCTCCGCTCTCGGGGACCGGCCTCACGATAGGCTGGCCAGCGAGCAGCGGATGGACGTCGATCCAGCCTTCCGAGGCGTCTTCTTCTAGCACCGCGCGAAGCGTACCCGTCGCAAGCTCCATTTTCATCAGCGCCACATGCGAAGCAAAGCGGTCGAAATTGAGGAACCACAGCGCGCCGCCTGAGAACCAGGCTCCCCGCATCAGGAATGGGGAGAAGGCCTGCACAGAGAGCGGATAGTCCCCGGTCGTGACGGTTCGGCCGCTGGGGACGTGCACCGCGATGAACTGCAACGCCGGACGCGGATGATCGGGGCCGCCAACCTTGAAAAGATGCGCAACGGGTCGCCCTCCGCCCGGCGGAACATGCTCCACCATCCCGCTTTCGGGCAGATGCCGCTCGTCAATGCGATGTGTTGCGAACCACTCGGAGTCCGCCGACCAAAGGCCGCATGGCATCGCGTGGCGGCGGCCCATGACAGGCGCGGTATCCGATTCAGGCGTGACGCCAAACCCGTTGTGTTGTTCACCATCGGGCAGCAATTGTCGGCTTGTGCCACTCTCGCGATCTTTGAGCCAAACCGTCTGATCTTTCAAGAAGCAGGCATTCCGGCCGTCAGGTGCGTAAAGTGCCATGGCCGGATCGACCGGCTCGGTGTTGATCAATTCGCCGCTTGCCATCCCGATCCGATATGCGCTGAGCCCGATCGTCACGACGAGCGTCGCGGGGTCCGGCATATCATATTGCGCAGACTCGAGTTCCGTCAAAGAGAGCCGCGTTCCACGGACTTTCGAAACCAGTTGCACCAGCGCCGGCGGCGGCATGATAATTCGGACATTACCCGCCTCGGCAAGGGCCGGGACCAAGAGGATCTTGCCATTGTCCATCGCCTGCGTGACCGTGAAGAAATAGCGCCGCTCGTCGATCCAATATCCATCGCGCACCCATCCCGACAGCCGGGCGCCGAGTTTCGCTGGAGAAAAAGTGGCTGCGCGGGCAAAATCATCCCGGGACGGTTGTCCGGTACCATTCGTTGACATCTCAATTCCCTCGCGAGACGACAGGCATGCTCTTTGCCCGCGACGGGACCAGCGTGAGCCCAAAACTGAACGTCGCGAGCAGAAAGAATGGCGCACAAACCGCGCCCATTGCCCGACCCAGCATGAGCGGTCCGCCCATAAGGTCGCTCACCAGCCCGACAAGAGGTGCGCCGATCGCGCTCGCGCCTGCAAAGAGGATGACATAGAGTCCGATGGTGAGCCCCCGAAGCTCATTTGGCATGCGTAAGTTGATCGCAACCACCGGGATCGCGATCGCGATGCCAGACCCGATAGCGAAGATGAAACCAAGGATTGCGAAGCCCGAAATTCCCGGCATTACCGCCATGAAGGATGCAGGCGCGCAGATCAGAGCGCCAAGCGCAGCGGGCAGAAGCAGCAAGCCGTCGCCGCCGCGGTCACGTGCGAGATTGACCAGCCTCGCACTACCGAGAAGACTGAGTAGGCTCGCCACCAGTACGAGGATGCTGTAGCCTGCGGCAAACCCTCCGGGCTCGAGCGCGTAAATGCGCATGAGCGCGGGCGCGATCCAAGCCTGCGCGCCGCTCGCCCCGCCAGCTAGGAACGCGATGCCCGCGAAAAGCGGCATGAGAAACCGCCGATGCATGCTGAGCGTTCGCAAAGAGCCCCCCTGCCGCTCACTCATTTCCATCCGTGCCGGTTCCCGCAGAGAAAAAAAGAAGGGGATGAGAAGAAATCCAAGGGCGGCGAAAATCAACGAGACGATGCGCCACGGTGCAAGATCAAATGGCAGTCCCGATCCGGCAGCGGCGTGTGCGGCGAGGGCCGAAAATGCGAGTCCGCCGACCAGCAAGGCGCCGGCGTTGCCAAGCGTCTGTCCGATCGGGTAGCTCATCGTTGCGAATGCCCTCCGCTGCGGCGGAAAATAATCCGCCATCAGCGACATCGCCGCCGGATAGGTTATGGCATTCGCCGCTCCCAGAATAATTTTGCCCGTCGCGAGGCTTGTCAAGTCGTGCGCGAGCGCCGTCACGATCAGGCCTCCGCACCAGAGCGACAAGGCGACTGCGATCATCCGTACTCGGGAGATCCGATCAACGAGCATTCCCATCGGGGTTGCCAATATCCCATAAGCCACGAAGAACGTCGTCGTCTGCGCCATGCTGACCTCGACGTCAGAGAGATGCAGGTCGAGCTTGATCGGCTCGACAAGCAGCCCAACGACGGCAATATCCATGGCCGTGAACAGGGCAAGGAGACCGAGCAGAACCTGCGCGTATCGCGCCTGCCCCAAGCTCGGATAAATCGCCATATCATTCCCAGCGACCGTGAGCCCCATCTCTTCCATGATCAGTAACGCACCGTCACACGGACGCCGGCGGTTACTGGCCGCAGTGTATAATTTGAGTTGGGCGAGGTGAGATTGCGCAGGATAATCGCTCCATTATTGGTGAGATTCTCGCCATAAACAGCGATAGTGCCCCAATTGGCTTCATAGCCGATCGACGCATCGAGCGACGCGTATTGATCATTCAGCGCGTAAAAGGGATTAGTGCCGCTATTGGAGAAGGCGGCAGGCGAGCGATCGGTGAACTGGCCATCGAGCCGCGCGTAAATCTCGCTATCCGGCCCGACGTCCCAGCGATATTCTATTCCCCCGGCGAGCTTCCATTTTGCTAGGCCTGGGAGCGTTTCGCCAGGCGCGGTCGGAACGATTATGTCCGTCGGCACACTATCGATATGACCATCCTGCACGGTCGCAGTGGCATAAATATTGACACCGCGTGCCGGCCGGACTGCAGTCTCGAACTCGATTCCGCGCACGCTAGCCCGACCCGCGTTCGCAATGAAATTGCGAAGGTCGGAGACACGTTGCGCGTCGATCTGGATATTCTTCCATTCGATGTAAAACCCCGTCAGGTTCAGTGTCACTGCTCCGTCGAGCCAACTCGTCTTGGCGCCAATTTCATAGTTGATCGTCGTGTCGGGTTTGTACCCCTCAGGGATCACAATGTCGGTCGGATCGACGAGACTCGGCCCTTGCGTCGAATTGACCTGACCAACGCGGAAGCCCTTGCTGACACTTCCGTAGAAAAGAAGAGCCGGGCGCGGCTCGTAGGAAAGCCCGATCCGCCAGGTCGTGTTGGTGTTCGAGGCTCGATTGTCGAAATTTTCGGCCGGAAAATAGTCGAGAGTCGCGAAATCAAGAACTCTACGGCCGGTTTCCACATATTTTGCGGTGGTCCGGAACACACGAAGCCCCCCGCGCAGTTTAAGCCCTGCGGCGACCTCATAGGAGGCATCGCCATAGGCTGCGAGTTCCGTTGAGCCGGTCGCGATGCTCGTGTCGAAGTAGGCATCGGAGCCGACCGCTCCCCCGGATGCCTGGTCGAGACCAGCGAGATTTATAAGGAAGTTCGGGATCGACGTTTTACGCTTGATGTAAAAGCCTCCGAACACCCATTCGAGGGGGGACGACGTGTTCGACACCAACCGTACCTCCTGCACGAAAAAGCGCGAAGTCCATGGCTCGGCGATCGAAACCACGGGGAGACCGAGTCCGAAGGCATCGCCGTTGTCCGAGACCTGCGCGGTCTTGCTGCGCTGATAGGTCGTCGTCGAAGTGAGTGTCGCGAAACTCGCAAAGTCGTAATTCAGCGATAAATTATAGTTGGTCAGGTTGTTTGGCCGCGCCTCGCTAACCGACGTAGCGCGGTTGAATTTGCCCAAGACGGGGTTCCACCCGTCAGCATCATCGGGATCGCTCTTCTGGTGAAAGATTTCGGTGCTGATCGTAAGGTCCGGCGAAGGCGTCCAGCGCAACGCGACACGTCCGCCCCAATCGACCGTGTCGTTACGAATGCCAAGATTGGCATTGTGCACCCAGCCTTCTTCGTCGCGATAGTAACCGACGGCGCGCAGCGCGAGCGTGTCGGTCACAAGCGGTACATTGACCATTGCGTCGTAGCGCTGACGCAGTCCCCCGCCCTTGGTGACGCCGATATCGACCCGGCCCTCCGCGTCGAAACCGGATGCATCGGGCTTGTTGGTAATGATGCGTATGGTGCCGCCGAGCGAGCCCGAACCGAACAACGTGCCCTGCGGCCCGCGCAGCACCTCGACCCGTTCGACGTCGAACAAGCGGAGATCCGGCTGGGCGGCAGCACCATAAGTATCCGTCACCGGCGTATCGTTGATGTAGACCGAAACCGGGTCTTGCGTATTGCCCCCAATGGTCGAGGTCGCAATGCCTCGAATATTGAACACGGCCCGGTTCTTGGTAGGTTGAAACATCGACAGGCCGGGCGCCGAGCGAGCGAAGCCCTCGAAATTGTCGATTCCGCGCGCTTCGAGTTCACCCTGGGGAATGGCGGTAACCGCGCCGGCGACGTCCTGCACGCTTTCGCTGCGGCGGTTAGCCGTTACGACGATGTCGCCGCTGGAGTCGCCGGACTCGTCGGCCGTCACGCCACTCGACGAATCCTGCGCATACGCCGCCGACGCGACGAGACAAGCGCCGCCCGCCAGGACACTTCTTACCAGCCAATGCTTTCTCATGCCGTAACCCCTTTTACCAGCCGCAATCCCGCACCCGAATCTTTATTAGGTGGGTTGACCGAACTATAATCTTCGACCTAGTAGATCTTGTCAAGTATGTGCAATGCGCAGGTCTTCAAACGGCCGTTGAACGATGCTGGGAAGGGCGAGGGATCGAGATGAGAGACGTGGACGAAGCGAATACCGAGGTCCAAAAAAAACGGATCATCGTAGCCGCGGCCCATTGCCTGGCCGACAAAGGCGTCGCTGCAACGAGCATCAGCGACATCTGTCAGAAGGCCGGCATGCGCTCGGGTCATCTCTATTATTATTTTGCGAATAAGGACGCCCTGCTCGAGGCCGTGCTGCTCCACAATCAGGAGCAGATAATCGAATCGATCGAGGCGATGCTCGACGAGGGCGACATCATCTCGCAGGCCTATGAGGTCCATGCTGCCGCAGAACGCGGTCGCCAGTCCTACGGCCTCACCCCGAGCGTCCGTATCGAATTGCAATGCTATTTCCAGCAGCGGACCGCCGATCAGGTCGATCAGACCCAAACCAATCGGGTGCATGCGGCCCTACGTTCCGCGACGCAGCGCGCTGTTGCGTCAGGGCGTCTTGCCAAGGATCTTGATATTGAGACGTTCGTTGATGCCATTGCTCTCATCTGGCAAGGACTGACCTACAGCCGCCTCGATCGGGCTTTCGATGATCAGCGTATGCAACGCGCCGTACAATTGCTCGTTGAGCCTTGGCTAATCGGCAAACAATGCCCACCTAGCTGAACGGCATTTTTGCTTCGACGATCCAATCGAAATTTATTCTCCCGGATGTGGCCTGCTGCCGGTTTGATGGACACCGAGATAGGGTGTTTCCACCTATCGGAGATCGTAAGCGTGGTCTGAAGGCCGCAGCTACGCGGCCTGAGCGATCTGCTGCTGGTCGGGCTGCCAGTTCCACGGCATGAGCTCGTCCCAGCGGGACGCGGGCCAGCCGGATGCGATCTTCTCGATGACATCGGCGATATAGGCTTGTGGCTCGACGCCGTTGAGCTTCGCCGTCTCGATGACGGAGTAGATGGCGGCGGCGCGTTCGCCGCCGGCCTTCGATCCGGCGAACAGCCAGTTCTTGCGCCCGATCGCGATCGATCGGATAGCGCGCTCGGCGATATTGTTGTCGATCTCCGCCATGCCCTCGTCGATGTAGCGGGTCAGCGCGTCCCAGCGCTTGCGACCATAGGTGAGCGCCTTCGCCATCGTCGACTTGGGCGACAGGCGGCGTAGGGCGTCGTCGATCGCGCCGCGAAGCGCGTCGATCTGTGGCATTGCTTGCTCTTGCCGGTGTCGGCGCCGGACATCGGGCGGCTGGCCGCGGACGTCCTCTTCGATCCGGTAAAGCCCGGAGATGCGCGTCAGAAGATCCGTGGTGAGCGGGGTTGGGCTCGTCTGGTGGCACTCGAAGATCTTGCGGCGGAAGTGCGCCCAGCAGGCGACCTCCTGAATCTGGCTGCCCTCGTACAGCTTATCATATCCGGCATAGCCGTCGGCTTGGAGAAGGCCGGTGAATGACCCCAGCTCGCTCTGCGGATGGATGCCGCTGCGATCGGGGGTGAACCGATACCAGGCGAGCGCCGGGGTGGCGGCGCCCGATGCGCGGTCATCGACGACATAGGCCCAGAGCCGCGCCTGCGCGGTGCGGCCCTTGCCGGGCACGAGCATCGGCACCGGCGTGTCGTCGGTGTGGAGCTTGGCGGCCTTCAGTCCTTCCTCGCGGATGCGGCTCACGATGGGATCGAGCAGATGCGCGGCCTGGCCCGCCCAGCCGGCGAGGGTTGAACGATCGATGTCGATGCCCTGCGCCGCCATCATCTCTGCCTGGCGATAGAGGGGGAGATGGTGATCGAACTTGTGGACGACGACATGGGCGAGCGTCGCGAAGCTGGCCTTGCCACGCGCTATGGCCTTCACCGGCGCCGGTGCCTGGACAATCCTGTCGCAGGCGCGGCAGCTATACTTGGGCCGCACGGTGCGGATGACGCGCCACTGGACCGGGGCAATATCGAGCTGCTCATCACTGTCGTCGCCAAGCGGGCGCAGCGCGCCGCCGCAATCGGGACAGGTGCAGCTGCCGGCCTCGGGCTCGATCCGCCGTTCCGCGCGCGGCAGATGATCGGGCAATGCGCG
>NZ_JCATIE010000018.1:0-61582 GCF_059693785.1 Sphingopyxis sp. CR5 | reverse complement strand
GTTCGGCGGGCTTTTTGGAGCTTGAGGATTTGGGCTTCATCTTCGTTCCTTCGTCACTACGACGAAGCCCAAATCCTCCTTAAATCACAACCTCAAATCTGTGCCATTGGCGCTGACGGGGGACAATTTGGCCTAACAATCGCTTTCGCAGCTTCAAGCTTCTTTCTGGATTTTTTCAGCTTCGGGGGCGGGGCGCTCGTATCATGATCGGCGGGGAAAATCACGCCGAGGGATTTGACGTGCCGCTTCACCGCGCGCTGACAGAAGCCATTCTGCTCGGCGGTGCGCCCCGCGCCGTCGCAATAGCGAACGGAACGTTTGCTGCTGCGCTTGGGCTGGGCCTTCAGCAATGGATTGCAGGTCTTGCTGCCTGGGCGGCGGGCCACACGATCGCGATACTCGCGGCCAGGCGCGATCCAGAATTTGCGCGCATCGTGATCCGTCACCTGCGACAGCGCGGATATCTGTCATGTTGAACCTGCGCGAATACAGGAAGCGCGCCGACCGTCTTGCCGATCATCTTCCATGGGCGGCGCTCGTCGCACCGGGCGTCGTGCTCAACAAAGATGGCAGCTTCCAGCGCACGATGTCCTTCCGCGGTCCGGATCTTGAAAGCGCGACGGATTCCGAACTCATTGCAACCTGTGCCCGCGCCAACAATGTGCTCAAGCGATTGGGAACGGGTTGGGCGCTGCATTTCGAGGCATGCCGAAGCCCGGCGCCAGGCTATCCGGAAGGCAGCTTTCCCGATGCTGCGTCCTGGCTGGTGGACGAAGAGCGGCGCGCGGCGTTCGAAAGGGACGACGCGCACTATGAGAGTCGCTCGTACCTCACCCTCACATTTCTGCCCCCGCCCGATCAATCCGATGCTGCCGAGCGAGTTCTGATCGATCGCCTCGACGCACCGAAGGGACGCGACTGGCGCCAGGCTCTCAAGACATTTGTCGCCGAGACCGACCGGGTCTTCGATCTGTTCGGTGACTTCATGCCCTCCGTTCGAGCATTGGGCGATGCTGAAACACTTAGCTTCCTTCATGGCTGCATCTCTCTTGACCGGCACGAGATCGCGATTCCGCACACGCCGATGTACCTTGACGGGCTGCTGGCTGACACGCCGCTTGTCGGGGGGCTGGAACCCATGCTGGGTGATCGCTTCCTCAGCACCTTGACGATCCTGGGCTTTCCAAATCTCAGCCGGCCCGGGATTCTCGACGCGCTAAATCATCTGGATTTCGGCTATCGCTGGGTCACCCGGTTCATCGCGCTCGACAAGACCGAGGCGACGAAGGCGCTCACGAGTTTGCGGCGCCAGTGGTTCAACAAGCGCAAGACGGTGACCGCGCTTCTGCGCGAAGTGCTCTACAATCAGCCCTCGCAGCTGATCGACAATGATGCCGGCAACAAGGTCGCCGATGCAGATATGGCGCTGCAGGAGCTGGGCGGCGATCACGTGGCCTTCGGCTATCTCACAACGACGATAACCCTGTCTCATACTGATCGTGCCCGCCTTGATGAGAGGGTTCGCGCGGTCGAGCGCATTGTGAATGGACTGGGTTTTGCCTGCATCCGCGAGAGCGCTAACGCCGTCGAAGCCTGGCTGTCCAGTCTTCCAGGGCAAGTCTACGCTAATGTGCGCCAGCCTCTCGTCCACACGCTGATCCGCAGTGCTCGTGGCAAGGTTGCTTGGGAAGGTGATCTGGACGCCATGCGATCCGACACATGATCCTCGTTGTTTCGAGCGTCTGGATCGCTTTTTTCCGAGGTACGGCTTCTCCGGATGCTGTCCAGTTGGAGGCGTTGCCGGCTGACGAGCCCCTACTGATCGGTGATCTCATAACGACCGAAGTGTTGCAGGGATTCACGAATGAACGGGATTTCAACCAGGCGTGCCGACTGCTCGGATCGCTTGATCTGATTGATATAGGAGGCCGTGAAATCGCCGTACAGGCTGCGCTGAACTGCCGGACGCTCAGGGCGCTGGGCGTTGCCGTGCGCAAGACCCTCGATACGCTGATTGCGACGCACTGCATCGAAGTCGGAATTGCCTTACTACACACCGATCGAGACTGTTATCCTTTCAGAGAGCATCTCGGTCGTCAGACTATATGATGATGATTTCGCGAGAGAGGCGGCGTGTTGAAATTGCTGCGCCTCGAATTCGCAAGACGCACTTGTAAAGGAGGTAGCAAAATGCTACCTCTCGGGGCAGAGGTGACCTTTGGCCCAGTCCATTAAACTTGCTGACGACATTATGAAGATCGTCCGCCGTGAATCCGAATTGCAGAGCCGTTCTATCGCAGGTCAGATCGCGCATTGGGTGCGCATCGGCCGCGCAATCGAGAAATCGGGCAATTTCGATCATGCCCGTATCACTGCTGCGCTCGCTGGCGACATGGAGACAACCGACCTCACTGATGAGGAAAAGGACGTCTGGCTCGACAGCTTTGTCGAGAAGATGGGGCAGCCGGGGGGCGATGAAGACGCTTTCTTTGCCCGGCGACGGCAGCTTGGGCTAGGTGTTGGTCTCGACGCAGCCGGCAATCTCGTGCGTGAGAAGGCCGCGCATAAGGCATGACGCCGACGATGATCGTGCTTGCCGGGCCGAACGGCTCCGGCAAGTCGACCCTCTACCAGACTCGCGTAGCACCAAGCTTCGCAGGCCCCTTCATTAACGCCGACGTCATCCAGCGCGACGAACTTTGCGATCCCTCTCCAACTGCGTCTTACGAAGCAGCCAGGATCGCGTCTTCGCGCCGGGCTGACTATCTTGCTCGACGTCGGGATTTCGTGACCGAGACGGTCTTCTCGCATCCTTCCAAGCTTGAACTGATCGACGAAGCACGAACCAAAGGTTTCACCGTCATCGTGATGCATGTCGGTGTCGATACGCCAGACCTTTCTGTCGCGCGTGTCGGTACGCGCGTTGAGGAAGGCGGACATATCGTCCCCGAGGACAAGATCCGCGCCCGCTACATGCACGGGGCACCATTGATCCGCGCCGCAATCCTTAAAGCAGATCGCGGCATGGTCTTCGACAATTCGCGCCTCAATCAGCCGCCCAGCCATTGCCTGACATTCGCGAACGGGCGACTCGTCTTCGCATTGCCGCGCCTACCCCACTGGATCAGATCGGTTTATGAAGCAGACTTGGAGATCTGAATCCAAGTGCGAAGGATGGCCGGAGCTATTTGGTGCCAGCCAGGTAAACCTCGTCTGCTCAGCGACAACGGATCCAGCGACGTCGCCGGCGAACTGAAGGTTCATTCATCTAATATGCGTTGATATTTTCAGTAGCCAAACCCTCGCCTGGGTTCACGAGGAATACAATGGACCGACCGCATCGGTCCAACGCCGGGGCAATGGATGAAAATTCACGCAATATAAGACCGGCTCATCCTGTCGGAAGCGAACTGGATCAGTGCCGCAGTCATGGCGCGTGGCGGAAGTGCGCTGACCGCAGTGGCGGCTGCGCATGTCGCGGTCACGTCCCCCGATGCGCGCATCATTCTGCCGGTGCTTGGCGCCGCGCTCATTCTTTTCGCGATCTTCGGCTCGAGTCATTTAAGGATCGAGTTCAATCGGCCGGATCAAACGGTGACGATAACAAGGACGCCCGTTTGCCCTACTCGAGGCGTCGTACCGTCAGAGCGCGGGCGGATCCATGATCTTGCAACCCTGGAGAAGGAGAATGCGCGGCTTCGGCGTGCGAATCGGACCTGACGCTCGACAAGCTGATCCTGCAGGAGGCTGCCCGGGGAAACTTCTGAGCCCCGCGCGCCGCAGGCGCTGTATCGACCACATCAGAGTTATGATGCCGGTGTCCGAGCGGCGGCTGTGCCGCGTGCTTGGGCAGCACCGATCGACACAGCGCAAGGCGCCTCGCGGGGTGGATGACGAAGCGGCTCTCACCGAGGACATCATCGCGCTGGCCCGGCAATATGGTCGCTATGGCTATCGCCTGGTGACGGCATTGCTGCGCGATGCGGGATGGCATGTGAACCGCAAGCGGGTTGAGCGCATCTGGCGCCGCGAGGGGCTGAAGGTGCCGCAAAGGCAGCCGAAGCGGGGGCGGCTCTGGCTGAACGACGGATCGTCCATCCGGCTCCGGCCCGAGTATCCCGGCCATGTCTGGTCCTACGACTTCGTCGAAGGTCGGACGCACGATGGGCGCAAATATCGGATACTGTCGATCATCGACGAGGCGAGCCGTGGATGCCTGGCGTTGGTGGTCGCACGCAAGCTCAGGAGCGACGACGTGCTGGCGGCCCTCGCCGAGCTGTTCGTCGCGAGTGGGCCGCCGGCGCATATGCGGTCGAATAATGGCCCGGAGTTTATCGCGGCGGCGGTGCAGCAATGGCTCGCCCAGATCGCCGTGAAGACGCTCTATATCACGCCGGGGAGCCTATGGGAGAATGGGTATTGCGAGAGCTTCAACGGGTCGCTTCGCGATGAACTGCTCAACGGCGAGATCTTCTACTCGCTCGCCGAAGCCCGGATCCTGATCGAAGCTTGGCGGCGACATTACAACACCGTCCGGCCGCACAGCTCGCTCGGATATCGACCACGGCGCCGGAGGCCGTTCCATCGCCAGTGTCGCCCTCCGGTTCCGCTTCGCTCCACCTACGGCCAACACTGGCGATGGAGGGGCGAATGCACTAACAATCGCCGCGGACCACTCGGTAGGGGCCGGTCAAGGGACGGCTACATACGCGGCGGGCACCTCAAACGCATCGTTGCTTGACTCCAGATAGCCCGAAGCAAACCAGGCAAGGGTTAGCGCGCAAAAAGCGGGGCTCGTCTCCGCGTAGATGTCATGCGCGATCATTCGCTATCACCCAACAAGAGTTGGTATCTCGGATGCCATCCAATCCTGAGATTGGCAGCCTGGTAAAGTTCAGGGAAATTCACCCCGCTTGATCCGAAATCCGGCAATCGGCCGCTTACCCTTATGAATACAGGCGGAATGGTGGGACCGCCAACCCCGGCGGGGAAGGGGAGGCAGCATGTTCAACAGTCTCGGGCGTCTGGTATCGGCCAGTCGCCTGTTCGAAAACCGAATTCCGGACCAGCGCGGGACGGAGCAGCGACGCTGTGAACGTCGCAAGGCCGCTCTTCGTCAATCGTCGATCCTGTCGAGCCGACTGACGGTCGAGGCGCTCGAGCCGCGATTGCTGCTCTCGGCCGAAGTCGCGCCGCCGCTGGCCGCTGCGGTGGGGGCGGACCCGGCCGCAATCACCCGGCTGATCGACGTCGCACCGCATCGGATCGATCTGAGCGCGGAGCAGCCCGGTCCGGCTCAAGGGGATGGTCCCGCGGCCCGACAGGCCGCCCTTGCCACACAGGTCGGGCAATATTCACTTGCCGTTCGCGGGCAACGCGGCGTCGGCGGCGTCTATGTCTACAACGGGCTCGATGTCGTTGGTAACGGCCTGTTGACCAGAGATCGGGGACTGCCCACCGCCATCCACCCGATACGGGCGCGCTCCGTCGACGATTTGCTATCGACCGAGCTTCGCATCCGCGCCGTCTTGCCCGAACGCGAGAGTGTTAACGGATTCACGCCCGGCGACAGCTATTTGTTCGAAATTTCCGGTCCCGGCGAAAGCGGCGGAGACAGCGTCATATCGCTGCTTTCGGCGCCGATCGACGTGCCGCCGGTCAGCCGGTCGATCGATGCGCCGGGGGCGACCGAAACGCTGACCTTCACCCTGACCGAGGCGCGGCAGCTCTATTTCGATTCGCTGACCGACAGCAGCACGATCCGCTGGACGCTGATCGGCCCCGGCGGCACGATCGTCAATGCGCGCGCCTTCGGCGGCTCGGATTCGCGCGACATCGCCGGTTCGAACATCCTTGACCTGGAGGCGGGCGACTATCGCATCGTCGTCGATGGCGACGGCGATGCGACCGGCCCCTATTCCTTCCGCCTGCTCGACCTCGCCAACGCCGGCGCGATCGCCGTCGATGCTCCCGTTTCCGGCCACAACGAGGGGCGCCGGACCGACATCTATGCCTTCGACGTCACCGCGGGCGAGCGCTTCTTCTTCGATCGGCTGTCGCTGTCCGGCGGCGACGTGTCGTGGCGCCTGATCGGCCCCGACGGCGAATATGTGCGCGGCCCGGAGGTGTTCGACGATTCGGGCGTCTTCACTCTCGACCGCACCGGCACCTATCGCGTCGCCATCGAAGGCCGCGATTCGAATGCCGCATCCTTCGATTACGGCTTTGTCCTGTCGCGTGTCACCGACAGCGAAGCCGCCTTGGCCGTCGGCGACACGGTGACCGGCCGCATCGAGGGGCCAGGCGACAGCGTCGCCTATGGCTTCGACCTCGCGGCCGACACGCGGCTGATGTTCGACGGCTTGCTTGCGGCCGCGGCGTTCGACTGGACGCTGACCGGGCCGCGCGGCGTCGTGGTCGACCGGCGCGCTTTCGGCGGGTCGGATTCGTCCGGCGGGATGCCGATGCTGTCGTTGCAGGCGGGCAGCTATCGTCTCACGATCCGGGGCAGCGGCGATGCGGCGGGGGGCTTCGCCTTCCGCCTGCTCGATCCCGCCGCCGCGACCCCGGTCGCCGCGGCCGGCACCTTCGGTGCGATCGTGGGCGACGATGGCGCCTCCGACGGTATCGGCCATGTCGCCGGTGCGCCGCTGGACTATTCCGCGCTTTCCGGCGCGACCAACCGCGCGTGGGACGTGTCTTTGCTTGGCGATCTGACCGTTGCCGACCGCCAGGCATTGCGGCCGCAGGCGCTGACCGTCGAAACCTGGCTAAAGCCGGGCGGCGGCGGCGGCTATTATCAAGGCGCTCTGTCCAAGACGTCGAACACCGGCTGGTCCGATGGCTATGGGCTGTTGCGGGTCGGCGACGCCATCCGCTTCTACCTCAACTATTGGGACGGCACTTATGTCGAGGCTCCGCTGGAGATCGGCGCCTGGCAGCATGTCGCGGCGACCTATGACGGCGCCGCGCTGCGGCTTTATATCGACGGCGAACTGGTCGCGGAACAGGCCTTTGATGGCGAAATCACGCACAGCCTTTCGCCGCTGGCGATCGGCGCGGCGCCCGCCGGCAGCTATCGTTGGGACGGCGCGATCGACGAGGTGCGCGTCTGGTCCGTCGCCCGCAGCGCGGGCGAACTCGGCGCCGCTGGCCGGCCGCTGACCGGCGCCGAAGCGGGGCTCGTCGGCAACTGGCGCTTCGACGAGGAAAGCGGCACCGCCGCCGCCGACACATCCGCAGCCCGGCCCTCTGCCGCATCGGCGGGCGCGCGCGCGACCGAAACGCGGCTCTATCGCTTCACGGGCGAGGCCGGCGACCGCTGGTTCTTCGACCTGCTGACCCGGACGGGCGACGCGCTGACCGTCCGGATCTATGGCCCCGACGGCATCGAGATTCAGGCGGCGACCTCGCTGTCGGACATCGAGTTGCCCCCGCTGCCGATCGGCGGCGAATATCTGATCGCGGTCGAGGGCCCGGTTTCCAACACCGCACCGGCCGCCTTCTCCGCGCGCCTGCTCAAGCTCGCCGACACGACGCGAGCGATCACCGTCGGCGCCCCGGTGAGCGGCCATATCGATACCGGTCAGCGCAACCGGCTGACCTTCACCCTCGCATCGCCGGCGAAACTGCTGTTCGACAGTCTTGCCGATACGGGCAATCTCGTCTGGTCGCTGACCGGGCCGCGCGGTTCGGAAATTACCAATCTCAACTTCCGCAACTCGGATTCGGCGGATTATTTCCTTACGGCCTCGCCGCTGCTCGATCTGCCGGCGGGAAGCTATGAACTGACGATCGACGGGCTCGGCGACGCCGCCGCCGACTATCTGTTCCGCCTGCTCGATCTCGCGGCGGCGGCTCCGGTCGCGCTCGGCGCGACGACGAACGGGAGTCTTGATCCGGCGAACCAAACCGACCTCTATCGCTTCGATGCCGCGGCGGGCGACGCGATCGCGATCGAGCATGTGACGGGCGAAGCCGGCAACGCCTATTGGCGGCTTTACGACCCCACCGGCCGGCTGGTGACGCCGGCGCGTTATTTCGATGCGTCGGAGGCGGTGTCGCTGGGCATGACCGGCACCTATACGCTGGCTATCGAGGGGCGCATCTGGGATTCGGCGTCGCTCGACTACGGCCTGCGCGTCAGCCGCACCGGCAATACGCCGCCGCCCGATACGGCGGTGGGAACCGCGCTGACGATCGGCGCCACGGTGCAGGGTACGCTCGCCGAAGACGGCGCGACGAACCTTTACACCTTCAATCTCTCGGCGCCGTCGCGACTCCTGTTCGATTCGCTGACCTCTGACAATGGAAAGACATGGACGCTGATCGGGCCGCGCGGTGTCGAGGTGGCGGCGCGAGCGTTCGACGAGTCCGATTCCTATGAAGCCGGCGGCGGCGGTGGGGCGCTCGATCTGCCGCTGGCCGGCACCTATCAGCTTCGCGTCACGGGCAGCGCGGGCGCTTATGGTTTCCGTTTCCTCGACCTTGCAGCGGCGAGCGCGGCCGCTACCGACAATTCGCTTGTCGAGGGTGTTCTGACCCCCGCCAATGCGACCGCGATCTACAGCTTTGCCGGCGCGGCCGGCGACCGGTTGTTCCTCGACGTGCGCGCCGGGCTGAGTTCGGGGTCGATGCGTATCCTCGACCCCTACGGCCGCGACTATCTGAGCACGACATCCTTTTCCGACCGTGAACTGACGTTGCCGGTTGCCGGAACCTATCGCCTGCTGATTGAAGGACGGGTGTGGAACGGGGGCGCGAACGATGACTACAGCTTTGCGCTCAATCCGATGCAGGACCCGGCCGCGCTCGACCTTGCGCCGGGCGATCTTGTCGAGGGCGCGATCGCAGGTCCGGGCGACGTGCAGCGCTATCGCCTCGCGCTCACCGAAGAGACGCTGGTCTCCTTCGATTCCTTTACGAATGATTCGCGGCTGACCTGGCGGCTGACGGGTCCTGGCTATGACTATTCGACGTCGCTGCGCGCCGCGGACGGGTTCGAACAGGCAAGCCGGCCGCCGATGCTGCTCGGGCCGGGCGACTATGAGCTGTCGATCGACGGCAGTGGCGATGCGACCGGTCCCTATTCTTTCCGTCTCCTCGACGTCCGCGCAACGGCAAGCTTGCTCGAAGGGCGGGGCGAAACGGTGGCGGCCGTACTCGCCCCGGCATCGGCAACGCACATCTATGCCATCGACCTGGCCGCGGGAGAGCGGTTCACCTTCGACGCCCGCCAGGTGCCCGGCAGCAGCGTGGTTCGTCTGCTCGATTCCGATGGCCGCGACCTGTCGGGATCGGTGGGCTTCTCCGACCGCAGCTATGCCGCCACCGACGCCGGACGTTATTACATCCTGATCGAAGGGCGCGTCACGGACACCGCCGCCGAGCGTCCCTACGAATTCGCGATCGACCGGCCGGTCGACCCGGCGCCGCAGGCGATTGCGCTGAACAGCGACATATCGACGACGATCGCGCGGGCGACCGAAGTCAATCGCTTCACCCTGACCGTCGACGAACCGACGCGCGTCTATTTCGATTCGCTGACCGCCGACACCGATCTGTCATGGAGCCTCAGCCGCTTCGGCAACGTGATCGCGAGCGCCAGCTTCTATTACAGCGACGGGGGAGAGAATAACGGCGAGCGCGTCGTGACGCTGGTGCCCGGCACCTATGATCTCACGGTAAGCGGCAGCGGCTTCTATACCGGGACTGCGACCTTCCGGTTGGTCGATGTCGCCCCGGCGACGGTGCTGGTCCCCGGCCAGCCCGTCGCCGGATCGCTCGACCCGTCGAACGAAACCGCGATATACAGCTTCGAGGCTGACGCCGGAGATCATTTCTATTTCGACAATCTGCAAAGCACGCCGAACACCAGCCTGCGGATCATCGGTCCCGACGGCAAGCAGCTTTCGAATCCCGTAAACCTTGCCGACCGCGAGTTCACGGCAGAGCAGGGCGGCACCTATCTGATCCTGATCGAAGGGCGGGTATGGGCCGGAACGGAGACGCAGGACTATCGCTTCGCCCTCCACCGCAGCACCGACACCGCGACCGCGGTGGACATCGTCGGCGACAATCCACGACCATCGTTGCTGCGGCCCGGCAAGGTCGGCAGCGCGCTGTCGATGACCACCCACGAACAGATCGAGATCGATGACCCGGCACTCGATCTGCGCGAAGACCTGACGGTCGAATTCTGGATCAATCCCGACCGGACGACCGATGCGTGGACGCCGCTTGTCTACAAGGGCAATGACGCTGGGCAGCGCGGCTATACGATCTGGTACAACAGCAGCGGCTATATCCATGTGTCGAGCGCGCGCGGCGGCAGCGCCGATACGCTGCAAACCGCCAACGGCTCGGTGCCGATCGGCGAATGGACCCATGTCGCGGTCGCGATCGAGCGCAGCACCGGCGAGATGCGCATCTATCTGAACGGCGTTCTCGCCACGTCGCGCACGATCAGCACCTCGCCGCACAACGGCAACGCCGGCACGCCGCTCTATATCGGCGCCGGACCCGAATATGACGACAGCTATCAGCGGCTGGAGGGCGCGCTCGACGAACTGCGCATCTGGGACCATGCGCGCGGCGAGGCGGCGATCCAGGCCGACATGCTGAACGGTGCGCCCGCCGACCCCGACGGGCTGGTGCTGCGCCTCGATTTCGATGCGGAGAGCGGCAGCAGCGTGACCGACCGGGTGTCGGGCGCCGCGATTCCGGTGCTCAGCGACTTCGATGCGATCGCCGGCGCGATCGCCGGACGCCTCGACGGCCCCGGCGACACCCAGAGCTTCGGCTTCACGGTCGATGCCGCGACGCTGATGGCGTTCGATGCGCTGCACAACAATGGCGACATGACGGTGACGATCACCGGCCCCGAAGGCTTTGCGGTCGAGCGCAACATGCGGAACGGCGAAAGCCACGACTTCGGCAGCGGCAACCCCGCCTTCCGCATCGAGCCGGGCGAATATCGGATCACCGTGGACGGCAACGGCGATGCGGCGGGCGCCTTCGCCTTTCGCCTGCTCGACCTTGGCAAAGCGCCGGCGCTGGCGCTGGACAGCGCCGTCAGCGGCCGGATCAGCCCGTCGCGCGACAATCAGGTCTATCGCATCGAGGTCGATCCCGGCGAGCGATTGTTCATCGACGTACAGCAGTTCGGCGCCGGCGCCGACCGCGCGACCTTCCGCCTGCTCGACCCCTTCGGGCGGCAGGTCGTGGGGCCGGTCAATATCGCCGATTACGACACCGGACCGCTTACCTATGGCGGCACCTATACGCTGGTGATCGAGGGGCGGACGGCGCTGTCGAACTGGCCGATCGACTATCGGCTCGCCGTCTATGACGTCCCCGACGCCGCGCCGGTGCCGATCACGGTCGACGGCCCGAACCCCGACGAGCCGAAGGTCGCGCCCGGCGTATCCGGCAACGCGCTGGTGCTGCGCGGCGTCGACTATGTCGAGATCGCCGACAGCCCCGCGGTCGCGCCTGTGCGCAACCTGACGTTCGAGGGCTGGTACCGGCTCGACCGCTTCACCGACACCTGGACGATCCTGGCGACCAAGGGCAACGACCAGGACGGCAGCATTCCGCTGCACCTGTCGGTGAACAACGCCGGGCGCGTCTATGCCAGCGTCGGCGATGCGTCGGGGAACCAGAGCGTGACGACCGCCAACGGCGTGTTCGCAACGGGCGAATGGGTCCATCTGGCGGTGGTCGCGGACCGCGACGTCGGGACGCTCAAACTCTATGTGAACGGTGTAGAGCAGGCGTCGGGCGCTATCCGGCAGAACAACGCGGTGACGAACGGCGAGCCGCTGCTACTCGGCCATTACCCCGACGACAACACGGCGGACGGGAAGATAGAGGGTGCGATCGATTCGGTCCGCCTGTGGAATGTCGCGCGCTCGGCCGCCGAGATCGCGGCCGGAATGGCGGACCCCGCCGTCCCGGGAACGCCGGGCCTGTCCTATGCGCTCGATTTCGAGAGCTCCGCGCGTTCAGGCGGCGCGGTGCTGCGAAGCCTCAACCCGAACGGCGTGAGCGGCCGCATCGACACGCCGGGCGAAGAGGATCGCTACAGCTTTACGCTGACCGGTCGGTCGATGCTGCTGTTCGACAGCCTGACGCCCAACAGCAATCTCGTCTGGACGCTGACCGGTCCCGAAGACGTCGTCATCGACGCGCGCCGTTTCGACCAGTCCGATTCGTCGAGCTTCGGCGGCAATCCGGTGCTCGATCTTGGTGCCGGCGATTATGTGCTGACGGTCGACGGTGCGGGCGACACGGCCGCTTTCTATAATTTCCGCCTCACCGATCTGGCGCACGGCACGCCCTTGCCGCTCGGCACGCCGATTTCGGGTGAACTGACGCCGGCGAATGCCACCGACGTCTATCGATTTGCCGCCAATGCCGGGGAAACCTTCGTCTTCGACGCGCTGGAGGCGCTTGCCGGAGTCCGCTGGCGGCTGATCGACCCGTTCGGCAAGATCGTCTTCAACCAGCGCACGCTGACCGATATCGACGGACAGCAACTCGACGTAACCGGAACCTATACGCTGCTGCTCGAAGGAGAGGTCGGGCAGGGCGCGGTCGCGGGCTATGGCTTCGCCGTTTATCCGGTGACGATGCAGGATGCGCTGCTGACGATCGGCGACCGCATCGATTCGACGATTTCACGGCCGGGGGAGAGCGATCGCTACGGCTTCACGCTCGATGCGCCCGCACGGCTCCTGTTCGATGCGCTCGGCAATCCGGCCAATATCAACTGGACGCTGACCGGGCCTGGCGGGACCGTGGTCGATGGCCGCGCGATACGCAATTCGGACGGCGCCGACTTCACGGACAACCCGGTGCTCGACCTTTCCGCGGGCAACTGGACACTGACGATCGACGGCGCCGGCGATGCGACGGGCGCCTATGCGTTCCGCATGCTCGACCTCGCCGATGCCGAGGAACTGGCGCCCTCGGGCCTCTATAATCGCGCGCTGGGCGAATCGGGGACCGAAACCGACCTTTATCGCTTCGAGGCGACCGCCGGCCTGCGCTTCGGCTTCGATGTGCAGTCGAACGGATCGGGCAACAACCGCTGGCGGCTGATCGACCCGCTGGGGCAGGTCGTCTTCGGCCCCTCGACGCTCACCGACACCGGGCTGCTGACCGCGACGATGGACGGCACCTACACGCTGCTCGTCGAGGGGCGCAATTCGCAGACCGCCGACAGCGGTTACGGCTTCCTGTTCGATGTTCCGGTGCAGCCGGCGCCGAACGGGGCGACGAGCCAGGATTTCGACGATGGCAACCTGCCCTATGTGCTCGTCAATCACCGCGGCGCCGCGGCGCAACTGCTCGATGATGGCGACGATGATTTCCTGCGCCTGACCGACGCGCTCAACGCCAATGCCCAGAACAGCGTCGCCTTTTCCGCGACCGGCAGCGGGCGGCAGGACGTCGTCGATATCGGCTTCGATTTCCGCCTGACGCGGCGTCCCGGCCAGACCGTCGATGCCGACGGACTGGCCATCGCCTATCTGCCGGTGTCGGGGTACGGCAACGGCGGGCCCGGACCTCAGGTCGGCATAGAGGCCAATATCCCCGGTGCGCTCGGCATCGGGTTCGACACGTTCGACAATACCGGCGGCGACAGTCACAACACGATCTCGATCCACTATGACAATGTCCGGCTGACCAACGGCGAAAATCCCGTGGTGACGATGGCGAGCGGCGAGTGGACGCACGCCCGGCTGCTCATCGAGCGCACCGAAGGCGGCGCGCTGCTCACGATCGAGCTGACGCCAGAGGGCGGCGCGAGCGTGGTCGCGGTCGAGGATTATTTCCTGCCCGGTTTCGAACTGGAGGCCGGGCGTCTGCTGCTCTCGGCATCGCAGGGCGGGAATACCAGCGATCAGGATGTCGACAACATCACCGTCGCGATGACCCCGGCAGCGGCCCCGATGCCGCCGGCGGACTTCGGCGACACTGTCACGGGCACGATCGAACGGGCGGGCGGTGTCGACCGTTTCGCCTTCACCGTGACCGAGCCGACCCCGGTGGTGTTCGACGCGCTGACCAACAACAACCAGCTTCGCTGGCAGATCAGCGGTCCGACGCAGACCCCCGGCGCGCGCAGCTTCACCTCGACCGATTCGTCCAGCTTCTCGGGCAATCCGGTGATGTGGTTACAGCCGGGCCGCTATACGGTCGCGATTTCGGCCAACGGCACCGCGACCGGCAGCTATGGCTTCCGCCTGCTGTCGCTCGCGGATGCCGCGCCGATCACGCGCGGCGAGACGCGGTCGATCACGCTCAACCCCGGCAATGTCACCCAGGCCTTCCGCTTCGACGCGGCGGCGGGCGAGCGGCTGTTCTTCGACTATATCAGCGGCTCGACCGACCCGTATTGGCGGTTGATCGGCCCGCAGGGCGATGTCGTCTTTGGACCGAGCCGCGTCGGCGATATCGAGGAGCCGTTGTTGCCGCTCACCGGCACCTATACGCTGCTCGTCGAGGGGCGGATTCCGACCGGGGCGCCGCAATCGCTCGACTTCCGTGTCGGGGCGATGACCGATGCCGATGCGGATGCCGCGCTGACGCTGGGTGAGACGACCGGGGGCACGCTCGCGGCGCCGGGCGACCGGCTGCGCTATGCTTTCACGCTCGACGCCGCGACGCGCCTCATGTTCGACGCCCTGACCAACAGCAGCCAGTTCGTCTGGACGCTGACCGGCCCGGAAGGGGTCGTCGACAGTCGCGACTTCGGTCACAGCGACGCGTTGAGCCGGACCGACGCGATGGCGTTTTTCGCCGTCGCGGGCGACTATATGCTCACCATCGACGGCACCGGCGACACGACGGGCGATTTCGCCTTTCGCCTTCTCGATCTGGCTGCGGCGACGCCGCTGACGCTCGACACGGTGACGAGCGGAACGCTTGAGCCCGCCAATGCGACCGAACTTTATCGCTTCACCGCTGCGGCGGGCGACCGGCTCTTCTTCGATTATCTGACCAACCAGACTGCGGGGCGCTGGCGCCTGCTCGATCCGCATGGACGACTGGTTTTCTATGGCAATCACGACGGCGATTACGGACCGGTCACGCTCGACAAGGATGGCGTTTATACGCTGGCGTTCGAAGGCCGGATCGACGATGCGAATGCGTCGGCAACCTATGAATTCCTGGTGTCGCGGATCGTCGACAAACCGCAGTCGCTGACGTTCGGCGAAACGATACAGGGCACGCTCGACCAGGCGTATCAATCGACGCTCCTCGACTTCACGCTCACCGAAGACACGCTGCTGTATGTCGACGCGCTGACCGCCGACGGTTCGCTGGTCTGGACGCTGACGGGACCACAGGGCGATGTGGCGTCGCGCAGCTTCACCGGATCGGACGGCTATAATATCGGCGGCACCCCGGTGCTGGCGGTGCCTGCCGGCGACTATGTGCTGCGCGTCACGAATAACAGCGGCACGGCCGGGCGCGATTTCTCGCTGCGCGTGCTCGACCTTGCCGATGCGACCGCAATCACCCCCGGGCTACCTGTCACCGGTACGCTCAGCCCGGGATCGGAAACCGAGGCCTTTCGCTTTGCCGGCGAAGCGGGCGACCGCTATTATTTCGATCGGCAGGCGCTGGCCGGCGTATCGGCCTATTGGCGGTTGATCGCGCCGAACGGACGCGAGCTCTTCACGCGCGACTTCAACGATGTCGAAGACTTCATACTGCCCGACGACGGCAACTACACGCTGCTGCTCGAAGGTTACATCTATGATGCGGCGGCGATCGGCACCTTCGGCTTCAACGTCTTCGAGAATCCGGAATCCGCACCGATCCCGATTCCGGGCGTCGAGGTCAATCCCGCACCCGACCTGATCCCGCGCAACATTACCGCCACCGCCGACGGAGCGATCCGGTCGGGCGGGGCGGTCACGATCGCGTGGGAAACGTTGAACGACGGAACCGTCGCGGCAACCGGCAACTGGACCGACCGGCTGATCCTCCGCAATCTCGACACCGGTCAGGTGATCGGCAATTTCGTGCTCGATGACGAGGCGGGTAGTCTCGCTGCCGGGGCGTCGCGTCAACGGCAGATGACGGTCACGCTGCCGCAAGGGAACGCCGGGGTCGGCCGCATCTCGATCACCGTGACCAGCGACGTCGCCAATGCGGTGGCCGAGGAAAATCCGTC
Organism: Sphingopyxis sp. CR5; assembly: GCF_059693785.1. NCBI lineage: Bacteria > Pseudomonadati > Pseudomonadota > Alphaproteobacteria > Sphingomonadales > Sphingopyxidaceae > Sphingopyxis > Sphingopyxis sp. CR5. The sequence goes on along the minus strand of NZ_JCATIE010000018.1, from coordinate 45,390 downwards.
GGCGACCGGCGAAACCAACAACAGCGCCGCGATCGAGGTCGATTCGATCCTCGCGCCTTTCATCGACCTTACCGTGTCCGACGTCATCCCCGAGCCCGCCGAAGGCTGGGCGCCAGGCGACAATGTGACCCTCCGCTGGACGACGACCAACGAGGGCAACCGCCCGACGCCGTCGGGCTTTTCGGAACGGATCGTGGTGCGCAACAGCAGCAGCGGGCAGCAGATACTGCTCGCCACCGTGACCGCCGATGCGCTGGGGGCGGGCGACACCCGCGCGGGAAGCCATACCATCGTCTGGCCGGAAGGCCCGTCGGCACATGGTCAGTTCGTCTTCACCGTCACCACCGACATTCTGGACGATGTGGGCGAGGCCAATGACGCGGGGAACGGCGAAACCAACAATGCCGGAACGGCCACGATCGTCTCGTCGCCGGATCTGACGATTCGCGACCTGATTATCGCGGAAGGCGATCCGCAGTCGGGCGACACGATCACGCTCGGCTGGACCGAGGCGAATATCGGCAATGCCCCGACGCTTGCGGGCTGGAACAACCGCATTCTCGTCGTCAATACCACGACCGGGCAGACGCTGCTCGATACCAGCATCGCCAGCGACACGCAGCTCGCCGGCGGCGCCGAGCGGGCGCGCAGCTTCAGCTTCCGGCTGCCCGACGGCCAGGCGTCGGTCGGCACGATCCGCGTCACCGTTCAGGCCGACCGAAACGCCGGCGGCGGCGGGGGCGAGGTTCGGGAAGTCGCCAGCGGCTATAATGGCGAAGGCAACAACAGCGCGCAGGCCACGGTGCCGGTCGCGGCGCGCGCCTATGCCGATCTTCGCGTCGGCAATGTCTCCGCGCCGGGTTCCGCCAGCGGCGGCGACAGCATCGCCGTGTCGTGGCGGGTCGAGAATGCCGGCGCGATCGCCGAAGCGGCGGACGGATGGGTCGACCGCGTCATCCTGAGCGTCGACGATCTTGTCGGCAACGAGGATGACATCGTCCTGGGCGAGCGGCGTCGCGATGGCTCGCTGGCGTCCGGCGCCGGCTACAATGCGTCGCTCGACGTAAGCCTGCCTGCCGATATCGGCGGCAATTATCGCCTGTTTGTTGTCGCCGACGCCGCGGGCGCACTAACCGAACCCGATACGCGCGCCGACAACATCGGCGACCCGGCCCTGATCCGGATTACCTCGCAGGCACCGAATCTGGTTGCCGAGGCGGTGTTCGGTCCTGCGGGCACGATCGTCGGCGGCGATCCCTTCACCGTGTCCTGGCGCATCCGCAACACCGGCGATCTGTCGGCCGCGGGTGGCCATGTCGACCGGCTGATCCTGTCGGCCGACGATGTCGTGGACGAGGATGATCTGGTGCTGGCCGAAGTCGTGCGCGACGGGGCGCTGCCGGTCGGCAACAGCTATACCGTGTCGGTCGAGGCGCGGGTGCAGGATGGGCGGACCGGCGATTACCGCCTGATCCTCGTCACCGACGCCGGTGCCACGGTTTTCGAGAATTTCGAGGAAGGCGACAATGTCGCGGTGTCTCCGCCGGTGCGTTTCGAAGCCGCGGCCGCCGCCAATCTGACGGTCGAAAGCGTCGCGGTTCCCGACGATGCGGTGCCGGGTCAGACGATCGACGTCACCTATGTCGTGCGCAACACCGGCAGCGTCGCCGCCGCGGCGCCGTGGACCGACCGCATCTATATCGACGATGACGACGGCATATCGGGCGCGCATCTGCTGACGTCGCTGCCGCGCAACTTCGATCTTGCGCCGGGCGAAAGCTATGAAGTCACCCAGGCGGTGACGATTCCGTCCTCCTATGACGATGGCGAGTGGCATATTTTCGTGCGCACGGACGCGCTGTCGCAACTGTTCGAGGGCGGACAGGAAAGCGATAATGTCGGCACGTCCAACGCGCTGGCGCTTCAGCATCCCGACCTCGTGCCGGTCCTGATCGAAGGACCCGACGGCGGCACGGCCGACTCGAACAGCGAGATCACGATCCGGTGGCGGATCCGCAACGACGGAAGCGGCGACACGCTTGGCGGCTGGACCGACAGCATCTGGCTGTCGCGCGATGCCGTCGTCGGCGCCGGCGACATCAAGCTCGGCGCGTTGGTGAGCGACGCCGCGCTGGCCGCCGGCGCCGTTTACGACGGCAGCCTGACCGTTACCCTGCCGATCGACGCGAGCGGGGAATATCAGCTGATCGTCCAATCGGACAGCGGGGCTACGGTGGTCGAGACGGCCGCCGGGGAGGCCAATAACCAGGCGGCCGTCGCGCTTGACGTCGGCCTGTCCGACTATGCCGAATTGGAGGTCGGCGGTGTCTCGGCCCCCGCGCGGACGATCGCCGACCCGGCGCTTGTGACCGTGGGTTGGACCGTCACCAATGTCGGCACCGGTGCCGGTTTCACCTCCGAATGGACCGACCGCGTGATTGTGTCGCGCGACGATGTGCTGGGCAATGCCGACGATATCGTCATCGGAGAATTCGTGCACAGCGGCGCGCTCGATGTCGGCGCAAGCTATGATGCCAGCGAGGATATCCTTCTGCCGTCGGGCTTTTACGGCCGCTACACCCTGTTCGTGCAAACCGATGCCAAGGGCGAAGTATTCGAAAATGGCGCCGATGAAAATCGCGGCCTGTTCGCCGGACCCTTCGACGTTTCTCCGATTCCGTGGGCCGACCTGCACCTCCTTTCGGTCTCGGTACCCGAAACCGCGCTCTCGGGCAGTGCGATCAATGTCACGTGGCGGGTCGAAAATCAGGGTATCGGGCTGACCAACAGCGGTGACTGGTTCGATCAGGTCTATCTGGAAAAGCTCGACGGGTCGGGCCGGGTCAAGCTGGGCAGCGTCAATCACCTGGGCTTCCTGGCGCCGGGCGACAATTATGAACGCGCCGCCAGCTTTGTCCTGCCGGACGGGATCGAAGGCGAGTATCGCATCGTCGTCGAGACGCCGGGGGCGACCAATCCCCGGTCGAGCCCCTATGAGTTCATTTATACCGACAACAACAGCGGCCAATCGGCACCGATCGACGTCGCGCTCGCGCCCTCGGCGGATTTGAAGGTCGAGGCGATTTCGGCGCCCGAAACCGGGGTCGAGGGTCAGGTGGTCGATATCGAATGGACGGTGCGCAATGCCGGTGCCGCCGCCGCGACCGGAACATGGACCGATCGCGTCTATCTGCGCCGCGCGGGCGAGACCGGGGCGGGGACGCTGATCGGCACGTACAGCTATACCGGCCCGCTCGAGGCAGGAAAAACTTACAGCCGCAAGGAAGAAATGCGGCTGCCCGCGAAGGTCAGCGACCGTTATGAGGTGATCGTCGTCACCGACGCGGGCAACGCCGTCTACGAACATGGCGGCGAGGACGATAATCGCGCGGTCGACGATGCGACGATCCTCGTGTCGGCGATGCCGCGCCCCGACCTCCGGGTCAGCGAGATCGTCGCGCCCGACGAAGTGACGGCGGGCGCGACGGCTTCTGTCGAGTTCAAGATCGTCAATCAGGGACTGGAGGCAGCGAACGGGTCGTGGACCGACCAGGTCTGGCTGTCGCTCGACGACAAGCTGACGAGCGACGATATTCTGGTCTCCAGCCTCCAGAACCCTTCCGCGCTTGGTTCGCTGGAGGAATATCGGTCCGAAACGGGCACCTTCACCGTGCCCAAGCGGTTTCGCGGCACCGTCTATATTCTCGTCGCGACCGACAGCGGCAACAAGGTCGATGAATGGCCGAACGACAGCAGTCAGAGCAACATCGCCGCGCAGGAAATCTATGTCGAGCCGATTCCCTTCGCCGACATCGTCGTGGACAATGTCGTCACCCAGACCCAGGCGTTCGAGGGCAATGACGTCACGGTGCGCTACAGCGTCACCAACCGCGGGGCGGGCGACACCGATCTGGGTCAGTGGACCGAACAGATCTGGCTGACGCGGGACAAGAACCGTCCGCATCCGGGACAGGGCGACATACTGCTCAAGACGCTGACCTACAAGGACGGCGTTCTGATGCAGGATGCGGGCTATGACCGCGAAGTCACCGTGACGCTGCCCGAAGGGCTGATATCGGGCACCTATTACATCATGCCGTGGGTCGATCCCTATGCGACCCTGCTCGAAGATTCGCTGGCGACCAACGTCAATCCCGACGACCCGGCCGAGATCAATTCGAGCAATTATCGCGCGCGGGCGATCGATATCGTCGGCCTCCCGCCCCAGACGTTCACGCGGGCCATCGCGGTCGAGACGGTCAGCGCCGACGCGACCGGCGCTGGCGGCCAGGAATTCACCGTAAGCTGGACGGTAAAGGCGGGCGGTAACGCGACCGCAAATGGTTGGCAGGACCGGGTCGTTCTGGCCGACGCGCCATTGCTCGAAGACGCGACGAACATTTTCGAACTGGGCAAGTTCGCGAATCTGAGGCCGCTCGATCCGGGGCAGTCCTATACCAACAGCCAGACCTTCACGCTCAATCCGGCTGCCGCCGGCCTCTATGTGATCGTCCAGTCGCAATTGGGCGGCGACCCCAATAGCCTCGACAATGCGGCCTTTGCCGAAACCAGCGTCACCAACATGCCCGCCGACCTGCGCGTCGTCGACGTCGTGCCCGCGGCGCCCGATGCCCCCGCCTATTCGGGCGAGGCGACCAGCGTCACCTATACCGTTCGCAATGATGGCGCGGCGACGTGGGACGGGACGCAATATTGGACCGACGAGGTGTGGATTTCGGCGGACCCGGTGTTCAGCACTGATCGGGCCACGAAAGTCGCCTCGGTCGCTGTTTCGGATGGCCCGCTGGGGGCCGGGGACAGCTATAGCCGCACGGTCGACTTCACCATGCCGCCTGGCGTGGACGGAGACTATTATGTCTATGTGATCGCCAATTCGGCAGGGCGCTCGCCGATCCCGTCGGACATCGTGCGGCGGGGTGGCAACGACGGCCTGCTTGGCCAGTTCGCCAAATATGCGTTCGAACTGCCCCAGGGCAATATTGCCTCCGCGTCCTTCCCCGTCGTTTATCGCGAGCCGGATCTCAAGGTCACCGAACTGACCGTACCCGATACGCTGGCCGCCGGCAGCACCGTGACGATCAGCTTCAAGGTCGAGAATGTCGGCAACCGCGCGACCCGCGAGACCCAATGGACCGACCGCGTCTATCTGTCGCTCGATGCTTCGCTCGACGATGGCGACTGGCTGATGTCGCGGGAAAGCTCGCCGGGCGTGATCGTCAAGGCGGAAAACCAGCATGTCGGCGTGCTGGAGGCGGGTGATTCTTATTATGCGACCGTGACGGTAACGCTGCCCTTTGAACTCGAAGGGCCGATGAACGTCATCGCCATGGCCGATTCGGGGCTGGCCGAATCGGGCTATTCGACCAGCAGCCTCTCGCCGCGTCTGAAGGGCGTGCGCGGCCTGTTGGCGGGGGCCGTCCGCGAATTCCAGGGCGAAGGCAACAACAGCGCGGTGCAGGGGGTCACGCTGACCCCCTATACGCCCCCCAATCTTCAGGTGAGCGCGCTGACCGCGCCGGACCGCGCGGTGCGCGGCCAGACGTTCCGCGTCGAATATACGGTCACGAACGATGGCGGTGCGACACCGGCCTTGCAGGGACAATGGGACGATCTTGTCTATCTCTCGCGCGATCCCTTCCTCGACCTGACGTCGGACCGCTACATCGGATCGGTACGGCACAGCGGCGGGCTGGCGGCGGGCGACAGCTATGATGTCGCGCTCGACCTCACCGTGCCGAACGACCTCGGTACCGAAGCCTATTATGTTTTCGTCGTCACCGATCCGGCACGTTATGATGCGACGGGCAGGCTGTTCGAAGCCGACGAGCGCGACAACCTCCTCGGGACCGTCACCCCGATGGTGATCGAACTGCCGCCGCCGACCGACATCGAGGTGCAGGACATCGTCGTTCCCGGCGACCGGCAGCCGGGCGATCCGGTGACGATCAGCTGGACGGTCGCGAACCAGAGCGATGTGACCGCGTCGGGCCGTTGGACCGATGCGGTCTATCTGTCGCGCGACGCGACGTGGGACGTCGGCGACAAGCTGCTCGGCCGCGCCGATTTCAACGGCACGCTGCTGTCCGACGGCACGTATACGCTGTCGCTCGACACGACGCTGCCCGGTGCGGCGGCGGGCGATTACCGCGTGATCGTCCGCACCGACGTGCGCAACCAGCTTTACGAGGACACCGGCGAAGACAACAACACGACCGCGTCGCCCGACACGCTTTCGATCTCGGTCGAGGAACTGGCGCTCGGCATTCCGCTGACCGTCGACCTCGAACCGGGGCAGGAGCGGCTCTACCGGATCGAAGTGCCGGCGGACAGCACGCTGCGCTTCCGCGTCGGGTCGAACGACGAACGGAGCATCAACGAGGTGTTCCTGCGCCACGACGAGGTGCCGACCTCCGCCGCGTTCGACGCGACCTATACCGGCCCGCTCGCGCAGGAACTGACCGCGATCGTCCCTGACACCGAACCCGGCGTCTATTATGTGCTCGTGCGCGGCTACAGCGGCCCCGACGAAGGCGCACAGGTGACGCTGACCGCCGATCTGCTGCCGCTCGTCATCACCGGCATCGACACCGACCGCGGTGGCGATTCGCGTTTCGTCACCACGACGATCAAGGGCGCGCAGTTCCACCCCGACGCGATCGTCAAGGTTTCGCGACCCGACATCGCCGAATATGAACCCGTCGCATGGGAGGTCGTCGATTCCTCGACGATCATCGCGACCTTCGACTTTACCGACGCGCCGCACGGCCTCTACGACATCAAGGTCATCAATCCCGACGGATCGGAAACGGTCGAACCCTATCGCTTCCTGATCGAACGCGGCATCGAGCCAGAGGTGACGATCGGAGTCGGCGGCCCGCGGGTTATTCTGGCGGGCGACCAGGCGACCTATTCGGTGGCGCTTGAAAACCAGTCGAACCTCGACGCCCCCTACACCTATTTCCAGGTCGGCGTTCCCGAACTCAACAACAACCAATATGTCTATGGCCTGCGCTTCCTGGACTTCTTCGCCAATGTTCGTGGCGTGCCCGAAGGGCTGCTCGACAGTGTCGGCGCCCTCGTGCCATGGATGAACCTCGATTCGATCGTCAACACCAACGGCCAGCTCGTCACATCGGGTTTCCTGTACGATCAGCCCGCCGACGGCTTTACCGGCTTCACGTTCAACGTCCTGACCTATCCGGGGCTGAAGGCAATGGCCGACCGTTCGTTCGACACCTTCCGCGAACAGATGGCGGTATCGTTCCCCGAACTCGACGACCTGCTTGTCGGGGGCGAGGGCGGGCTCGAAGACTGGTGGGAGGCCGCCAAGGACCTCATCACGGCCAAACTTCCGGCGGCGAAGTCGGTCCTCGACCAGTTGGATTTCGTCGGCCTTTACCAGTCGAACGCCGCGACGCCGAGCCGCGACGAAATTCCTTTCATCCCCTTCCGCTTCCATATCCTTGCCGCCGCGACGACGATGACGCGCGACGAATTCGTCGCCTTTCAGTCGGAGCAGGCGCGGGGATTGCGCGATGCGATCATCGCCGCCGCCGATGCACCGCCGTCGCTGCTTGCCCTCGTCGGGAGCGAGGAGCAATGGGTCGACCTCTATCTCGCCGCGCTTGAGGACGCCGATCTGCTGCGCCCCGACGGCGATGTCCCGCCGATCCGCACCCAGCCGCAGATCGTCAGCCTAATGGCAACGCTCGCCTCGGGCATCCTGTATGGCCCGGCGGGCAGCGATATTCGTTCCGATGGCGATCTGCTCGGCTTTTTCGAGCAGTTGCGCACGCTCTATGGCCATGACGAAGGCCAGATGGCCGACATCGAATATCTCGATCCGCGTCAGAGCCCGCGCTATGTCGGCGATGTGCCGATCCCGGCGCTGCCCGATGCCGTGGATTATGATCTCGGCCTGTCGAACCCCACCTATTTCGAGGCGTTCCGTGTTTTCGTTCCGTGGATCGACTTCGCACAGCGCGGCGCGGGCCTGCCCGCCGATTTTCAGATCAACGGCCCCGAGCCGGTCGATGGCGATCCGCTCGCGGCGCTCGACTTCTCGCAATATACCGCCACCGGCGGCAACAGCGGCCGCCTCGCGTCGATCACCGGCCCGCAGACGATGGACACGCTCGGCTGGCTGCCGGCATCGGCGTCGCTGCCCTATACGATCGGCTTTGAAAATGCGGCGGGATCGTCGCGCTATACGAACGAGATCCGCATCGTCACCGCGCTCGATCCCGATCTCGATCCGCGCAGCTTCACCTTCGGCGACATCCGCATCGGCGACATCACCATCGACGTGCCCGATGGCAAGACGAGCTTCCAGGCCGAATATGATTTCACCGAAGCGCGCGGCTTCATCCTGCGCGTCAGCGCGGTGCTCGACCTCTATCAGGACCCGCCGAGCGCAAGCTGGCTGATCCAGGCGATCGATCCGGTGACGGGCGAGGTATTGCAAGATACGACGCGCGGTCTTCTGGCACCGAACAACGCGAGCGGTGCGGGAGCGGGCTTTGTCTCCTATTCGGTGCGTCCCGCTGGCGATGTCGCTACGGGCGAAACCATTTCCGCCTCGGCGCGGGTGCTGATGGATGGCTTTGCGCCAGAGGATACGCTGGTGCTCGGCCAGATGGTCGATGGCGAGGCGCCCGAAAGCCAGCTGGCGGTGGCACGCATCGGCGGCACCGACGATTATCGCGTCGATTGGCGGGTCGAGGATGACAATGGGGGCTCGGGCGTACGCCGCGTCACCCTGTATGTGGCCGAGGATGGCGGCGACTTCCGTATCTGGCAGCGTCAGCTCACCGAGGTCGAAGGCTCGCTGACTTTCGAGGGCGAGGCCGGAAAAAGCTATGAATTCCTCGCGCTCGCGACCGATGTGGCGGGCAATCGCGAGCTGCCGACGCCGGGGGTCAACGCCGCCTCCGACGGGGCGGACGTCAACCTTGGCGCCCTGCCGACGGTGCCCGGCACGACCCCTCCCAATTTCGGCCAGGCCCCCGAACCGTCGCCCGAGCCATCGACCAATCCGCTGTTCGCCGCCGCCGAGGCCGATGTGCCCGCGGCGGCGCCGCTGTCGTCGCCGAGCGAGTTCGGCGAGGTGTTGAGCCCCTTCACCGCGCGCGCCTTTGCCACCGGCATCGGGGCGAGCGCCGCCGGCATCGGTCCGATGGCGATCGTCGAGACGCCCGATGGCGGCTTCCTGATTTCGGGCGGCGCCAACCGCGGGACGCTGTGGAAATTCGACGCCAATGGCGGCGCGGCGGGGACGCCGCTCGCCCAGCTCGACGAGCCGGTATTCAACATGGCCTTCGACCTTCAGGGCAGGCTGTGGGCGACGACCGGCGGCGGGGCGCTGCTGCGGCTCGACCCGGACACGGGCGCGGTGCTCGACCGTTTTGGCGACGGCGTGACGATCGCGATCGCGGTCGATCCCGAAAGCGGCGGGATCTATGTCTCGACCAACAGCGGCATTTCGATCTTCAACCCCGACGACGGCGGCTTTACCCAGTGGAGCCGCGACGAAAATCTGCGCGTCGGCAGCCTCGCCTTCGATGGCGACGGGACGCTGTGGGCGGTGACATGGCCCGACCGCAAGCAGGTGGTGCGCTTCACCGACCGCGCGCGCGCCGAAACGATGCTGACCTTCGACGCGCCGGCCGATTCGATCGCTTTCGGCCAGGCGGACACCGCGCTCGAAGGGCTGATGTTCGTTTCGCACACCGCGGGGACGGTCGCCGACACCGGGCTCGCCGCCGAGGGCAGCGAACTGACGATGGTCGATATGGCGACGCTGCGCCGCGTCGCGATCGCGACCGACGGAACGCGCGGCGATGTCGTGACGGCGACAAGCGACGGCCGTCTGCTGATCAGCCAGAGCGGCCAGGTCGATGTCGTCGCCCCCGCGACGGCGCCAACGGTGATCGCGACCAATCCGCCCGCGGGGTCGGACGTGGTGCTGCCCGCGCCCTTCCTGACCGTGACCTTCGACCAGGATATGTTCGCGGGCGCCGCCGATCAGGCGGGATCGGTGCTCAACCCCGAATATTATCGGCTGGTCGACGGAACCGGCGCCGCCCACGCCATTCGTTCGATCAGCTATGACACCGCGACGCGCACGGTGGTTCTGGGGGTCGGAACGCTGCTTGCCGGCGATTTTGCCCTGACCGTCGGTGCCGGCGTGACCGCTGCGACCGGCCAGCGTCTGGGCGTCGATTATCAGAGCGGTTTCCAGGCCTTTGACGATATCTCGACCCTCGTCGATATCGACTTCGGCGATACCCGGCTCGATCGTCTGACGGGGACGGTGTCCTATCGCGTGACCGTCACCAACCGGACCGACGGCCCGCTGACCCTCCCGGCCTTGCTGACCATCGACCCGCTTGCGGGTTTCCCCGGCGTGCCGACCGACGCGAGCGGACAGAGCGGCGACGGCCGCTGGCTGGTCGATCTGTCGGCGTCGCTCCCTCCCGGGGGCGTGCTGGAGGCGGGCGAAAGCACGAACGGCCGCACCGTGTCGATCACCGGGATCGACGGCCGCCGGCTTGCCTTCGCGGCGGGTGTCGTCGCGGGGACCCTGCCCAACAGCGCCCCGCTAATCACCAGCGAGCCCCCGGCCGGGGCCAGCGTCGGGCAGGAATTTACCTATCGGGTGACGGCGACCGACGCCGATGGTCAGCCCGTCGCCTTCGGGTTGCTCAGCAAGCCCGCGGGCATGGTGATCGATGCCGAAACCGGCCTTGTTCGCTGGACGCCCGGACCCGATGTGCCGGCGCGGGCGGCGGTGGTCGTCGAAGTCTTTGATTCGCGCGGCGCGGTGACGCTGCAACGCTTTGTCCTCACGGTCGAAGGCGGCAACAGCGCCCCCGAATTCCGCAGCCCGCCGACGCGCGTCGAGGGCGGCGAAGGACAGGTGTTCCAGTTCCAGCTCAATGCCGTCGATGCCGACCTCGACCCGCTGGCCTATACGGTCGACGGGCTGCCCGGGGGTGCGGTCTTCGATCCCTCGACGCGAACCTTCAGCTGGCTCGCCGACTATGAATCGGCGGGCACCTATGACGTCCGCTTCACGGTGACCGACGGGATCAGCCGCGACGAGGCGCTCGTGACCATAGCGGTGGCCGAGCGTAACGAGCCGCCGCGCGTCGTTCCGGTTGCCGACCGCGACGCCCGCGAAGGCGACTTGATCCGCTTCCGTATCGATGCGCGCGCCGACAGCGACCGGACGCTCACCTATTCCAGCGACTCCTTGCCGTTCGGCGCGACGCTGAACCCCGCCACGGGCGAGTTCGAATGGACGCCGACCTATATCCAGAACGGGGATTATGACATTCAGTTCGCCGTCAGCGACGGTGAAACAACGGTCAGCTTCGTAACCCGCATCACCGTGCTCAACGCCAATGCGGCGCCTGTCTTCGACCAGCTCGATGGCTGGCAGGTTCTCGAAGGGCAGCTTTTGTCCTTCACCGCCTATGCACTCGATCCCGACAATCCCTATTATACGCCGCCCCTGCGCGACACCGCGAGCGGCGACGTCACGACGACGACCGACCTGCCCCGGACGGTGACCGTCGAACTGTTGTCCGACCTGCCGCCCGGGGCGAGCTTCGATCCCGATACGCTCGAATTCCGCTGGACCCCGACCAACGATCAGGCGGGCGACTATGAATTGCGCTTCCGCGCGACCGACACCGGCGACGGCGACGAACCCCCGCTGTCGACCGAGGTCGTCATGCCCGTCCGCGTCTTCAATCAGAACCGCCGTCCGCAGGTGCAGGCAATCGAGAATGTCAGCGTCGCGAGAGGCGAGGTGGTGGAGATTCCGATCGCCGCCTTCGACGCCGACGGCAATCCGCTGACGCTCGGCGCGATGAACGAAAGCCCGTTCCGGCCGCTTCCCGATTTCGTCACCCTCATCGACAATGGCGACGGCACCGGCATCCTTCGCCTTGCCCCCGGCGCGAACCAGCGCGGCGACCATACGATCATCGTCACCGCGATGGACGACGGGGACGGCACCGGGGCGCCGCTTGCCTCGGGCTACAGCTTCGTCGTCACGGTAACGAGCCCGAACGAAGCGCCGGTGATCGCCCATCTCGGCCATTTCGTCGCCGTCGCGGGCGAAAAGCTGAGCGCGACGATCGAGGTCGGCGACATGGACGAGGATGCGCTCGCCTATATGCTGACTGGCTTGCCGGCTGGCGCGACGATCACGCCGACCGGAGTCTATGGGCGCGCGTTGCTCGAATGGACGCCGACGACCGCGGAGATCGGCAGCTATGATGCGGCGCTGATCGTCACCGACAGCGGCAGCGGCGTCGTCGCCCCGGCCAGCGACAGCCAGGCTTTCCATGTCGTCGTTCGCGCCGCGAACAGCGCGCCGTTGCTCGCCCCCGTCGGCGACAGGACGCTGACCGAAGGCGAAGCATTCGCCTTTGACCTGCGCGGGATCGATTCCGACGGCGATGCGCTGACCTTCGCGATGGAGGGCGATCTGCCCGGCGCGACCCTAGATCCGGAGACCGGTCGCTTCAGCTGGACTCCCGCGCTCAACGCCGCCGGGACCTATCAGGTCGTCTTTGTCGCCAGCGACGGCAACAAGCGCGCGACCGAAAGCGTCACCTTCACCGTCGCCAACGCCAACCAGGCGCCCGAGTTCGTGCCGATGGCGATGCAGTTGCTGCGCGAAGGTTCGCCGACGACGATTCGGCTTGTCCCGGTGGACGGGGACGATGATCCGGTGCAGCTTTCGGTGGTCAGCGGCCTTCCGCAAGGCGCGTTGTTCGTGCCCGCGCGCGGCGAATTGCAATGGACGCCGGGCTTCGATCAGGCGGGCGATCATATCGTCCGCTTCGCCGCGACCGACCCGTCGGGCGCGGTCGGAACGATCGATGTGCTGTTCCGCGTCGCCAATGTGAACCGCGCGCCGGTGATCGACGAGGGCTATCATGCCTTCCTGATCGGCGAGGACAAGAGCTTCATCGTCGCCGCGACCGACCCCGACAGCGACGACACGCTGCGCTTCAGCGCCAAAAACCTGCCCGAGGGTGCGACGCTGGATGCCGAAACCGGCGAATTTTCGTGGACGCCGGGACCGGGGCAGGCTGGCGATTATGTCGTGACGCTTATCGTTGAGGACGGCCATGCGACGGTGCGCCGTTCGGTGCTGATGCGCGCGCAGCTCGAACCCACCGCGCCGCTGGTGCGGATAGAGGCGACGCCCAGCTTTCCCCCGACGCCGGGGCAGAGCGTATTGCTGCACCCGGTCGCCGACAGCCTGTCCGATATCGTTTCGCTGCGCCTGTGGGTCGACGGGCAGGAAATCGCGCTCGACGTCAATGGCCGTGCGACTGTCACGGCGGGCGAACCCGGCAAATATCTGGTGCGGGCGACCGCAGTCGATGCCGATGGCGGCACCGCGACGGTCGAGCAATGGCTCAAGGTGCGCGACCCCGCCGACAAGACCGCGCCGGTCATCGGTTTCGGCAACGGTATCGACGGCATGGTGGTGCGCGAGCAGCTTGCGATCGACGCATCGGTCGCCGACGCCAACCTCGACGAGTGGACGATCGAACTGATCGCCGCCGACGGCACCGTGCGCGAACTGGCGCGCGGCGAAGCCAATGCCAATGGCGACCTCGCAACGCTCGATGGCCGCACGCTTGCCGACGGCTTCTACACGCTGCGCCTGACCGCGCGGGACATCGGCGGCCGGACCAGCGCGGCGAGTGCCGAGATCGAGCTGCGCACCGGCGATGACAAGACCGGTCGTTATCGCTCGACGCATGTCGATCTGGCGGTCGCGCTCGGCGGCGTGCCATTTGCGCTGACCCGTCAATACGACAGCCAGACCGGCGAATGGCGCTTCCTGGGGCTCGACATCGACGTCGATAGCAATGTGAGTGACCTGCCGGGGATCGGCGGGGCGCTGCCGGGTTTCGAACTCGGTTCGCGGGTCGTCGTGACGCTGCCGACGGGTGATCGTGCCGGTTTCGCCTTCCGTCCGGTTGCGGAGACGATCGGTGCCGTCACTTTCTATCGTCCGGCCTGGGTCGCGGACGCCGACGACGGCTGGACGCTGCAATCGGCCGATACCCAGTTGCGCAAGGTTGGCGGCAGCTATTTCGATGTCGATACCGGCCTTGCCTACAATCCCGCCGCGTCGCAGTTCGGCAATGCGGATTATGCGCTGACCGGCCCGGACGGTACAACCTATATCGTCGACAGCAGCGGCGGCACGGTCGAGATCCGGTCGGCGGAGGGGCGGTTGCTCGTCGGCGACGGCGCGATCACTTCGATGGGCGGAGAAGCGCTGCAATTCCTCCGCGATGCGCAAGGCCGCGTTATCCAGGTTACGGGGCCGGACGGCGCCGCGATCGTCTATGACCATGACGAGGCGGGCAGGCTGACCGCGGTGCGCGATCTCGCGACCGGTTCGGCGGTCCGTTATGGCTATGCCGACGGTCGGCTGGCGATCGAAATTCCCTCCGAAGGCAACGGCACGCGTATCGCCTATGGCGACGATGGCGCGGTGACGACCAGCCCGGTTCGCGCCGACCTGGGCACCGCCGCCGCCTTCACCGGCCATGCCATCGCCGGTACCCTCGATGCGGAGGCGAACGACAGCTATGCCTTCACCATCCGCGACAGCGAACTGGCCGGTCCCGCGGGCGGCGCGGTCATCCTGCGCGTCGCGACCAGCGGCGATGCGATTCCGGAAATAGCGGGGCTTTCGGCACTGACCAGCCTCAGGACCGCCGACGGCGGTCGGGTCACCCTGTTCGCGACAAGCGAGGCCGGACTGTACCAGCTGACCCTGACCGGTACCGGCGCCTACCAGGCCGAAATGCGGATTGCGGGCGATATCGACGGCGACGGACGGGTCGATGGCACCGACAGCGCCGCGGTGGTCGCCGCGCTCCTTGGCTCAGATATCGACGGCGACGGCGTGACCGACGCGACCGACCGCCAGCTCGTCGCCGCCTCGTACGGATTCCTGGCCAACAGCGCGCCGGTGATCGCCGACGAGATCGACACGGTGACGACGCACGTCGATTTGCAGGCCTGGGTGCCGCTCGGCGACATTGCGAGCGACCCCGATGGCGACCGCCTCTATTACCGCATCATCGGCACGACCGGCGGCACCGCCGAGCTGACCGCCGACGGCCGATCCTTCATCTTTACACCGGCGGCAAGCTACAGCGGCGGAGCCAGCATCCGCTT
Organism: Sphingopyxis sp. CR5; assembly: GCF_059693785.1. Lineage (NCBI taxonomy): Bacteria > Pseudomonadati > Pseudomonadota > Alphaproteobacteria > Sphingomonadales > Sphingopyxidaceae > Sphingopyxis > Sphingopyxis sp. CR5. The sequence goes on along the minus strand of NZ_JCATIE010000018.1, from coordinate 30,141 downwards.
TTCGGCTGACGACGGCTTCGGCACCTCGGCCGAAGGGGTTATCGATATCGCCGTATCCGACGCGCCGCTGGTCGCGATCGATTTCGACATCCGCACGCCGAGCTTCTCAGAAGCCGGGCTGGACCTGCGCGTCGGGCTGATCGGCACCTTCGCCGATCAGGACGCCGTCTACCTTCCCTATAATTATGTCGATGCCAGGGTCGGCGACCAGTCGATCGTCAAGCTGCTCGAAGACGGCACGATGCTGTCGGCGGGCGACGGCGCCACCTATCTCCAGGTCACGCGCGGCGACATCTCTGCCGCGACCGCCGTGACCGTCGGCTATGCGAAAACGGGCTTCGACCTGATGACGGCGATTTATGGCATCGACGCCTATCCCGACACGGTGACGATCCTGCCCGACGGTGGCGAGCGGCGCATCGTCACCCGGCTCGATCCCAATGGCGAATTTCTGGCCGACGGCGCCGATGCGGGCACCGTTTACGTGTCGTCCGATACCTCGGTCGTGACGGTCGACGAAGACGGCGTGATGCGCGGCGTCGGTACCGGCACCACGACGGTGACGGTGATCAACGGCTGGGGCGAGGACCGGGTGGTGGTCAGCGTGCTGCCGGCGACGGTGGGCGACGCGGTGACGGTCGATGGCGAAACCGGGGGCATCGTCGAAAATGCCGACGGGGTGCAGATCGCCTTCGGTCCCGGCGGGCTGACCGGTGACGCCGAAGTGACGATCACCAACCTCGACAAGGGCGAACTGCCGATCGCCATGCCGAACGAAGAGGTGCTGAGCTTCGTCGGCGCCTTCGATCTTCAGGTCGAGGGGGGGGAATTCAACGATACGGTGCAGATCGCCGTGCCGGTCCCCGATGGCGTTGCCGAACCGGGCGACCAGCTGTGGTTCTTTACCAACCTGATGCTGCCGCTCGGTGAGAATGGCGAGGATATCGAGGTCTGGACCGTCATCGATTCGGGCACCGTCGATGCCGACGGCATGGCGCGGGTGAAGTCGCCTCCCTATCCGGGCCTCAGCAAGCGGGGCAGCGTCCTGATCGCGCGCGCTTCGCAGCCGGTTCCCAACCTCAATATCAACGTCGGCTTCTCGACGGCGGTGGCGATGGTCTTTGCGCCGGCGATCGGCATCGCTTCGGTCGGCGGCCTTGCGGGCGGCGTGGCGGCGCTGGGTCTTGCGGGCGCCGCGCTCGGCATGGTCGCCATGCCGCTCTTCGCGCAACTCGGCGAGCTTTACGCCTATCGCAAATATGCGGGCATGGACGTCACCAAGATCAAGCTCGATCCGCAGATTACGCTCGAGGACCTGGCGGCGGGCAAGACCATCTATCCCGATTTCCCGCTGCCGCTGGCACAGAGCGACACCGGACCGGTCATCACCGCGGCATCGGTCGAGTTCGCGGGCGACAGCGGCACGCTGGTCGAGATTCGTGGCACCAATTTCCTGAGCGGGATCGATGCCGAAGGCACCGCCGGCGGGCGCGTCGGCGACTTGAAGGTCATTCTGCGTCACGGCACGCAGGAACTGGAGATCGACAGCAGCAAATTCGCCTTTGCCAACGAAGACAATGGTGAAACATCGGTCACGTTCCTGGTGCCGCCGCATGTCCTCCTCGGATCGACCGAAATCTATCTTGAACGGCCGCAAACGGGGTCCGTGACCGGGGCCGACGGCAAGGCGCTGGCGAGCAGCCAGATCGTGTCCAGTTCGCCGGTCGCCATCGACAACAAGGCGGGCTATGGCTTCGTCGGCGATCCGACCGGCGTTGTCGTGATCGACCGCGCCCTGCCGGGTGAGCCGGCGAGCGACGTCGATCAGGCGATCCACCGTATCGAACTCGATGCAACGGTCGAGGATATCGTCGTGACCAACGACCTGGGCGCCGCCTTTGTCGCGACGAACAAGGGAATTGCCGTCATCGACACGTTGTCGTTGCAGCAATATGACGTCAACCCGGACAAAGGCGGCGTCAACATGATCGAGATACCGGGCGGTGCGGTGACCGCGCTCGCGGTCGATCCGGCCAATCGCTATCTGTACGCCGCCGGTCTCGGCAAGGTCTATGTGATCAACATCGACCCCGGACAATCCAACTATCTGAAGGTGCTGCCCTATGGCAGCCACGCCATCGACGTGTCGGTGATCAGCCAAAAGCAAGAGTTCGGGCATATCACCAGCATGGCGCTGAATGCCGACGGCACCCGTCTCTATGTCGGTGTGCCGGTATCCGAAATGTTCGGCGAACGGGCCTGGATATATAATCAGAACGCCGATCCCGGCTTTGTGATGGTCATCAATACCGACGAAACGGACCGGCCCGCTGCGGGGCAGGCCAACACCGGACAGTGGCGCACGATCATCGGCAAGATTCCGGCCGGAATCGAGGTGTTCGACATTCAGGCGACAAGCGATCCCGACCGCATGGTCTTCGTCTCGCGCGGCGACCGCAACCGCGGCGTCCGCACCGTCGAAGTGACCAACAACGCCCCGGGCAGCTTCCAGGCCAAGGTGACGCAGATCGAAACGCGCATCACCGACGTCGAAGTGGGCGTGATGTATCAGCCATTTTCGATCGCCGGCGTCGTGCTCAGCGTCGACAAGAAGCGCACGACCGACGAATCGAGCTTCTCGATCGGCAAGGTGCCCGACCTCAATGTCCATAACGCGTCGGGCATCGCGGTGACGCCCGACCGGCAATATATGTTCGTCGCCGACTGGGGCCTGCCGACGCTCTATTGGTATGGCGGAGAACAGGCGCAGGCGCGGATCAACAGCCGCGGCTTTTATGAACCCAGCCTCGCCGAAGATGTCGACTCGCTTTATGAAATCGGGTCGAAGATCATGATCATCCAGGATCCCTTCGGCCCGAATCCGGTGCTGCTCGGGTCGACGACGCCGGTGCCGATGGCTTTCCTAGAGGATCTGCGCATCGATAGTTCGGGCAAGAAACTCTATGCCTATTATCGCGGCGCCGGCAATGTCGTGGTGATCGACATCGACACGATCCGCGACATCGACGTCACCGACGATCGCGACCGGATTGCGCTCGACAACATCAATTACGGCCACCCGATCTACAGCACGCCGATCGACGTCGCGCGCAACGGCAGCGGTCTGGCGCTTCAGGACGTGATGGCGCTGCGGCTGCTGGCGCCGCTCTCCGAATTCGATCTCGTCAACCAGGACGAAGAGCCGCTGACCTTCACCTGGGAAATCGACACGGATCTCGTGTCCGACAAAAGGGGCTATGCGACCAAATTCTATCTGAGCGCGCTGCCGCCGGGCAAGGGCCTGTGGCCGAAGGACCGGCCGACGACGCGCCATTTCTTCGATTCGGATCCCGATGCGGATATCCTTGCCAAGGATGACTACAATCCCAACCGCATCTTCACGTCAAAGGACCTCACGCCCGGCGCCTATTATGTGAACGCCGACGGCACGGTCGAGCGGACGGGCGACACCGACGACAGGACCTATAAACTTGTCTTCGACGACGGCTATGCGCGCGCGATGACCGCGGGGCAGGAATATTATTGGGGTGTCCAGATGGTCGGCCTCGATATCCGGGAGTCGGCCGCCTTCACGATCCCGGCGGAACGGACCAAGGGCTATTTCAACGGCGTGACCGTGCTCACCCACGGGTTCCAGTTCGGCCTTGCCTTCGACGATGCGCCCTTCGAGCCCGATGGCGGCAACTTCACCGAAATGGCGAAGCTCATCGTCGCGGCAAGCGGCGGCGGGGTCGTCCTCCATTACGACAAGGAAAGCGGGGACTGGATCGACATCGCGAGCGGCAAGCGCAACGCCGCGGCACTGGCCGACGCGAAGGACAAGGGTGTCGTACTGTTGTCCGACTGGAACAAGGAATCGGACATCACCGACAGCGGCTTCGCCGAAGCCGCGGCGGACGCATTGTTCGCGTCGCTCGTCGCCTTGAATGCGGAGACGGGGGGCGATCTGTTCGGCTCGGCGATGCATTTCATCGGCCACAGCCGCGGCACCGTCGTCAATTCGGAGATTATCCAGCGGCTCGGTACCTATTTCCCGAATGCCGGCGGCGAGGGCGGGTTGCAGATGACGACGCTCGATCCGCACGACATGGAGCAGAAGACGCTCAACATCCCGCTCAACATCCTGTTGCCGTTGATCTTTACCGGCGCGGCGGCGGTTGCCGACGTCCTCGCGCCACCGATCGGCGCCGCGCTGACCAGCCTGTCGCTGCGCCTGCCAAAGCTGCTCGCGCTTGCCGACAAGCTCGGCATCGAGCTCGATCCGGCGCCGTTCGGCGACTTCAAGGATCCCGACGTACAGGTCTGGGACAATGTCGATTTCGCCGACAATTATTATCAGGCACTGGCGCGTATGGACCCGCCGACCCTGCCGCTCGGCGAAACGCTGCGCAATCTGGCCTTCACCGTCACCCCGAACGGGCGGTCGCTCGAGAATGATCCCTTCAAGGATCTCGACGCCGACAAGCTGAAGGAATTGCTCCAGGGCAATCCCTTCGCATCCAAAAACAGCGCCGACCTCGACGTGCTGCTCGATGGCCGCTCGGGCTTTACCCAGGACGACGTCTGGCTGCTCGGTTTCGGCGGGCCGCATAGCCGCGTGTGGCAATGGTATGCCGGAACGATCGACGTCAGCGCGGACAATTTCAACGGCTATGCGGTCTATCGGCGCGTCGTCGACGACGGCCGGGGCACCCTGTCGCTTGTCCTGCCGACCGAGGATTTCGGGACGACGCCCTGGTACAGCGTGATTCCCAAGGACGTCACGCAAACCGTCACCAGCGGCACGTCGCGCGGCGATCTGACCGCGGTGTGGGAGGGGATCGGCACGGGCTGGTACTACAGCCCGGTCGGTGGCGGCGCCGAATATTGGGAGCGTGCGGGCGATCGCGTCTCGGTCGCCTATGACAATACGGAAACGACCAGGTCCGACGGGGCGGTGCCGACGATCTTCAACGGCGATTTCGAACAGGGCACGCGCCAGTCGATCTGGAACCTGATCAGCGGTGCCGACCGCGGGCGGTTCCCGGTATCCTATGAACTGCCGGGCTGGTCGTTCCACGGCGGATCGGGGTTCACGCTCGACATCGGGCAGCTTGTCGGCATTTCGACGGGCCCGATGGACGTGTCGGGCCTGATGCTGATGCAGACCGACATCCGCACGGCGTTCAAGGATGGCTTCTCGAAATTCCTCGACGTCTTTGCCGACAAGATCATGAGCTATATCGCCCGCGGCATCGCGGCGAAAAAGGCGGGGCTGCCGTCGGCGCCCCCGGGCGACACGAGCTCGCTCGAATATCAGGCGTGGCTGCTCGCCTATGGCCCCGACAGCCCGGCGGTCAAAAAGGTCCAGTCGGCGCTCAAATTCCTCGAAAAGGTCGACAACTGGATCAAGCTGGCGGTCGATGCGAAGGTCTGGACCGGCCAGACGAAGAGCTTCACCGATGCCTTCACCAAGCTGAACGACCCGACCAAGGCCGAACTCGACGGACTGACCGCGCTGCTCAAGGAAGCGATGGGCGCGATGCTCGACAAGCTGTTCAAGCCCGAATCCGATTTCGCGCTGATCATGGGCGGCGAAAAGGCGGTCGCGGCGCTGATGCGCGGGACGCTCGACAGCTATCAGGCGCTGTTTCCGCAAGACCCCTATGTCAACGCCTTCAGCGACTATTTCGATCATGTGATCGAAAAGGCGGTCGATTTCTCGGGCATCACGCACAACCGCGTCTATGTTCCCGACACTGCCAATTTCCTGACTTTCGAGACGATCTCGCCCTGGCTGATGACCCCCAATGTCGAGCTGGTCGTGACCGTCACTCCGGTCGACGGATCGCTCGGCACCTATACCAAGCATATCCGGTTGGAACCCGGCTTCATGGAAAAGACGGAGCATGTGCTCGAACTGCCCGCGGCCTATCGCGGCAAGATCGTCACCTTGAGCTTCGAGCATCGCAACAGCGAGGAAATCCTCGACTTCATCACCGACTGGGAAAACCCGCAGGATATCGACTACCGGCTTCTCTTCGAGTTCGACGAATATAGCTATGCCAGCCTGTCGTCCGACGCGAAGCTGGTGCTGGAGAAGCAGGCGGAATGGGTGTTCAACCATCCCGAGGCGACGAAGATCCAGATTCTGGGCTATACCGACCCGCGCGGCGACGACGCCTATAACTACGAACTCGCCCTGAAGCGGGCTCAGACGGTTACCCATTATATCCGGCAGTATCTGATCGATCATGGCGATGATCCTTCGCGCGTTGTCGATCCCGTTTCGATGGGCGAACAGGAAGCCTCCGAAATACCGGGAACGGGCGGTGAGAAATGGGACAATGATCGCCGCACCTCGATGCAGGTGAAGTTCGAGCGGCCCGGGGGCGGCACCGATGTCGATCCGGCGACGCTGGAACCGATCAGCCAGATATTCTTCCTCGACGATATTCATTTCCGCCTGATCCCCAACGGCGATCCGCTGGAGATCGAAACCGATGCGATGATCACCACGCCGGCGCCCGCGATCACCGCCGACGATGCGCTGCCGCTGTTCGACGTGGCGCGTAACGCGTGGATCGACAGCGACCTGTTCACCGGCGTCGCCGAACTGCTCGAAACTGTCACCGTCGAGGTGCGTCCGCTCGCCGACAAGGCGCTGGCGTCGTTCGCCGACGGCGTGCTGACGATCGACGACGATGCCGGCGGCTATGGCTGGTTCATCGACGCGACGCCGGGAACGGCCGAGGAGTTCACGCTCGGCACCGCCGACCACCTGCTCGTTGCGGCGCCCGGTAGCGAGGCCGCTGGCCGCGTCGACCTTTTGACGGTGATGATGCACGAACTCGGACACGGCATCGGTCTGGCCGATGTGCCGCGGACCGAGGATATGCGGTTGATGAGCGCGACGCTCGGGCTTGGCGAGCGCCGCCTGCCGAGCGCGCTCGATCGCGACGTCAATCCGGACGCGGCGGCCGATGCAGCGGCTGAGGGCGATGATGGCGAAAGCGTCCCGACCGTCGTTCTGCCCGCGGCACCGGAAACGGTTGCCGGTGCGGCGTCGAGTTCGACCGGTCTGATCGCCCTTGGGGGTGCAGCGACGGGCGCGCTCCTCAACGGCGATTTCGCCGCGGCGGGCGATTGGGCGACGACCGGCGGCGCACTGCTGACCGGTGGTGAGGCGGTGCTGACCGAAGATGCGCGCTATCTGACGGCGCTGCGCCAGTCCTTCGCGATTCCCGATGGCGCCCGCACGCTCAGCTTCACGATCCGTTCGGCGGTGCTCGGTGCCGACGCCGACCTGCCGCCCGACGCGTTCGAAGCGGCGCTGATCGATCCGGTGACGGGCCGGTCGCTGCTCGGCGCACTGGGAGGGCTCGATCTGACCGACGCTTTCCTGAACCTGCAGGCCGACGGCAGCCTCTATCTCGCGCCTGGCGTCACGGTCAGCGGCACGCCGGGCAGCGGCGAAGCGATCGTCACCATCTCGCTCGAAGGTGTTTCGCGCGGCAATGGGGCGATTCTCTCGTTCGACCTGATCGGAATGGGCGCGCAGGACAGCCGCGTCGCGATCGACAATGTCGTCTTCGTCACCGCGCCCAACACGCCACCCGTCGCGCGCGACGACAGCGTCGCGGGCGAAGAGGATCAGCCGACCAGCATCGACATGCTCGCCAATGACGGGGATGTCGACGGCGACCCGCTGACGGTCGCAATCGTCGCGGGACCCGCGCACGGGACGCTGACGCCGCCCGAAACGGCGGGCGGTGCGTGGCTTTATACGCCCGATGCCGATTTCGCCGGTGCCGACAGCTTCACCTATTCGATCAGCGACGGTTTGAGCCTGCCCGTGACGGCGACGGTCTCGATCAACGTCGCCGCGGTCAACGATCCGCCGGTGCTGGAAGCGATTCCCGATCAGAGCGTTGCCGAAGGCACGCTGCTGTCGCTGCCGTTCGCCGCCAGCGACGTCGATGATGCGGCCGAAGCGCTCACCTGGTCGCTCGTCGCGGCGCCCGAGGGTGCGACGCTGACCGACGCCGGCTTGTTCAACTGGACCGCTGCTGAACCCGGCGATCGGACGGTGACGGTGCGCGTTACCGACGCGGCGGGCGCGTCGAGCGAGCGTAGCTTCCTGTTGCGGGTGACGCCGGCGGGCAATGCGATTCCCCAGTTCGCGCCGATCCCGGCCCAGCGCGTCGCGCAGGGCGAGGAACTGGCGTTGGCGCTGACCGCGACCGATGCCGACGACGAAGCCGATACATTGGTCTATTCGCTCGTCGATGGGCCGGAGGGCGCGACGGTATCGGCCGATGGCGGCTTCCACTGGATCGCGACCGCCGCCGCCGGGACGCGCGAGGTGGTCGTGCAAGTTACCGACCCCAAGGGCGCGTTCAGCCAGCAGCATTTCCTGCTCACCGTCGTCGCGGTGCCCAACGAGCCGCCCGTCCTCGCCCCCGTCGCGCCGCAGAGCGTCGAACAGGGCATGGAACTGGCGCTGACGCTGGTCGCGAGCGACGCCGATGATGCAGCCGATGCGCTGGTCTATTCGCTCGTCGCCGGGCCGGAGGGGGCGGCGGTGTCGGCCGATGGCGATTTCCGCTGGACCGCCAGCGGCGCCACCGGGACCCGCGACGTGACGGTGCGCGTGACCGACCCCAAGGGCGCGACGAGCGAGCAGAGCTTCACGATCACGGTGGTCGCGGTTCCGAATGACGCACCGGTTCTGGCGCCGATCCCGGCCCAGAGCGTCGAGCGGGGCAGGGAAGTGGTTCTGACGCTGACCGCGACCGATGCCGATGATGCCGCCGACACGCTGGTCTATGCGCTGGTTGCCGGGCCGGAGGGCGCAACGGTATCCGCCGACGGGCAGTTCCGCTGGGTCGCTGCGGGCGATGCCGACGTGCAACAGGTGACGGTGCGCGTCACCGACCCCGACGGGGCCGCCAGTGAACAGAGCTTCGCGATCACGCTGCTTGCGCCGCCGCTGCATGCGCCGGTGATCGCGCCGGCGGCCGATGTCGAGGTCGATGAAGGCAGCAGCGTCTCGGTCCGTCTGGAGGCCAGCGATGCCGATGGCGCGGTGGATGATCTTGTCTGGACGCTGCTGTCGGGCCCCGAAGGGGCGTCGCTCAGTGCCGACGGCCTGTTCACCTGGACCGCGGTTGATGGCGACAGTGAGGCATCGATCGTCGTGCGCGTCACCGACGCCGACGGCCTGTCCGATCAGGTCGCCTTCACGATCCACGTTGCCGACGTTGCACCTACGCTCAGCGTTTCCGGAGCCGACAGCGGCCGTACGGGGCAGAGCTATACGGTGATGCTCGGCGCCATCGATCCGGGCGACGACACGCCGGTCGAGTGGCTGATCGACTGGGGCGACGGTACCGCCCCGACGCGCGTCGCGGGCGACGCGGCGGATGCGAGTCACGCCTTTGCGGTCGCGGGCGATTATGTCGTCCGGGCGACGCTGGTCAACGACGACGGCCATTTTGACGCCGCGCCGCTGCATGTTGCGGTGGCAGCGCCCCCGGCGCTGCGCGTAACGCAGGCCACGATCGACGAAGGCGTTGTGTCGGTGCGCTTCTCCGAAGCTCTGGCGCAGAATGCGTCGGGTCGCGTCGTGACGCTGACCGGCGAGCGTTTCGGGTTGATTGCCGCGACGATCGCCTATGACGGCGATGGCCGGGGCTTCGTGCTGACGCGTGCCGACGGCAAGCCGCTGCAATATGATCGCTACAGCCTGCTGATCGACGACGCCTATTTCCTCAGCGCGGACGGCGTGATGCTCGACGGCGATGCCGATGGCGTCGCGGGCGGCGATTATCGGGCGGCGATCCTGTTCGCGCAGCCGGCGTCGGGCACCGCAGAACTGCCCGACTTCATGCGCGGACCCGGCGAGCATGTCGATGTGCCGCTAGAGGACGCGGCAGGGTTGCAGGTGCGCTTCACCAGCGAGGGCGGGGTGAAGACGCTCACCTTCCGCGTCACCTATGATCCGGCGTTGCTGCGTATCGACGGGGTGCTGCGCGGCGCCGATCTGCCCGACGGTGCGACGGTCGATTACCGGACCGAGGCGGCGCCGGGCGGCAAGCGCGTGGCGATCATTTCGGTGGTCAGCGATACGCCGATCGCCGCGGGCAGTCGCTGGCTGCTCAGCCTGGACGCCGAAGTGCCCGCGAGCGCGCCCTATGGCGCGAGCGAGATATTGACCGTCGCGGTCGACACCATCAACGCGGCGGCCCCGTCGGCAACGCGGATCGACGAAGCCTTCCAGTTCGTCGGCTTCCTGGAAGACGGCCAGTCGTCGCCGCTCGTCGCCAGCCTGTGGCAGACGGGTCGAACGGCGTCCGGCCTGCCGGTGCTCCCGTCTTGGACCGCCAAACGGCCCGCCTTCGACCCGATCGCCTATGGGACCGAAGCGGCGGTGCGCAAATGGGCCGAGGACATTCACGCAACCGCCTCTGGAAAGACGAAGAAGGCAAAGGCGCTCGCCGATGCCAAGACGAAGGCAGAGGCCAAGGCAGCGGCGAGCGGCGAGCGGCATGAGGCGCCCGGCGCTCCATCCGGGGATATCCCTGCGGCGCACCTCGATTTCGATGCGGTGCCGGCGGCGCTGACCCGACCCTCCCAACCCGAAACAGCGGCTGCGGACACCGGGCTGGCGCGCCTGCTCGCCGACGCGGACGGCGGTTTCGACCTGTTGCCTGTGATGCTGCCGGCGTTGCTGATCGATCCGCGCGACCGGCCGCGCGCGAAGAGGCGGCGTAAGCGGACATGAAAGGACGGGGGATGACCACGAGCAAACGCGGTTCGAACAAGGCCGGTACGGCGTTGCCGAAGGCGGCACCCGCCGCTCCGGCGGGGGGGACGAACGGCGCGGCCGCCGCCAGGGCACCGGCGCGGCAGCAGCGGCTGCGCTTTCGTACCGATGATGTGAAAAGCAGCTATTGCAACATGGCCAATGTGACTTCGACCCGCGAAGAGGTGGTGCTCAATTTCGGCGTTAACCAGAATTGGGATCAGCCCGCCGACGCGGAGCGCGATCTGGAGGTCGATATTCAGCATCGCGTGATCCTGAGCCCCTTCGCCGCCAAACGGCTGACGGATGCGTTGACGCAGCTGATGCGCGATTATGAAGCGCGCCACGGGGCGCTCGGTTGAGCGATGAGGCAGGGCGAATGAACAGGGCCGCCGAAGCCGTATCGCCGGGTCCGTTTCAGGGCGCCGACGAAGCGCGGCTGTGGGCGTCGCTCGCACAGGCGCGCGGGGCGGGCGGCTTTTGCCAGGCCTGGCTTAACCTCCAGTGCCATCGCGTCGCCGGAGCCGCGGCGGGACTGATCCTGCTCGAAAGCGAAGGAGGGAGTTTCGGTCCTGCCGCCGCATGGCCGGAAGGGCCTCAGGACCGACCGCACCTGCGCCATGTCGCCGAACGCGCGCTCGGCGGCGGTCAGGTCACGATAGAGGCCGATCCCGACAATCCCGGCTCTACCGGAATCGGGTATCCGATCGGTTCTGAAGGCCGCACGTGCGGCGTCGTGCTGTTGTCGGTCGCAGGTCTGTCGCCGCCGCAGCTCCAGCTGTTGCTGCGCGAACTTCACTGGGGGGTCGGCTGGATCCACTCGGTCCTGTGGCAGCATCGCGCGACCGAGGCGAACGACCGGAATGCCGCGGCGGTCGCCGCGATGACCGTGCTCGCCGCCGTGCAGGAACAGGATACGCTCGCCGAAGCGGCGCTTGCATTTTGCAATGCGGTCACGGCGGCGTTGCCGGCCGAACGTGCCTCGCTCGGCTTGGTCCGCCGGGATGCCGTGAAACTGAAAGCGATGTCGCACGGCGCCTGGTTTCGCAAGCGGTCGGACGTTGCCGAAGCGATCGAGGCGGCGATGGACGAAGCGATGGACCAGGGCATGACGCTTGCCCTGCCTGCGGTGCGAGAGGGGCATCCGGTCGTTTTGCAGCAGGACCGGCTGCTCGCGCTCGCTGGCAAGGGGGCGGTCGCGAGCGTGCCGATGCTCGACCGTGGTTTGCCGGTCGGCGTGCTGACGATCGAGCGTACGGTCGACGACGAGCCTTTCGAGGCCCGGGATCTTCTCGTCGCGGAAACGATCGCCGCGCTCGTCGCCCCGGTGATCGCGCTACAGCAGCGCGAGGAACGCTGGATCGGTGGCCGTGTCCGGCAGCATGGCATGGACGGGGCCAAGGCGCTTTTCGGCCCGCGCCGGCCGCTNGATCGCCGCGCTCGTCGCCCCGGTGATCGCGCTACAGCAGCGCGAGGAACGCTGGATCGGTGGCCGTGTCCGGCAGCATGGCATGGACGGGGCCAAGGCGCTTTTCGGCCCGCGCCGGCCGCTCGCCAAGGGGCTCGGGATCGGCGCGCTCGTCCTCGCGCTCGTCCTCTTCCTGCCCTTCTCCCAGTTCCGCGTCGGCGCCGATGCGGAACTCGAAGGGCGGGTGCAGCGTGCCGCCGCCGCGCCCTTTTCAGGCTATATCGCGCGGTCGCAGGCGCGGGCGGGCGACATGGTGCGCGCGGGGCAGGTTCTCGCGACGCTCGACGACCGTGATCTGCGCATCGACCGCGCGCGGGCGGTGAGCGAAGTGCAGCAGCTCGACCGCCGCTACCGCGAGGCGCTCGCCAGGCACGAGCGCGCCGAGATGGGGCTGGCGGGCGCCCAGCTTCGTCAGGCCGAGGCGGCGCTCAAGCTGATCGACTATCGATTGGCGCGCACCAGCATCGTCGCGCCGCTGTCGGGTGTGCTCGTATCGGGCGACCTCAGCCAGCGGGTCGGCACGCCGGTGGAGGAGGGCGATACGCTGTTCGAGGTCGCGCCGCTCGGCGATTTCCGCGTCGTGCTTCATGTCGCCGAGGAGGACGTCAGCTATCTTGAGCCCGGCCAGACCGGTCGCTTTGCGCCGACCGGTCTCGCCGGCGGCACCGTCCCCTTCGTGATCCGGCAGATCACGTCGGTCACGTCCAGCAGCGAGGGGAGGAACCGGTTTCGCGTCGAGGCGGAACTGACCGGCGACCGGCGCGCGGTGCTGCGCCCCGGCATGGAGGGGGTGGCGAAGGTCGCGATCGACCGGCGCAGCAATTTCTGGATCTGGACGCGGGGGCTGCGCAACTGGCTCCGCCTCTTCTTCTGGAAATGGACGCCATAGGGGACAGATATGGCGAATCCCTTCGAAAGCGCCTCCTGGTTCCAGGTCGCCCGACTCCGGCCACGGCTGCGCTCGCACGTGCGGGTGCGGCGGCACCGCTATCGCGGCATTATCGCCTATGTTCTGGACGATGGCGCGGCAGGCCGCACCCACCGCATGCCGCGCGGGGCCTATCTGTTCGTCGGTCGCCTCGACGGCGAACGTACCGTCGAGGCGCTATGGGGGGACCTCGTCGGCGAACTCGGCGAGGATGCTCCGACCCAGGACGATGTGATCGCCACGCTCGGGCAGTTGCACGGTGCCGACCTTCTGTCCTCGGACATGCTTCCCGACACCGGCGAGATGATCAAGCGGCAGAAGAAGCAGCGCCGTCAGCTCTGGCTTCAGAACCTCAAGGGGCCGATGTCGCTGCGCTTTCCTCTCATCGATCCCGATGCCTTTCTGACTCGCGCGATGCCGCGGCTGCGTCCGCTTTTCGGTTGGCCCGGGCTGCTGCTGTGGCTGGCGGTGGTGGCGCCCGCGGCGCTGATCGCAAGCGCGCACTGGTCGGAACTGACGCATAATCTGGCCGACCGGGTGCTGGCCGCCGACAATCTGATGATCATGGCGCTCTGTTATCCGTTGGTGAAGATCATCCACGAATTCGGTCATGGTTTTGCGGCCAAGACGCACGGCCGCGAGGTGCGCGAGATGGGGGTGATGCTGCTGGTGCTCTTCCCCGTTCCCTATGTCGATGCGTCGGCCGCGAGCGCGCTGCCCGGCAAATGGCACCGGGCGCTGGTCGGCGCGGCGGGAATGATCGCCGAACTGTTCGTCGCCGCGCTGGCGACCTATGCCTGGGTGGCGCTCGAACCCGGGACCGCGCGCGCCTTCGCGTATAATATCATGCTGGTAGCGGGCATTTCGACATTGCTCGTCAATGGCAACCCGCTGCTGCGCTTCGACGGCTATTATATCCTCGCCGACCTGATCGAAATTCCGAATCTGGGGTCGCGCGCGAATCGATATTGGGGGCATCTGGTCGATCGCCACATCTTTCGCACCCATGATATCCAGCCCTTTGCCGCGACGCCGGGGGAGAAGCGCTGGTTCCTTGTCTATGCGCCCGCCGCGTTCGTCGCGCGCATCGTCATGCTGCTGGGCATTGCGCTGTTCGTCGCGCAGAAATTCTTCGTCGTCGGCGTTCTGATCGCGCTCTGGTCGCTTTGGACCGGCCTTGCATTGCCGGTGTGGAAAATGTTCGCGCATGTCTTTGCCAGCCCGCACCTGCACCGCAATCGCCGCTTTGCCGTGCAGGCGACGTTGGCAGCGACGGCGGCGCTCGGGCTGCTGCTTTTCGTCGTGCCCGCCCCGCATCACGTCAACGCGCAGGGCGTGGTGTGGCTGCCCGATGCGGCGCATGTCCGTGCTGGCACGGACGGTCTGATCACGCGCGTCGCGGTGGCGGAGGGGGCGGAGGTGCGGCCCGGGGACTTGCTGGTCGAGACGGTGCAACCGACCCTTGAGACCGAGGTGACAAAGCTCGGCTGGCGCGTTCGCGAGCTGGAAGCGCAGGCCGATTCGGAACTCGCAGGCGATCTTGTCAAACGACAGATCAGTCAGGTCGCTGCCGTCGAAGCCCGGGAAAAGCTGAGGATGCAGCGCCAGCGCGAAGCCGTGCTACGGCTCTTCGCCGGCGCGCCGGGCCGATTCCTCCCGGTAATGGCTCCGGCGACCGACCTGCCCGGCCGGCATGTAAGGCAGGGCGATTTGATCGGTTATGTCGCGCCCGATCGCGCCGAGATCGTGCGGATCGTCGTGCCACAGGACGACATCGACCTCGTCCGGCGCCAGTTGCGCGGCGTGCGCTATAGGATCGCCGCAGTACCGGGCGAAAGTTTCGCCGGCCGCATCGTGCGCGAAGTGCCCGGCGGCACGCATGAGTTGCCGAGCGAGGCCCTGGCGCTCGCGGGCGGCGGAAGCATCGCGGTCGATCCCACCGATACGAGCGGCCGCAAGGCGCTTAACCGCGTCTTCCTGTTCGACATCAGCCTGCCGCCGCGCCTGCGGCGCGTGCCGTTCGGAACGCGTGTCCACGTCCGTCTTCAACTCGCCTGGGAGCCGCTGGGCTGGCAGGTCGGACGGCGGGTACGGCAACTCTTTCTGTCGCAGTTCGATGCTTGACCTTGCGGCTCTTCGCGGTCGCGTCCACGACCTGTGGCGCGAGATACGCAGCGATGCGCGGCCGGTTGTCGCTCCCTATGCCGAGCGCGGGCCGGCCAGGACGTGGAAGTGGGACCGTCCGGTCGATCTGCTGATCGGGCGGCTTGCCGTAATGTCCGGTCGTCGCAAGCCGCCGCTGCTGACGCGGGCCGAGGCGATTTGCGCAGCGTCGGACGCACTGCGCGACCTCGACGATGCGACGCTCGATGCGCGCTGCGCCGACATGCGCGCGCGGTTGATGCGGCGGGGACTGTCCGACGATCTGGTGGACGAGTGTTTTGCGCTGATCCGCGAAGTGACGGGGCGCGAACTGGGCATGCGGCATTTCGCGGTGCAGCTGATGGGCGGGCTCGTCATGCTCGATGGCGGGCTGGCCGAGATGGCGACAGGGGAGGGAAAGACGATCACTGCGCTGTTGCCCGCGGTCACGGCGGCGATGGCACGGATGCCGGTGCATGTCTTTACCGTCAACGACTATCTCGCCGGGCGCGACGCGGAAAAGGTCACACCCGTCTATCGCCGCTTCGGGCTGGCGGTCGGGTTGATCGTCCACGGTCAGGAGCCCGATGCGCGCCGCGCGGCCTATCGCGCCGACATCGTCTATGGCACCAACAAGGAAATCACCTTCGATTATCTACGCGACCAGACCGCGCTTGGCCCCGAGCGCGGCGCGACGCGGCGGTTGCTCGGCGAATTATTCGGTCGCCGCGCGGCGCCATTGTTCCTGCGCGGCCTGCATTTCGCCGTGGTCGACGAAGCCGATTCGATCTTCATCGACGAGGCACGGACGCCGCTGATCCTTTCGGCCGAGTTGCCGGCGAACGATGACGGTCTCTATCTGGCCGCGCTCGAAGTCGCGCAGGGGCTGGAGGAGGGGCGGCACTATCGGGTGCGCGAGGCCGACCGTGCGATCGAACTGACCGACCGGGGGTGCCGGACGGTGGCCGATCGCTCCGAAGGGCTGCCGCACCCGCGCTGGCGGATCCGCCGGGCGCGCGAGGAACTGGCGTCGCAGGCGATTGCGGCATTGCGTCTCTATCAGCGCGACCGTGACTATATCGTCGCCGACGACAAGGTGCAGATCGTCGATGAATCGACCGGCCGCGTCATGGCCGACCGCGCGTGGGAAGGCGGACTGCACCAGTTGATCGAAACCAAGGAACGGGTCGCGCTGTCGGGGACGCGCAACACGATGGCGCGCATCACCTATCAACGCTTTTTTCGCCGCTATCGCCGCCTGTCGGGAATGAGCGGCACGGTGCGCGAGATGGGAGCCGAGCTGTGGGCCGATTACGGACTGCGCGTCGCGCTGGTGCCGCGGAACCGTCCCGATCGGCGAGAGGATCGCGGCCATTTGCTATGTCGCAATGCCGCCGAAAAATGGAAAACCGTTGCCCAAGCGGTGGAGGCGGTGCGCGACGGGGAGGCGCTGCGCCCGGTGCTCGTCGGTACCCGTTCGGTCGGAGATTCCGAAGCGGTTGCGGCGGCCCTCGACCGACGCGGTATCCCGCATCGCATCCTTAACGCGCGACAGGACGCCGAGGAGGCGGCGGTCATCGCCGCGGCGGGCCAGCCGGGCGCGGTGACGGTCGCGACCAATATGGCCGGCCGCGGCACCGACATCGAGCTGACCGACGCGGCGCGTGATGCCGGCGGATTGCACGTGATCCTGACCGCTTATCACGAAACGCCGCGTATCGATCGCCAACTCGCGGGCCGGGCGGGGCGACAGGGCGATCCCGGCAGTGCGCAGGCGATCACCGCGATCGACGACGAGCTTTACACATTGTTCGCTCCGCAGGCGGCAAGGGCTTTCGCCGCCTCGACGAAACAATGGCCGGTCGAGGGACGCGCGGCGGACGTCTTGCGCCGCTGGGCGCAGAGGACGGCCGAACGCCGCCACGCCGCGACCCGCCGCCAGACCGAATTGTCCGAGGAGCGGCTTCAGCAAGCGATGGCGTTCAGCGGGCGGAGTTAGAGCGAAGATGAAAGAAGGACATCCATGCCAGATTCTCCCGTTCCAGGTGCGAGAGGTGATTGGCAACCTGTCCAACTCTTGATCCCGCGCGTTGCGAAGATTGTCGACCGGCGCGGCCTGCATACCCGCCTGTTGATGCCGGGCTTCTATCAGGTCCGGTTTTCGCGATCGCGTGGTTGCCGGATATACCGCAACCCGCGATGACGATTCCGCCGCGGCGACCCGCTGACGCAATCATGGCCGGACGCGGACGATTGTGTATCGTCATCGGGACGCGCCGGCGCGGCGCGGCATCATCCTGACCGGTCAGCTTTCGGGTGGACCTTGCACCGCCTTGATCGTGGCGTCTTGCGTCGGCGTTTGTGCGGTTCCCGTGGCGACCGGATCGGGTCGGCCGGGTTCGCGGAAATCGATGACCCGGCCCTCGACATCGCGATAATGGGCCATCGGATCGTAAAGTAGGCTGGAATCGAAGTTCAGGTTGCGCGCCTCGGCGCGGCCGATCGCGGCCAGCAGGGCAAAGCCGGCGACATAGGCATCGCGCTCTGCCGTCACCAGCGTCACCTGCGAATTGAGCAATTCCTGTTCGGCGTTGAGCAGGTCGAGCAGCGGCCGCAACCCCGTGTTGGTTTCGGCGCGGATGCCGGTAAGCGCGCGTTCGTTCGCCGCGACCCCGCCCGTTGCCGCCTCGATGACATGCTGCGCCGAGCGCCAATTGGCAAAGGCCGATCGCGTTTCGGCGACGACCTCGCGCTCGGCAGCTGCGATTTGTTCGAGCGATGCGCCGTATTTTTCGCGCGCTTGCCGCGTCTGCGCGTTGACTCGCCCGCCTTCGTAGATCGGTATCTTCAGTTGCAGCCCGACATAGCCTGTCGTGCCCTGGTCGCGGTTGCGCGGACCGGTGCCCGACGAGAGCGAGCCAAGATAGCTGTAGCGGTTGAGCCCGCCGATCGCGCTGAGCCGCGGCATGCCATCGGCCTGAGCGACGGTGATGTCATGCTGCGCGGCGACGGTTTCGGCGCGCGCGGCCTGAAGGTTGGGATTGCTTTCGAGCGCGATCGTCACTGCCTCTTCCGCGGTCGCGGGCAGTTGCGGCAGCGGCGGCGGCGGCGCGAGGTCGCCCGGCGGATTGCCGACGAGGCGGATATAGTTTTCGCGGCTCGCGATCAGCCGCGCCCCCGCGGTTTCGAGCTGGCTGTCGGCGAGCGCGACGCGCGCCTCGGCCTGCGCGACGTCGGTCGGACCGCGGTCGCCGACGTCGAACCGGTCGCGCGTTTCGGAGAGCGTATAGCCGATCACCGAGCGGTTGCGCTGGTTAAGCCGGACCGTCGCCTCGTCGCGAATTACGTCCATATAGGCGGCGACGACCTGCGAGAAGAGGTCGGCCTCGGTCCCGCGTAGGCCGGCGCGGCTTGCCTCGGTGCGCGCCTTGGCGGCACCGACCGAATGACGCACCGCGCCAAACTGAACGAGCGGTACGTCGAGATTGAGCGTCGCGACAGCCTGACGATCGGGGTCGGAGACGAACAGCGTCGGCGACTGGTCGCCCTTCAGGACATTCTCCTGATAGATTGCGGATCCCTCCAGACTTGGCCGTCCTGCCGCGCGCGCTATCGGCACATTCTCGTCCGCGGCACGGACATTGGCGCGCTGCGCGGTCAGCGTCGGATTCGACGTGTAGGCCGTTTCGAGCGCCTGTTGCAGCGTGTCCGCGAACGCCGTGCCGGGCAGGGTCAGCAGGGCCGTGCAACCGAGTAGGGCAAGTCTGGGCTTCATCCGTCAATACTCCTCAACTCGTGCGCGATGCGGGCGGCGTCGGTGCTGCCGGTCCGGTCGTCACGCCGCCGATTGCGATCCGGCAGCGCAGCCCGGCGGGCAGCTTGTTGCCGGGATTGGGCAGCTCAAGCCGCATGCCGAAGGTGCCGCTAGCGGCGTCGAAGACGCGGTCGATCACCTTGACCTGCGCCCGGTATTCACCGCCCACCGGCTCTTCGGGAAAAATGGCCACCCAATCGCCCTCGTTCACCGTTCCCAGCTGCGAGATCGGAGCGAACACTTCGACGTTCAGCGGATTAAGCTGAGCGATCGTCAGGATGTGCGAGCTGCTTGGGCCGCGATATTCGCCGACCGACATCGCGCGCTCGGTGACGACCCCGTTGATCGGGCTGCGCACCGTCTTTTCGGTCAGAATGCGCTGGGACCGGACATATTCGAGTTGCGCGACACGCTGGTCCTGCGCGGCCGCCCGCTTTTCCTCGGCGGCGGCTTCGGCATTGGCTTCGGCTTCCTCGACCTTGTCGCGCGCCAGATGAACGCGGATTTCCTCGCTTCGCCGGCGGACGGAATCGAGATAGGCGGCGCGAGCGTCGGCCGCTCGTACCGCGTGGGAGTTGGCGGCGCGCGCCTGCGCTGCGTCGGCGGTCGCGCGATCGACATCCGCGCGCAGCCGGGCAACCACCTGTCCCCGTCCGACGGTATCGCCGCGATCGACCAGGATCGCCGCAATCACCCCCTCGACGCCGCTGTTGACGTGAATGAGACGGCTCGGCTCGATCAGACAGTCTTCGGATCGCGCCGGATCGGACAAAGGCTGCGCGGCGGCAGTCGTCAGCGGCTCCGGGGGTGCCCCACCGGCTGCGGGCCGGACGGGGGCGGCGCGCGGCGCCGGGGTGTGCCCTCCGGCGTCGTTGTCGGCGACGGCCAGATAGACGCCGCCGACCAGAACGATCGCCGCACCGCCTGCGGCCATGACCCGCATTTTGTCCATCCGATCCCCCTTGCGCGAATGCGCGCCCGCCACGGCCTTTTCGCGGCGCAGTTCCGTCCTCTCTTGGGTAAGCGGGGAAAGGCGGGATTTCGGATCACATCGATGATGACTGGCTCGTTTCGGGCGATCGCCGGTTGTAAAGCCCCGATGCCGGCTTGTGTCCGGCGGAATTTGTCCATAGCTTTGCGATGCTTGCTTGGATGTTTCAGGAGATTCGGCGCTGTGGGGGAGCCGGAGACGAAATTGGAGTTGCAGGGGTGGCGGCAGGGATCGTCGGACGCTCGCGACCGGCTGATCGCCCGCCTGTATCCCCAGTTGGCGGAAATTGCTGCTGCGCGCTTGCGCAGGGAACGGAACAGCTCGCTGTCGACAGGCGACCTGATTAACGATGCCGTGCTACGGCTGGTGCAGATGGAGCAGATTTCGCTGGCCGACCGCACCCATTTCATCGCGCTCGCCTCGCGGATGATGCGGCACATATTGGTCGATCATGCCCGGTCGAAATCATCGTCGAAACGCCGCCATCGCAAGGTTGAGATCGCCACCTATGTCGACGGGCCGCAGCGCATCGACCTCAAAGTGCTCGACGCGGCGCTCATTCGCTTGCGCGCATTGGACGGGCAATTGATGGAGTTGGTCGAAATGCGCTATTTCGGCGGGATGACGACGGCCGATATCGCCGAAGTGCTGGGGGTTTCCGAACCGACAGTGAAGCGCCGCTGGATGGTTGCGCGTGCATGGCTCGCCGATGCGATCGCCAATCCGATCGATCCCGAATGAAGCGACCCGGCTGTCGAAGCAGGAACGGCCTCGATCGGGGAACGTCCCTGCTTTAGCGCAATGGTCCGAATTCGGTCGTTGGTCGACCGGCGGCACATTTTTCCAGATTTCGGCGTAATCCGGGCAGGAATTCCGCCATGAAACCGGCGATTTCGTCGCGGCGCTCCAGGTCCGACAGATTGCTTTCGGCCTTTTTCCAGGAGTCGCAGGCCAGATCGCGCTTGGCAGCATCGCGGGCGATGACGCCGAGGATCATCTGCGAAAAACCCAGGGCGCCGAGTGTGTTGGGCGATCGTTCGGGGGTCAGCGCCGCCTGATGGATCGCGATCACTTCGCGTTGGCGGGCGATCGCCTCGTCGAAGCGACCTTGGTCGCGGAGCCACTGCGATTGTGCTTCGCGAATGCCGCTCGACAGCGTCTGCAGGGCATTGTCCTGGGGTTCGATCGCCAGCAGGCGGTCGATCATCGTCTGCGCCAACTCGATGAAGTGCGCGGCTTGCGCATCCTTTCCGAGCCGTGACGCCGTCGCAAAACCGTTATAGCCGGTCCAGGCAAGCATATAGAGAACGATCGGATCGTTCGGCCGCTCCTTTTCGAGCGCGTGGAATCGCTCCTCGGCATCGTGAAAGAGCGGCAGGCTCTTCGGCATGGTGCCTTCGTCGAACGACATCGCATAGCCGCGGTAATAAAATGCGTAGGCCAGGTCGAGCCGGGCCTCATAGGAGGCGCGTGCCGCTGCCGGCCATTGGCCGGTTTCCTTTTCCATGCGCGCGGCCAGGGCGGCCACGCCCGGCATGTCGTCGGTCATGTCGGCGACTTCCAGCTGGGCCTTGCGCACGGTAGCGCGGGACCGGAACCAGTCTAGGTCGCGCTGTGCCGGGGCGATCCGGTCGAGAGCCTTCAGCGCGCCGGCAATCGATGCTTTGGCGCCCTTGCCGTCATTGTCGCCGTGGATCTGGATGACCGCGCGATGTGCGAGCAGCCGCGCGCGGACGGTCTGGACCGCCGGACCGGGGTCGCCGATCGCATCGAGCAGCGCCACCGCCTTGTCGAGGCTGGCTTTCGCATCTTCGCGTTCACCGAAATTCGGCTCGTTCGGAACGCCCTGAATACGTGCCAGCTTGACGAATCCCTCGGCGGCTTCGAGCCGCAGGGCGTTGCCGATGTCCGGCGACGCGGCGAGGGCCGCGAGATAGGTTTGCGCCCGCTGCGCCAGGTCGACGCGTGCTTCGGTGTTGCCGACCACGCGGCTCATCCGGTCGTTGAGGTCGAAGAGCATATAATGCGCAAGTTCGCGAAGCTGTTGGAAACGCATGGCTTCGGCGGCGCGGGCGGTTTCCGTGGACCGCAAGGCGTGCAGCGTCACCCCGAAAGCGCCGAAGAGGAGCGACAGCGCCGCTGCGGTGGCGATCACGCCGGTGCGGTGTCGCTGAACGAACTTGCGCGCGACATAAGTGCGGCCGCCCTTGAGCGCGGCGACTGGAAAGCCTTCGCCCCACGCGTCGACGTCGGCGCTCAGCGCCTCGGCGGTGGGATAGCGATCCAGCGGGTTATGGGCTGTGGCCTGCGCGATAATCGCGCGCAACTCGCGATCGCCGTCCGTGGGCGGGATCAGCTTTTCGAGCAGCCGCCCGAGCGAATAGATGTCTGCGGCGGTCGTGACTTCGCTGCTTGTCATCCGTTCCGGCGCCGCATAGCCGGGAGTCAGGCTGAGGCTGTCGAGCGAGCCTTGACCCGTGGTCGATGCCGGCGCGGCGAGTGCGGCGGCCGGACGCGCGATCCCGAAGTCGATCAGTTTGACGGTCCCGTCCTGAGTGACCAGCACATTCGACGGTGTCAGGTCCCGATGGACGATCAGGTTGCGGTGAGCAAAGGCCACGGCGGTACAGATGTCGCGGAACAGGCGCCGCCGCGCGGGCGTTCCGGGCCGATGCTCCTCCACCCATTGGAGCAGCGGGAACCCATCCACATATTCCATGACGATATAGGGCGATCCGCCCTCGGTCTCGCCGCCGTCGTAAAGCTGTGCGATATTCGGATGGGCCAGCGTGGCGAGCGTCTGGCGCTCGCGTTCGAAGCGCGCGACCAGCGCTTCGGACAGCAGGCCGGGTTTGATGATCTTGATCGCCGCGATGTGGGCGAAGTCACCCGTTTCGCGCTCGCCTCGATAGACCGACCCCATGCCGCCGCGGCCAATGCGCGCGACGATGCGATAGGCGCCAATGCGCTCGGGAGCTGCCTCTTCGTAAAGGGCGTCGGCGGCGGCGCCGGTTCGCACCAGTGCGTCAAGGTTGGCCGCACGGATCGCATTGACGCGCTCGAGCAACTCGGGTCGCCCCTGCGTGCGGTCGGCGATCCAGTCATCACGCTCGTCTTCTGGCACGTCAAGCAGCGCCTCGAACAGAAGCAGCGCTTCCCGTTCGGTTGCCGGATCGTTCATAAAGCCTTGTCGTGGCTACGGAGGAACCGGCCGGCTCCCGTTGAATCACGGCCTGTGACTACCCGCATGGCCCCTCTCTGATCTGGTCCGCGCATCTTGTCGAATAACGCGTCGGTACAGGCAAGCCCTTCCTTCCCCGCTTGTCCTTTCATTTAGCGAATTGTCGGGGAAAATCGGATCAGAATTCAGGCGACGCACGGATATGTCTCACCGCCGGGCGGGCTGCTCGGCCGAGCATGTCGCTCCACGCCGTCGACTGACATTCCCTATCGCCAGCGATCGCGCACGCGGCCAGCTCTTGGTTGTTCGAGCATTCCATAGCCCCCAGACCCTTAGGGCCGCCATATTGCCAAGAAATTCCCTTTTTGCGATTGACTCGCAATATAAATAATTCCTAGAGGCGACCCCGAAACGAAAACGGGGGTCCGAAAGTGAAGACATTGACCGCGACGGCGAGCGTGCTGGCGATCGCCATGACTGTTCAGGCGCAGGCCGCGGAGCAGCCTGCCCAGAGCGAGGAGAAGGCCGGCGCTGAACCTTCAACGACGATCAAATTATCGAAGGTCCGGGTCGAGGGCGACGACGCGCCGATCAGCCATCGCTTCGGCGAGCCGGTCGATTCGGGCACCAGCCGGTTCGACCGGGAGTCGGTCGTGGCCCGTGCGCCAGGCTCGGGTGACGTGAACGAGATATTGCGCGCGCTGCCGACCGTGCAGTTCAGCAGCCAGGACGGCCGCGCGACCCGCGCCGAGCTTCAGGACCTGCGGCCCGCGAGCATCTCGATCTCGGGCGGCAGCTTCACCGAGAATCTGTTCGTCGTCGACGGCATCGGCGTCAATTCGCGGCTCGACGTATCGAGCACCAATCCGAACCATTATATCGAAGGCAATGCCGCTGGCTCAGCGCAATCCTTGTGGGTCGATTCGAGCCTCGTCGGCTCGATCACCGTGCGCGATTCCAACATCTCCGCCGAATATGGCCAGTTCACGGGCGGCGTGGTCGAGATCGACACGCGCGCGCCGGCTACCGAATTCGGGATCAGCGCGCATTATGGCGAGACGGGTCCCGATCTCGCGCAATTCCGCATTTCAAAGCGCAACCGCGAGGCTTTGGGCGACGACGTGCCGGGCAAGCCCGACTATCTGAAGCGCCGCTATGGCGCGAGCATCGACTTGCCGGTCAGCGACGCATTGCGCTTCCTGTTCGGATACAGCCGCTCGGAATCGCGCGTCACCTATGAGCGGGGTACCTATTACGCCGAATATGGCGATTATCGCCAGCAAAGCCTCAGCGAGAATTTTCTCGCCAAGGCCGAACTCGATCTCGGCGACGATCTGCGGCTCACCGGCCAGCTCACCTACAGCCCCTATGAGAGCGAATTTTCGCATCCGAACGGCATCGACAATTGGGTCTATCTCGACGGGGGCGGGCTGTCGGGAAGCCTGAAGCTCGAAGGCACTGGCGCGAACGAGGCGCGCTGGAAGGTGGAAGTGTCCCACGCCGTTTCGGACACCGACCGCCGCTCCGACCGACCCGGCATCCTCAACATCAGTTCGACCGCGCCCGGCGTCGACTGGTGCTCTTCGACAAGCAGTTGTTCGCTCGGCGCGCCCGACCCGATCAACCAGCGACAGTGGGACAGCACGGTGAAGACGCAGTGGGAACAGCCGGTGCTCGGCGGGGACATTCGCATCGGCGCGGAATATGCGCGCGTGAAGGCCGTCAAGGAGCGCCCGGAAACCGTCTATTCCTTCCGCCACGGCGACCGGGCCGATCTGCCGATCGAGGTCAACCCCGACACGGTCTGCACCCAGCCGATGCTGTATCCCGACACCTGCGTCGACGGCGCCTATGCGCTGGCACAGATGTCCCTCGCCATGGCGTTCCGATCGCGCGTCAAGCTCGATTCCTATACGCTATGGGGCGAATGGCAGGGCGATGTCGCTGGCTTCGAGGTTCGCGCAGGGCTGCGCTATGACCATGAAAGCTTCCTCGGCAATCACAATGTCGCGCCACGCCTTTCGGTCTCGCGAGACCTGCCCTTTGCCGGAATGAACCTGACGCTCGGCGCGAACCGTTATTATGGGCGCAGCTTCCTCGGCTATGCGCTGCGCGAAAGCTATCCCGACAATTATATCTATCGGCGCGTGCCCGAAGTCGTCGACGGCAAGAATGTCTGGTCGGACAATTGGACACTCTACAGCCACACGATCTTGCCGCGCTATTCGAATGCCGACCTCAGGACGCCCTATGTCGACGAGCTCACCTTCGCCCTGCGCGGCCTCGCGCCGCTGATCGGCGGCGAATATCGCATCCGCAGGATCCTGCGCGATTCGCGCAACAGGTTCGCGCAGTCGGAGCAAATAACTTCTACGGAGGTGGAGGAGACCGGCGATATCGCCACCGTCCGCAGCTACACGATCACTAACGACGGCAAGAGCAGCTACCGCGGCCTGTCGCTCGAATATGTCCGCGAATTCGGCAATCACAGTTTTTCGATGAGCACCAACCTGTCGAAGACCAAATCTTCGAACGTCGATTATTTCGACATCGCCAACGAGACCGAGTTCCAGGGTGAGAATGTCTATTATCAGGGCGAAGTCGTTCCGCTGCTTCGCGCCACCGCCAATAATCAGCTCGAGGATTATGCCGCGCCCGTCATCGTCAATTTTGACTGGGCGGCGCACTGGTTCGGCAAGCGGCTGCGCACCAATGTCAACGCCCGCTACCGCAGCGGCTTCGAGCGGGTCGACGATACGGGCGAGAATATCGTGGTCGATGGCGTGCGCTACGACGTTTACGATCTCGTCAAGTTCGACGATGCGGTCAGCTTCAACCTGTCCGCCACCCTCGATGCGATCCGGTCGCGTTATGGCGTGCTGTCGTTCGACCTGCGCGTCAACAACCTGTTCAATACCGTGCTGGAGCAGGATTACAGCAGCACGTCGCAGCCTTGGCAGATGGGCCGCAATGTCTGGATCTCGGCCAAATACAGCTTCTGATCCGATGCGCCGGCCGTGGATGCAGATCATCGCGCTGGCGGGGTTTTTCCTCGCCTCGGTCGGCTCTGCGGCCGCGCAGGACGCGGCGGCGCCCGACATGGCCGCCCTGCGCCTGCTTTATAGCGGACAGCCGCAGGACTGGCCGCGTCCGGTGCTGCAGCCGGGTGCTGTCTTCACCGAATTCGGCCCGACGCCGCCGGTTACCGATCCGCAGGTCAATCCATCGACCCCGGAAAAGATCGCCTTCGGGAAGATGTTGTTCGACGATCCGCGGCTATCGGGCTCGGGCCAGATCGCCTGCGCGTCGTGCCATAACCGCGAGCTCGGATTCGGCGACGGGATCAGCACCTCGTTCGGTCATAATCGCCAGCGCGGCCGGCGCAATGCGATGTCGCTCTATGCCGTCGCCTGGATGAAAGCGCTGTTCTGGGACGGCCGCGCGCCGAGCCTTGAAGCGCAGGCGCTGGCCTCGATGACCAACCCGTTCGAGATGGCGGCCGACCCGGATGTGGTCGTGTCGCGGCTCGCGGCCGATGAACGCTACACCGCGGTCTTCTCGCGTGCGTTCGGCGACCGGACGATGACGCCGCAGCATGTCGCGCAGGCGCTTGCCGCCTTTCTGCGGACACACAAGCCGAGAACGTCGCGGTGGGACCGCGCGTTGCGGGACGGCACGAAACTGCTCAGCGACCAGGAATTGCGCGGACTTCATCTCTTCCGCACCAAGGCGGGCTGCGCGAATTGCCATAATGGGCCGCTGTTCACCGATCAGCGCTTTCACAATATCGGGCTGTCCTTCTACGGACGGCGGCTTCAGGATCTCGGTCGCTACGAGATCACGAACGATCCTGCCGACGTCGGCGCCTTTCGTACGCCAAGCCTGCGCGGAGTGTCGCGTACCGGGCCATGGATGCACAATGGAATTTTCCCGCATCTGCGGGGCATCGTTAATTTCTACAATGCCGGCGGTGTGCAGTCGCGGCGCAAGCCCGAACAGGCGGACGATCCGTTGTTTCCGACCACATCTCCTATTCTCAAGCGTCTCGACCTGACGGGCGAGGAGCGCGATGCCCTCGTTGCCTTCCTGGAAACCCTGTGAGGGCTCCGGCGCCGTTCCCGCAGTCGCCGCGCCGCGAAAGTGGACGGAACCGGTCGAGGTCCGCGCGACGGCGAACCATTCGCGAAGCGAATCCGGTGCCGTCGCTGCCACCTGCCATCGACACCATGCGCTACAGCGACCGTCCGCTGCCGATGGCGACGCGGTTGCTCGGTCTGGCCGGAACGGCTTTCGTCTGTCTTGCCCTGGTCGGGGCGGGGCTGCTGCGTTGGGTGGACACGCCGCGTCCGCGGGGTTCGACCGCGGCATTGACGCTCGTCGAGATCGCTCCTCCCCGAGCGCGGCCCGCACCGCCAGGCGACCGTCCGCCGGGGCCGGAGCAGGTTGAGCGTCAAGCGATGCCGGAAAGCGCGTCGCCCACCGCCGCACCGATGCTACGTCTGGCGCCACCCGTTGACGCGATCGGGCCGTCAATGATCGGCCTTCCGCGACCGGGCGACGCCCATGCGCGCATTCCCGCATCCGATGCCAAGAGTGGCCCGCCCGCTACCCGCGCGATGGCACCCGAAGCGCGGCCCGTGCCTGCGGCACCGAAAGCCGCCGACGAGCGTGCGCGATGGGAGGGGCGCGTGTTGGCCGCGCTCCATCGCGCCAAGCGTTACCCGCGCGCGGCGCGGCGCGGCGGCGACGAAGGCACCAGCTGGATCCGTTTCGTGATCGATCGGCGCGGCCGCGTCCGCTCGGCGGTTCTGCAACGCTCGTCGGGTATCGAGTCGCTCGATCGGGAAGCGTTGGCGCTACCGGCGCGCGCGCAGCCTTTGCCCAGGCCGCCCAGGGCCGTGACCGGAAGCCGCATCGAACTGGTCGTGCCGATCGAGTTCTTCCTCCGCTAAGACGTAAATTGTTTTCCGGGTCCCTTCGGGAAGTATCGACATAGTCTTGCGCGCCCATCGGAGAGGTCGCGCCGATTGGGGCCTTGTCGGCACAGGGAAGCGCGTGCAGTTTTCCAGCAGCAACCGGGCCATCCAGCGGCCGGGCGCGCCCAGTTTTCCGAAGATTGCGAGGTCGGACGAGTGGTTCTGGAGCACAAAAGGCAAGCCGAAGCGACGATAGAGATACCAAGCCGTAATTCCCTGTGGCGCTAGCCAATGAGCATAGACCAGGTCGATGCGCCGTTCTCTGATGAGGCGGGCAGCCGCCGCGTATTGCGCCGCGAGGAAGAATGGCAATTGGAGGATCAGGAGAGGATCGCGCTTTATGTTCGGCATGATGGCGGGATAGGCCAGTTTCTGAAGCGCTGCCGGCCAAAAGTAGCGAAATCGCGTGACCCGAAGCCGTCCATGATCTTCGACGCCCGTTGCTTCGAGGTCGTCCGGAGCCAGAACATCGATTTCGTCATCGCCGCGTGCACCGAGCCACGCCTCGGCCTGTTCTCCGACGAAGTTGGCTTGCATGTCGCCGGAAAAGCGCGGAAGCGTTGAAGTTAGCATGAACATTCGCATCGAACGCGTTTTCCTTCGGCCGACGACGAATGCAAGCTGATTAACGCCCCGGATTCCCATTTGCGGCGGGTGCCCCGCCAGATCCTTGAACGCAAAACTGAAGCACTACCGGCATATTCGCTCACATTTTGCAACATTCGTTCCATAGGTCGCCGCGTCCGCGGCGGCGTTGATTCCCTTCGCCCTGATCGACGCCGCGTTCGCGACGGCGTTTTCCTCTTTCGCTTCAAACTGACGCCGCATGCGCGGCGGCGCTGATTCTCCTGGCACAGATTGTCGCCGCATGTGCGGCGGCGTGGTGATCCCGGCACGGGAGGGCCGCGAGGTGGGCGTCACTCGCCTCTAGTCCCGCCTGTCCGGGCCGCAACCCGCTTCGCGGGTTCTCCACTTCGTTTCGATCCTTCGGATGCCCCCCGGCCAATAGAGCGGGTCTGCCGGCTCCCTCCTGCCGCCCCCCTCGCGCCCCTTCCGGGCCGGGGTGCGGTTGGAAGGAGAGAAGGGAAATGGAACGGACGAGTGGACGCGAGAGCCTCTACCGCGAGGTCTCCAGCCGCATCATCGCCGAGATCGAGGAAGAGCGGCTGCCCTGGGTGCAGCCATGGGAGCGCGCGGCGTGCGCCTGCACGATGCCGTGCAACGCCGCAAGCCTGCGCCGCTACTCGGGGATCAATGTCCTCATCCTCTGGACCGAAGCGATGGCGAGGGGGTATTCCTCACAGCGCTGGCTCACTTACCGGCAGGCGATCGCGCTCGGCGGGCATGTCCGGCGCGGCGAGAGCGGGACGCGGGTCTGCTATGCCGATCGCTTCACGCCGCGGGAAGAGCAGGAGCGGGCAAGGGACGAGGGCCGCGAGGCGAGGGCGGTCGCGTTCCTCAGGCGGTTCACCCTGTTCAACATCGATCAGTGCGAGGACCTGCCCGCCCATGTCACGGCTGAAGACCCGGTGCCCGACCCGGTGCTGCAGGTGGCGGCAGCCGACGCGCTGATCGCGGCGAGCGGTGCGCGTTTCATCATCGGCGGCGACGAGGCCTTCTACAGTCCCGCGCACGATGCGGTGCAGGTGCCGCCGATCGCGGCGTTTCCCGATCCGGTCAACTGGTATCGCACCGCGCTCCACGAGCTTGGCCATAATGCCGCGATCCGGATTATGCCGCATGTGCTCGTTAGGGCGCGGTCGGCGGTATGATCACGCCAACCCCATTCGGCATAATCCTCGTCGCTCCAACAACATGGAGCACGACGATCATG
>NZ_JCATIE010000017.1:0-62665 GCF_059693785.1 Sphingopyxis sp. CR5 | reverse complement strand
TGTTCAACAAACTCAAGAATTGGCGCAGGGTCGCCACCCGCTACGACAAAACCAAGGAATCCTACCTCGGCTTCGTCGCGCTCGCCTCAGTTAAACTCTGGATACCCTTTGTCCACGAAGCCTAACCATAAATTGCCGGAGGATCTGAACGTGCTGTTTTGGAGCCAGGACCAACGCGACGCCGCTTTCCGCACGATGGAGAGCGTACCGAAAGTCGTCGTTCACACCATCGCAGCCGGCGGCGACGTGTATCCGATGCCGCAAGGCAAGCCGATCGATCTCGGCGTCGATGTCGACGCCTATATGGCGGGCCAGCGCAACGCGGGGCTGATCATCGTTCAGGACGGCAAGATCCGGCTGGAAAAATATGCGCTCGGCTATGGCCCGCAAGGGCGCTGGACGAGTTTTTCGGTCGCGAAAAGCTTCACCTCGACACTCGTCGGGGCGGCCGTGAAGGACGGCTATATCAAGAGCCTCGACGACAAGGTTTCGGCGTATATCCCGGGGCTCAGGGGTTCGGCCTATGACGATGTCAGCGTGCGCCAGCTTCTGACCATGACGTCGGGCGTGAAATGGAATGAGGACTATACCGACCCGAAGTCCGACGTCGCGCAGTTCAACCTGCAAAAGCCGGTGCCCGGCGAAGACATAACCGTCAGCTATATGAAGACCTTGCCGCGTGAAGCGCCCGCCGGGTCGAAGTGGGTCTATAAGACCGGCGAGACCAACCTTATCGGCGTGCTCGTGTCGAGCGCGACCGGCAAGACCTTGTCCGACTATCTGTCCGAAAAGGTGTGGAAGCCGTTCGGGATGGAACAGGACGCGGTGTGGATGCTCGGCGCGACCGGGCACGAGATAAGCGGCTGCTGCATGTCGGCGAGCCTGAAGGATTATGCGCGCTTCGGGCTATTCATCCTCGGCGGCGGGACAGCGGGCGGCAAAGAGGTGCTGCCCGACGGCTGGCTCGCGGCGGCGACCACAAAGCAGGCGGATATCGAGCAGCCGGGACGCGGCTATGGGTATCAATGGTGGACGAACGACGACGGCAGCTTTGCCGCACAGGGTATCTTCGGCCAGGGAATCTTCATCGATCCGAAGCGGAGCCTGGTGATTGCGTCGAATGGCAACTGGCCGACCGCGACCGATCCCGAAGGTGTCGGCGCGTCGCGCGAGGCCTTTTACAAATCGGTGCAGGCGGCGGTCGACGCGGAAGCGGATTGACCGTCGCCGCGCCTGCGCAGGGGCGACGGGTGTTCCGTCAAGCCGTTGCGGGCACCGTCGCCGATACGCGCTGCGCGGTCCACGCGGCGGTCAGCGGGATGACGACGCCCAGCACCATCATCCACCAGCTGTCGCCGAGTGTGACGGCGCGATAGATTCCGGCGCCGATCACCGCGCCGGCGACGATCCAGCCGGGGCCGCTATTCCCCGATGCCCGCATCGCCAGCCAGCCGCCCGCGAAACTGCCGATGAACCAGCCAATCAACAGGGCAAGGGTCGCGCCGGCTGGGATCAATATTTCTCCGGTTTCGACGTCATAGACTTCGGGTGACAGTTCGCCGCCAGCGTATTGGGCGAGCCAGATCAGCGCGAAGGCGACGACTATGCCGATGATCGTCGCGACGATCGAGCGCAGGAGGGAATTGGCCATGACCGGAGTCCTTGCAGAAACGCGGAGAAAAGGAGCCTCTATCGTGCGAAGGCAAAGAACGCGTTAAGCCTCTTCCATCACCTTGGGCAACTCGTGAAAGTCGGTGCTGTCGAAACCGTCGACCATCAAACCGGCGACGAATTCACCAACCGTGGCCGGGTCCTTGATGCTTTGCGGATCTTCCCCCGGATAGGCGCGCGCGCGCATCTGGGTTCGCGTCGCTCCGGGGTTGAGGATGGCGGTACGGACATTCGAAATGTTCCGCATTTCGGCGCCATAGCTCGTGACCAGCGCCTCGAGCGCGGCTTTCGACGCAGCATAGGCGCCCCAATAGGCACGGGGCGTACGCGCGACACCGCTCGATAGCGCGACCAGGCGCCCGTGGGCCGCGCGGCGCAGCAGCGGATCGAAGTTGGCGATCAGCGCTTGCTGCGCAACGACATTCAGCGTCAGCAGCTTGTTGAATTCCTTGCCGTCGATCGCCCCGACCGGGGTCAGCGTGCCAAGCATCGCGGCGTTGAGCACCAGCATGTCGAGATGCTGCCAGCGCTCGGCCATCGCGCTTGCAAGGCGCGCAATGCTGTCGCCGTCGGTAAGGTCGAGCGGTGCAATGGTCGCGCTGCCGCCAGCGGCATGAATGCGATCTTCGAGCTCTTCGAGCCCGCCCGCGGTGCGTGCGGTAATCACGACGTGAGCACCCCGCTTCGCGAGGGAAAAAGCGGTGGCGGCCCCGATGCCGCGGCTGGCGCCGGTGACCAGCGCGACCTGGCCGGCCAGTTCTTCGGATGCTTTGATCATGTCGTCAGACAACCCGTTCGGCCAGAAGCGAGAATTGATCCTCCAGCACATGTTCCTCGAAATCGGTCAGCGTGGTCGGATAGTCGCCGGTGAAGCACGCATCGCAATATTGCGGACAGCGTTCGCTGCGCTCGCTTTCGCCGAGCGCGCGGTAAAGGCCGTCGATAGTCAGGAAAGAGAGGCTGTCGGCGTTGATGAAGTTCGCCATCTGGCCGATCGTCATCTGCGCGGCGAGCAGCTTCGCGCGCTCGGGCGTGTCGACGCCGTAGAAACAGCTGTGCGAGGTCGGCGGGCTCGCGATGCGCATATGCACTTCGGCGGCCCCGGCTTCGCGCATCATCTGCACGATCTTGAGGCTGGTCGTGCCGCGCACGATCGAATCGTCGATCAGCACGATGCGCTTGCCCGCGATCAGGGCTCGATTGGCGTTGTGCTTCAGCTTGACGCCAAGGTGGCGGACCTTATCGCCCGGCTGGATGAAGGTGCGCCCGACATAGTGTGAGCGGATGATGCCGAGTTCAAAGGGAATGCCCGATTCCTGCGCATAGCCGATCGCCGCGGGAGTACCGGAGTCGGGGACCGGAATGACAAGGTCGGCATCGACCGGATTCTCCCGCGCCAGCTCCGCGCCGATCGCCTTGCGCACCGAATAGACGCTGGTGCCGTCGACGATCGAATCGGGGCGCGAGAAATAGACATATTCGAAGATGCACGGGCGCGCGGGACGCTCGGTGAAGGGGTGGTGGGATGTTAGCTGTCCGTCGCGAACAATGACGAGTTCGCCGGGCTCGACCGAGCGAACGAAGTCGGCGCCAACCACGTCGAGCGCGACCGTTTCGGAGGCAAGAATATAGGCGTCGTTGAGCTTGCCGATCACGAGCGGGCGGATGCCGAGAGGGTCGCGACAGCCAATCATCCCCTCGGCGGTCAGGCAGATCAACGAATAGGCGCCTTCGACCTGCTTGAGCGCATCGATGAAGCGATCGAGCAAGGTGCGATAGCTGGACGTGGCGACGAGGTGGATGATCACCTCCGTATCGCTGGTCGACTGGAAGATCGAACCGCGACGGACGAGGATCTTCCTTAGCGCCGCCGCATTCGAGATATTGCCGTTATGCGCTACCGCGAAGCCGCCGGTCGCAAGGTCGGCAAAGAGGGGCTGCACATTGCGCAGCGCGGTTTCGCCGGTCGTGGAGTAACGGACGTGGCCGATCGCCGAGGGACCGTCGAGCTGGCGAATGATGTCGTCGCGATCGAAATTGCCCGCAACATGCCCCATCGCCCTGTGGCTGTGGAACTCCTTGCCGTCGAAGGCCGTGATGCCGGCTGCTTCCTGCCCGCGGTGCTGGAGCGCATGGAGCCCCAGCGCGGCCACGGCCGCGGCGCTGTCTGCGCCATATATGCCAAAGACGCCGCACTCCTCGCGGAGCTTGTCGTCGTCGAAGGGATGGGTCGTCAGCATGTCGATCCGGGGTTGGGGGCGGCAACTGCCGCGCATATAGGGGGCGTGGAGGCAAATGTCGCCCCCCCAATTTGGACTCTTTGATGACAGCGCGCCGGCGGGGGTGGCAGCGAGGGCTTTCCTGGCCTAAAGCCGCGCGAATGGACCAGAACCGCGATACCGCCGACCGTTTCCTGCCGCGCTTCGATGCGGCGGGGTTGCTGACCGCGATCGTCGTCGATGCGGCGACGCGCAAATTGTTGATGGTTGCGCACATGAACGATGTCGCGATCGAGCGGACGCGGGCGACGGGGCAGGCGCATTTCTGGTCGCGCTCGCGCGGGGCGCTGTGGCGCAAGGGCGAGACGTCGGGCAATGGGCTGGACGTCGTAGAGATGCGCGTCGATTGCGACCAGGATGCGCTGCTGCTGGTCGTGCGTCCGGCAGGCCCGGCGTGTCACACCGGGCGCCGGTCGTGCTTTTATCGCCGGGTCGAGAACGACGGCAGCCTGACGTTCCTGGATGACGATGCGCAAGGCTAGGTTGTCCCTGCTTGCCGTCATGCTGTTCGCGGGCGCCTGCGACAAGCACGCGGCGCCCCCCGAGGACATGGCGATCGACGCGGGCAATCCGCTGGAAATCGCGGCGCGCCAGCGCGGGGTTGTGCGTCCCGAGGCGAGCGAGCCGACGGGCGTGTTCGAGCGTATCCACGATCTGGGCCGCGACGCGATGTGCGTGGTGCCCGATGGCCGCGGCGAATGGCGCTTTGCGATGACCGCGGCGTTCGGCACCGGCTTGTCGTGCCGGACGAGGGGGCGGATCGAGCCCGACGGCGAGGGATGGCGCTTTACCTTTGCCGGAGTCGACGATTGCAGCGTGATCCTGCGCGAAGAGGAGGATGAGTTGCGCCTGCCCGGCAAGCTGCCGTCGCAATGCGACAGCCTGTGCCCCGGACGCGCGACGCTCGCCGGGCTTCGCCTGCCGCGTGCGAGCTGGTCCGCCGACGACGCAAGGGGGTTGCGCATGCGCGACGGGCAGGGCAATATCGTCCGGCCTTGCGGGGATTGAGCCCGCCGCTTCTCCCGGATTTCGCCAGCCTTGACGTTCACGTCAACGGAAACTAATCCTGTCGCTTATGACCGAAGAATACGGCCACGCTCATATCGACACGCCCGACCATCTGGGACGCGAGCAGTACAGCATCACCGACCTGTCGACCGAATTCGGCGTCACGGCGCGGGCGCTGCGCTTCTACGAGGATGAAGGGTTGATCAGCCCGTCGCGCAAGGGGTTGTCGCGCATCTATTCGAAACGTGACCGTGCGCGGCTCGCCTGGATTCTGCGCGCCAAGCGCACCGGCTTCAGCCTTGCCGACATTCGCGAGATGATCGACCTTTACGACGTCGGCGACAATCGCAAGCTGCAGCGCCAGGTGACGATCGAGAAATGCCAGGAGCGCATTTCGCTGCTGCGCCGCCAGCGCGACGATATCGACAGCGCGGTCGAGGAATTGACGCGCTTCATCGAAACGGTGAAAAAGGTCGAGGCCACGCAAGAGGCCGGCTGACCCGGAACGCCTCCCCGGGTAAGACAAAAGACCGAAGCCCCCTCTGATTTATCGGAAAGAATTCGCATGCCCGTCTATCGCGCCCCCGTCAAAGACACGCTTTTCCTGCTCAACGATGTGCTCGGAATCGAGCGGTATGCGGGCCTTCCCGGTTTCGCCAACGCCAGTCCCGACATGGTCGAGGCGGTGCTGACCGAGGCCGGGAAATTCTGCGAGGAAGTGCTTTTCCCGCTCAACTATTCGGGCGACCAGCAAGGCTGTACGCGCCACGGCGACGGTTCGGTGACGACGCCGGAAGGATTCAAGGAGGCGTATAGGAGCTATTGCGAGGCCGGTTGGCCGTTGCTCAATCAGCCCGAGGAATTCGGCGGGCAGGCGCTGCCGCACGTCGTCGGATTCCCGGTCGAGGAATATCGCATGGCGGCGAACCAGGCCTTTGCCATGTATCCCGGGCTGACGCAGGCGGCGGTGTCGGCGCTGCTGGTCAAGGGGTCGGACGAACAGAAAGCCAAATATGTCCCCAAGATGGTGTCGGGCGAATGGGGCGGCACGATGAACCTGACCGAGCCGCAATGCGGTACCGACCTGGGCCTGATCCGTACCCGCGCCGAGCCGCAGGCCGACGGCAGCTATGCGATCAGCGGGACCAAGATCTTCATTTCGTCGGGCGAGCACGACCTGACCGACAATATCATTCATCTGGTGCTGGCGAAGACGCCGGGAGCGCCCGACAGTTCGAAAGGCATTTCGCTGTTCATCGTGCCGAAATTCCTGGTGAACGAGGACGGGTCGCCGGGCGCGCGGAACGGCGTGTCGTGCGGCTCGATCGAGCACAAGATGGGCATCCACGCCAATGCGACCTGCGTGATGAACTATGACGGCGCGACCGGCTGGCTGGTCGGCGAGGAGAACAAGGGTCTTGCCGCGATGTTCGTCATGATGAACGCCGCCCGGCTGGGTGTCGGCATCCAGGGGCTGGGGCAGGCCGATGTCGCATTCCAGAATGCGGTGCAATATGCGCAGGACCGCCGCCAGGGCCGCGCGTTGACCGGGCCGCAGGACCCCGAGGCGAAGGCCGACCCGCTGTTCGTTCACCCCGACGTGCGCCGCATGTTGATGGATGGCAAGGCGGTGGTCGAGGGATTGCGCGCGCTGTGCCTTTGGGGCGCTTTGCAGGTCGATCTGTCGCATATGGCCGAGAGCGAGGACGAGCGGCAGCAGGCCGACGACCTCGTCAGCCTGTTGACCCCGGTTATCAAGGGCTATGGCACCGACAAGGGCTATGAGGTCGCCACCAATGCACAGCAGGTGTTCGGCGGCCACGGCTACATCGAAGAGCAGGGCATGAGCCAATATGTGCGCGACGCCCGCATCACGATGATCTATGAAGGCGCGAACGGTGTGCAGGCGATGGACCTTGTCGGCCGCAAGCTGGCGCAGAATGGCGGACGCGCGGTCCAGGCGCTGTTCGCCGTCGTCGACGCCGAATGCGCCGCGGCGAAGGAGGGGCCGCTGTCGGACCTCGCTTTGCGCCTCGAAAAGGCCAATGGCGAACTGAAGGCCGCGACGATGTGGTTCATGCAGAACGGCATGACCAACCCCAACAATGTCGGCGCGGGTGCGCATCAC
This sequence comes from Sphingopyxis sp. CR5, assembly GCF_059693785.1. Classification (NCBI taxonomy): domain Bacteria; kingdom Pseudomonadati; phylum Pseudomonadota; class Alphaproteobacteria; order Sphingomonadales; family Sphingopyxidaceae; genus Sphingopyxis; species Sphingopyxis sp. CR5. Next base: position 55,579 of record NZ_JCATIE010000017.1, on the reverse strand, counting down.
TATATGCACATCATGGGTATCGTCGCGTTGGGCCTGATGTGGCTGCGCATGGCCGAAGCGGCGCAGACGTCGCGGGACGAAGGTCGCGGCGATGCGGCGTTCCTCGATGCGAAGCTGGTGACGGCGCGGCACTTCGCCGAACGCTTCATGCCCGACGCCGGCGCGCTCCGCCGCAAGATCGAGGCGGGCAGCGAGGCGATGATGGAACTGGCGCCCGAACAATTCTTCGCCGCCTGAGCTCTGCGATGCGCAACCATCGCCGCCGCCGCGCGTGTCTGCGGCGATGAGCGACGCCGACCTCTCTCCCATCGTCGCCGAAGGGCGCAATTGCTGGCGGATCGAACGCGCGAACAAAGCGCGGATGATCGTCGACGCCGCAAATTATTATGCGCTGCTTGCACGGTTGATGGCGGGCGCCAAGGAACGCATCCTGCTGATCGGATGGGATTTCGATCCGCGCATATCGCTGACCCCCGAAGCGGACGGCAGCGGCGAAGCGCTTGGCCATTACATGTTGCGGCTCGCAAAGGACCGTCCGGATCGCGATATCGACATCTTGCGCTGGAACTTCGGCGGGCTGAAGCAACTCGCAATGCCGCGCATCGTGTCGATGGTGCTGCGCTGGAAGATCACGCGTTCGATCAGCTTTCGGCTGGACGGCGCGCACCCGGTCGGGTGCAGCCATCATCAAAAGGTCGCGGTATTCGACGACCATCTGGCCGTATGCGGCGGGATCGACGTCGGATCGCGGCGCTGGGATACGCGCGAGCACAAGGACGACGACCCGTGCCGGATCGCCCCCGACGGCGAGGCGTACATGCCCTGGCACGATTCGACGATGATTCTTGCCGGCCCGGTGGGCGAGGCGCTCGCCGAACTGGGCAACGAGCGCTGGCAGCGCGCGACGAAAAAGCCGCTGCGCGACCTGAGCGGTATCGGCGAGAATTGGCCCGACGATCTGGACCCGGATTTCCGTGATGTCGATGTCGCGATTTCGCGCACGCGCGCCGAATATGACGGCTATCCGGCGATCCGCGAGATAGAGCAGCTCTATCTGGACATCATCGCGGGAGCCAAGCACTTCATCTATTTCGAGAATCAATATTTCACGAGCGGCAAGATCGCCGCGGCGATCGCCGAGCGGTTGAACGAGGACGATGCCCCCGAATTCGTCATGGTCATGCCCGAGACCGCCGACGGCTGGCTGGAGCAGATGGCGATGGATGCGGCGCGCGTCGAACTGGTCCGCGAGATCGCCAAGGCGAAGCATGGCGACCGGTTGCGCGTCTATGTGCCGCACACGGCGGGCGGCGACCCGATTTACGTGCACGCCAAGACGGCGATCGTCGACGACCGCTTGATCCGTGTCGGATCGTCGAACATGAACAATCGTTCGATGGGGCTCGACAGCGAGTGCGACGTGACGATCGACGCCGGTCTGACGGCCAATCGCGGCATAGAGTCGACGATTCGCAAATTGCGCGAGTCGTTGATGGCGGAGCATCTGGGGGTCGAGCCGGAAGATGTCGGACGCCATTTCGAACGGAGCGGGTCGCTGATCGAGACGATCGAGGCGCTGCGCGGCGACGGGCGCTCGCTCGAGCGACTCGACCTGATCGCGCCGGGCCCGTTCGACGAGTTTATCGCCGACAATGAATTGCTCGATCCGACGAGCCCCGACGCGATGTTCGAAGGGATCGCCGAGCGCGGGCTGAAGAAGAGCTGGCACCGCGGCAAGGCCTGGATGCGGCGGCACCGGCCATTTCGGCGGCGCGGCTGACCTCCCTTCGCGAAGGCCGATCAGTCCGCGAGTGACAGGATATGCCGCGCCTGCTTGAGGTGCGGCGCGTCGACCATCTTGCCGTCGACTTGCAGCACGCCGGCGCCGGGATTCGCGGCGAAGGCGTCGACGATCGCCTGGGCGCGGGCGACGTCCTCCTCCGCCGGCGTAAAGGCGGCGTTGATTGGCGCGACCTGCGACGGGTGGATCGCCATCATGCCGGTGAAACCGTCGCGCCGCGCCCGCGTCGCATAGGCGGCGAGGCCTTGCTCGTCCCGGATGGCGGGAAACACGGTGTCGATCGCCGCGACGCCCGCGCCATGCGCGGCGAACAGCGTCAAGGCGCGCGCAACGCGATAGGGGTCGGTGTAGCTGCCGTCGGCCTCGCGGCTGGTTGCCGCGCCGATCGCGGCGGGCAGGTCTTCGGCGCCCCAGGTCAAACCGACGAGCCGATCGCGCGCCTCGCGATAGCTGCCGAGCGTAAAGATCGCCGCCGGCGTTTCGGTCGCGATCGGCAGGACAGGGGGCAAATGATCCGTATCGCCGCCTTCGCTGCGTAAAATCGTGTCGAGTTGCGCAAGGCTCGGCGCGCCTTCGGCCTTGGGAAGCATGATCGCATCGGGCGCGGCACCCACGATGGCGGCGATGTCGGCGGCGGTCATATGCCCGTCGAGCGGGTTAACGCGTACCAGCGTGATGACCTCCCGCGTGCCCGCAAGGTAATCGGCGACGGCATCGCGTGCCATGTCCTTGTTTGCCGGCGAGACCGAATCCTCCAGATCGAGAATGATCGCGTCGGCGCCCGATGCGGCGGCTTTGGCAAAGCGATCGGGGCGGTCGCCGGGGACGAAGAGGAGGGAACGCAGTCGCATCAGTCGGCCTTTCGCTTGATAAGGGCCGAACGCTCGCACTGGCAGACAAGTTCATCGCGCTGGTTGATGCAGCGATGAAGAAAGGTGACGATCCCGGCGTTCGGTCGCGATTTCGACTCTTTCAATGCGATCACCTCGCTCTCCGCGCGCAGCGTGTCGCCGAGGAACACCGGCCTGGGCATCACCAGCTTGTCGTAGCCGAGGTTGGCAACGAGTGTGCCCAGCGTGGTGTCGCCCACCGACAGCCCGACCATCAGGCTGAAGGTGAAGGTGCCGTTGACGAGAATCTGTCCGAATTCGGATGCCTTCGCGGCCTCTATGTCGAGGTGCAGCGGCTGCGGATTGTGCGTCATCGTCGTGAAGAGCAGATTGTCCGTCTCTGTCACCGTGCGGCGGATGTCGTGGGCCAGCGTGTCGCCGACCTGCCACTCGTCGAATAATTTGCCTGCCATGATCAGTCCTTCAGATGCAGTTTCATGCCGACATGGCTCGCCGCGAAGCCGAGCCGGGCGTAGAAGCGATGCGCGTCGGTGCGGGTCGCCGACGACGTCAGTTGGACGAGCTTGCAGTCGCGCGCGCGGCACTGTTCGACCGCCCACAGGATCATGCGTTCGCCGAGCCTTCGACCGCGCAGGTCGCTTGCGATCCGCACCGCCTCGATCAATCCGCGCCAGCTGCCGCGAAAGGAGAGGCCGGGCAGGAAGCTCAACTGCATCGTCCCGACGACGCGGCCGTCCAGTTCCGCAGCGATCAGATGCTGGTTCGGACCGGCGTCGATCGCCTCGAAAGCTGCAAGATAGCACGGATCGCCGGGATCGGTCTCGCGGTCGGGCGGTATCGTGTCTTCGGCGAGCATCGCGAGGATAGCGGGAAGGTCCGCGCGCGTCGCATCGCGGAGGATCAGGTCGCTCATTCGGCCGGCTCGATCCGCGCGAGCAGCGCCTCGACCTGAACCTGCGCGCCCGCTTCGGCGTTGAGTTCGGCCACCACGCCGTCGAAGGGCGCGGTCAGGCTGTGCTCCATCTTCATCGCCTCGAGCGTCAGCAGCTTTTGGCCCTTGGTCACGACATCGCCCGCAGCGACATCGACCGCGATGACCTTGCCCGGCATCGGCGAGAGGATCGCGCCGTCGCCCGCCGCGCCGCCGACCCCGCCCGCCGCGCGCCAGGGCGCGAGCTGCCACACCGAGCCGCTTTCGGCGACGAGCATCGCGGGGGCGGGTTCGGCGGTGCCGGGGCCGTGCAGCACGACATCGACCCGCTTGCCGTCGAGCAGGAAGGGCGCGGTGCGCACATCGGGCGCGTTGAGACGGAAACCCGATTGCAGGACACGCGGCACCATCGCCATCGCGGCGTTGGTCAGCGCCTGGGGCGAGGGTTCGGGGGCTGCGGTCATCGCGTCGCCGTCGCGGCCGATCAGCCCGGTGTCGACGGTGCCGGCGACGAAATCGGGGTGGCCGAGCGCATGGATCAGGAAGGCCGAATTGGTCTTCACCGGCCACACCGCGCTGTCCTCGAGCATGTCGGACAGCGTCTCGCGCGCCTCGTCGCGGGTTTCGCCGTGCGCGATGACCTTGGCGATCATCGGGTCGTAAAAGGGCGAGACCTCGGCGCCTTCATAGACGCCCGTGTCGACGCGGCCGATATGATCGGAAAGCTGGAACAGTTCGAGCGGACCGGTCGAGGGCAGGAAGCCCCTGGCCGGGTCTTCGGCATAGAGGCGCGCCTCCATCGCCCAGCCATCGATCGCGAGTTCGTCCTGCGTCAGCGGGACCGGCTCGCCGCTGGCGACGCGCAGCTGCCATTCGACGAGGTCGACGCCGGTGATTTCTTCGGTCACCGGATGCTCGACCTGTAGCCGCGTGTTCATTTCCATGAACCAGATGCGGTCGGCGCGCAGGCCTTCGGATGCGTCGGCGATGAACTCGATCGTACCGGCGCCGACATAGTCGACCGCCTTCGCCGCGCGTACCGCGGCGGCGCACAGCTCGGCGCGGGTCGCTTCGTCCATGCCGGGGGCGGGGGCTTCCTCGATCACCTTCTGGTGGCGGCGCTGGAGCGAACAGTCGCGCTCGAACAGGTGGACGACATTGCCGTGGGTGTCGCCGAACACCTGCACCTCGATATGGCGCGGGGTCAAGATATATTTCTCGATAAGCACATGGTCGTTGCCGAAGGACGCCGCAGCCTCGCGCTGGCACGAGGCGAGCGCGTCGATGAAATCCGCCGCGGCGTCGACCTTGCGCATCCCCTTGCCGCCGCCGCCCGCGACCGCCTTGATGAGGACGGGATAGCCGACCTGCGCGGCCTGTTCGGCGAGGAAATCCGGGTCCTGATTTTCGCCCATATAGCCCGGCGTCACCGGCACCCCGGCGTCGGCCATCAGCGTCTTTGCGGCGTCTTTCAGGCCCATCGCGGTGATCGACGAGGGCTTCGGCCCGACCCAGATCAGCCCGGCATCGGTGACGGCCTGCGCGAACGCGGCATTTTCCGAGAGGAATCCATAGCCGGGATGGATCGCCTCGGCGCCAGTCGCCCGGGCCGCCGCGATGATCTTCTCGCCGACGAGGTAGCTCTCGCGCGCCGGCGACGGCCCGATATGCACGGCTTCGTCGGCCTCGCGCACATGCAGGGCCTTGGCGTCGGCGTCCGAATAGACCGCAACGGTGCGGATGCCCATCTCGCGCGCGGTGCGGATGATGCGGCAAGCGATCTCGCCGCGATTGGCGATGAGGAGGGAGTTGATCATCATCATTACATCCTGAACACGCCGAAGCCGCGGTCTTCGACCGGGGCGTTCAGCGTTGCGGAGAAGGCGAGGCCGAGCACGTCGCGAGTCTGGGCGGGGTCGATGATGCCATCGTCCCACAGGCGCGCGGTCGCGTGATAGGGGTTGCCTTCATCCTCATATTTCTGGCGGATCGGCGCCTTGAAGGCTTCGGCCTCCTCTGGCGTCCATTTGTCGGCGTCGCGGTGGACGGTCGCCAGCACCGACGCGGCCTGTTCGCCGCCCATCACGCTGATCCGCGCATTGGGCCAGGTGAACAGGAAGCGCGGGCTGTAGGCGCGGCCGCACATGCCGTAATTGCCCGCGCCGAAGCTGCCGCCGATCAGCACCGTGATCTTTGGCACCGTCGCGGTCGCGACGGCCGTCACCAGCTTCGCGCCATGCTTGGCGATCCCCTCGGCCTCATATTTGCCGCCCACCATGAAGCCGCTGATGTTCTGGAGGAAAAGCAGGGGGATGCGCCGCTGCTGCGCCAGCTCAATGAAATGCGCGCCCTTGACCGCGCTTTCGCTGAACAGCACGCCGTTGTTGGCGAGGATCGCGACGGGGATGCCCCAGATATGCGCGAAGCCGCAGACGAGCGTCGCGCCGTAATTCGCCTTGAACTCGTGAAACTCGCTGGCGTCGACGATGCGCGCGATCACCTCGTGCACATCGTAAGGCGCGCGGACGTCTTGCGGAATGATGCCGTACAGTTCTTCCGCATCATATTTTGGCGGCCTTGGTGCTCTAATCCCGCTCGCATCGAGCGCAGTCGAGATGCCCATCGTTCGCGCGCCGCCTCCCGGTGTCTCGACTTCGCTCGACACGAACGGGCCGGAGAGGTGGCTCATAATGTCCCTGACGATCGTCAGCGCATGTTCGTCATTCTCGGCCAGATGGTCGACGACGCCCGATTTCTTCGCGTGCAGGTCGCCGCCGCCCAGATCCTCGGCGCTGATTTCCTCGCCCGTCGCCGCCTTCACCAGCGGGGGCCCAGCAAGGAAGATCGTGCCCTGGTTGCGGACGATGACGGTCTCGTCGCTCATCGCGGGGACATAGGCGCCGCCCGCGGTGCAACTGCCCATGACGCAGGCGATCTGCGGAATGCGCTTTGCCGACATATTCGCCTGGTTGAAGAAGATGCGGCCGAAATGGTCGCGGTCGGGAAAGACCTGATCCTGATGCGGCAGGTTGGCGCCGCCGCTGTCGACGAGGTAGATGCACGGCAGGCGGTTCGCCTCCGCGATCTCCTGCGCCCGCAGATGCTTCTTCACCGTCATCGGATAGTAAGTGCCGCCCTTCACCGTGGCGTCGTTGCAGACGATCATCGCCTGTTTGCCCGATACGCGGCCTATACCGGCGATCATCCCGGCGCCCGGGATTTCGCCACCGTACATGTCGCATGCGGCGAGCTGCCCGATTTCGAGGAAGGGCGAGCCGGGATCGAGCAGCCGCTCGACGCGCTCACGCGGAAGCAACTTGCCGCGGCCGACGTGTCGCTCGCGCGATTTCTCGCTGCCGCCTAGCGCGGCTTCGGCAACGCGCGAGCGAAGGTCGTCGCGAAGCGCGCGATTGTGCGCGGCGTTGCTGTGAAAGGCCTCGCTCTCCGGCTGGACCATGGTTTGCAGGACCGGTGCGCTCACTGGATCGTCTCTCCTGTCGATGATGGCGGGGGTAAATGGTCGCTCGTCGATTGAAAAGCGCCACAGGCAGAAATTGGTTGGCATTGAAACCGAATCGTCACAGGCGTATCCCCCCGTTCACATTCCCCCGAAGTCGAGGTTGCAAACCGATGAAGAAGACGCTTTTCGTTGCCCTGTTGTCCACCGCCGCGGTTCTGGCCGGCCCCGTTGCTTGCAGCAGCGGCGGCAAGGACGAAACATCCGCCGCCTATACCGTCGGCACCGCGATCGGCATCAACAAGGCCGCGATGGACACCAGCGTCAATCCCGGCGACGACTTTTATGCCTATGCGAATGGAAACTGGCAGAAGACGACCGAAATCCCGGCCGACCGATCGTCGACCGGCGCCTTTTTCACGGCCTTTCAGGAAACCGAGAAACGCAACCGCGAGTTGATCGATGCGATCGTCAAGGGGCCGGTGCAGGACGGCACCGACCAGGCGCGGATCGCCAATTTCTATAAGGCCTATATCGATACACCGTCGATCGACAAGGCGGGGATGAAGCCGGTCGAGGCCGACCTGGCGCGCTTTGACGCGATCGCGGACAAGGATGCCCTTTCGAAAGTGCTGGGCGAACAACTGCGCGCCGATGTCGATCCGCTGAACGCCACCGATTTCAACACCGAAAACCTGTTCGGCGTCTTCGTGACACAGGGACTTGCGACCCCGGGCGAGGTCATCCCCTATATTCTCCAGGGTGGTCTCGGCATGCCCGAGCGCGAATATTATCTGTCGTCCGATCCGAAAATGGCGAGCCTGCGCACCGCCTATCAGGCCTATATCGTCAAGCTGCTCACGGCCGCGGGCATCGACGACGCCGATGCCCGGGCAAAGCGGATATTCGACCTGGAGACCAAGATCGCCAAGGCGCATGACACGCGCGAGCAGCGCGAGGATTTCACGGCGTCGACCGACGTCTGGACAAAGGCCGATTTCGGCAAGAAGGCGCCGGGCATCGACTGGCCGGCTTTCTTTGCCGCGGCGCAGCTCGACGGAGCGGACAAGTTCGGCGCCTATCATGCGAAGGCGATCAGCGGGCTTGCCGCGCTGGTGGCGTCGCAGCCGCTCGAGGCGTGGAAGGACTGGTTGACGTTCCACCAGATCAACAGCCATGCCGACGTGCTGCCGACCGCGATCGACAACGCCCATTTCGCCTTTTACGGCACGACGCTGTCGGGCACGCCCGAACAGCGTAGCCGTGACAAACGTGCCCTTTCGGCGCTCGATCAGTATCTGGGCGACGCGGTGGGCCGCGCCTATGCTGATAAATATTTCCCCGCCGCGGCGAAGGCCGAGGTGAGCGATATGGTCGACGGCATCAAGGCGGCCTTTGCCAAGCGCGTCGAGACGATCGACTGGATGGCGCCCGAAACCAAGAAGGAGGCGCTGAAGAAGGTCGAGACTATCCAGGTCGGCGTCGGCTATCCCGAAACGTGGCGCGACTATGGCAGCTATCAGGTGAGCCCCGATGGCGCCTATGCCAATGAAATCGCGGGCGAGAAGGCCGAATATGCCCATCAGCTGGTCAAGATCGGAAAGCCGTTCGACAAGAAGGAATGGTGGATGACCCCGCAGACGGTCAACGCGGTCAACCTGCCGGTCCAGAACGCGCTGAACTTCCCCGCGGCGATCCTGCAGCCGCCCTTTTTCGACGCGAAGGCCGACCCCGCCTATAATTATGGCGCGATCGGCGCGGTGATCGGGCACGAGATCAGCCACAGCTTCGACAATAATGGCGCGGCGTTCGATTCGACCGGCGCGCTGCGCAACTGGTGGACCGACGCCGACCTCAAGAAGTTCGAGGAAGCGGGGCAGGCGCTGGCCGACCAGTTCGACCAGTACAAGCCGTTTCCCGACCTGAGCGTGAACGGCAAGCTGACGCTGGGCGAGAATATCGCCGACGTCGCCGGGCTTCAGGCGTCCTATGATGCCTATCGCGCCTCGCTGAAGGGCAAGGAAGCGCCGGTGATCGACGGGTTCACGGGCGATCAGCGGTTTTTCATCGCCTATGCGCAAACATGGGCGACGAAGATGCGCGATGCGGCGCTGCGCGCGCGGATCGCGACCGACGGTCACGCGCCGGGCATGTACCGGGCGCTGACGGTGCGGAACCTGGATGCCTGGTACAAGGCGTTCGACGTCAAGCCGGGGGACAAGCTGTACCTGCCTCCCGAAAAGCGCGTTCGCATCTGGGGATGATGATCGGGAAGGGCGGGGCACTCAGTCGGCCCCGCCCTGATCCGACGGATCGCTGGGCTTTTCCTTCAGGACCAGGTACCGATACACGCCGACGCAGTTGATGCAGAGCAAGGCGATGTTCTGCCACCCGATGCCCTCGCTGTCGGGTTGCAGAAACCCCCAGCCGATCAGCGCAAGGCTGCTCGTCACGAAGATGACGAAGGCCCAGCCGGTCCAGCGCCGCCCGAGGTTGAGCGATACGAGGAAGGCCGCGAGCGTTGCGGCGCCCGCGCCGTAATATTGCAGGGCGTCGAGGAGGGTCTGAGTCACGCAATGGCTCCGATGAGCGCGAGCGCCCCCGCGCCGGTAAGGAACAGCCATACGATATGGCGTCCCTTCAGATACGCGGCGTTGACGAGACCGGTTGCCAGCCAGCCGCCCCCGATGATCGCAATGAGGCCGCGCGGCGTACCGGGCCAGGCGACGGTGACGGCGGACAAGAGCATCAGAACCGAGGTGGCGTGCCAGGCGAAGCGGATAATCCGGCGCACGCGCGGGTCCGCTGTCACGCCCTGGTCGAGCGCGAGCAAGGGCCGCACCATCCGCCGTTCGCCGAGCCGCGAGTGAAAGGTGGCCGTCGCTGCCATCGCGGCGGCCGACAGCCAGAGCCAGATCACGCGCCGGCGCCGATGAGCTCGCGACCGATCAGCATGCGGCGGATTTCGTTCGTGCCGGCGCCGATATCGAGCAGCTTGGCATCGCGCCAATAGCGTTCGACCGGCCAATCCTTCGTATAGCCCGCACCGCCGAGCGCCTGGATCGCTTCGCCGGCGACCTTCACGGCGCTCTCGCTCGCCAGCAGGATCGCGCCCGCGGCATCGAAGCGTGTCGTCTGTCCCGCGTCGCACGCCTTGGCGACGTTATAGACATAGGAGCGCGCCGAATTGAGGGCGACATACATGTCCGCGACCTTTGCCTGCATCAGCTGGAACGAGCCGATCGGCTTGCCGAACTGCTTGCGCTCGCGGACGTAGGGGATGACCGTATCGAGGCAGGCCTGCATGATGCCCAGCTGGAGTCCCGCAAGCACGACGCGTTCGTAATCGAGCCCCGACATCAGCACGCCGACGCCGCCGTTTTCCGGGCCCATGACCTGCTCTTCGCCGACCTCGCAATCGGTGAAGACGAGTTCGGCGGTCGGGCTGCCGCGCATGCCGACCTTGTCGATCTTTTGCCCGATGGCGAAGCCCGGCATGTCCTTTTCGATCAGGAAGGCGGTGATCCCGCGCGATCCGGCTTCGGGACTGGTCTTGGCATAGACGACGAGCGTGTCGGCGCAGGTCGCATTGGTGATCCAGAACTTCGTACCGTTCAGGACGTAGCCGCCCTGAACCTTCTCGGCCTTCAGCTTCATCGAGACGACGTCGCTTCCCGCGCCGGCTTCGGACATCGCGAGGCTGCCGACATGCTCGCCCGAGATCAGCTTGGTAAGATATTTCGCCTTTTGCTCCGCATTGCCCCAGCGGCGGATCTGGTTGACGCACAGGTTGGAGTGCGCGCCGTAGGAGAGGCCGATCGCGCCCGATGCGCGCGACACTTCCTCGACCGCGATGACATGCTCCAGATAGCCGAGCCCGAGGCCGCCCCATTCCTCTTCGACCGTGATGCCGTGGAGGCCAAGCGCACCCATCTGCGTCCACAATTCGTCCCGCGGGAACCAGTCTTCGGCGTCGGCCCTGGCGGCCAGCGGTGCGATCTGTTCGTCGGCGAAGCGAGCGGTGGTTTCGCGGATCATGTCGGCGGTTTCGCCGAGCGCGAAATCGAAGTCGGGGGTGGCGCGCATGGTCAGCCTTTCGAAGTCGAAACGGGACAGAGGTCCCTTCATGCCCGAAAGTCGAACCATATGAAAATTGAAATCCGATGCGATCCATCATAAGAAATATTTATGATAAAGCGCGCCCACATCCGCCAGTTCCTCGCCGTCGTCGACGCGGGCAGCTTTACCCAGGCGGCGCAGCAGATCCGCGTGACCCAGCCCGCCTTGTCGACCGGCGTCGCCGAGCTCGAACGGCTGGTCGGGGCGCAGCTGTTCATTCGGAACCGGCGCAAGATCCGCCTGACCGAAGCGGGCGGGCGGTTCCTGCCGATCGCCCGCGAACTCGAGCGCGCGTTTCGCGCCGCCGACGGTTTCGGCCGCAACGAGACCGCCCCCGCGCCGGTGCTGCGCATCGGGACGATCCGGTCGGCGCCGGGCGAGTTTCTCCAGCGCATCGTTGCCGAGTTCGCGCGGGCCTTTTCGATCGAGATCGTCGAAGGTAACGATGCCGAGCTTCGCGCCGCGCTGGCGAACGGGCGCATCCAGATGGCGCTGGTCCCGCTGGCCGCGGGGGAGGGCGAGGCGGCGGCGATGGCGCTGTTCGAGGAACCGCTGGTCATGCTTGTCGGCGAGGCGCATCCGCTCGCCGGTCGGGACGAGGTGTCGCCGGAGGAACTGGCGCCCGAAACGATGATCGCGCGCCGCTCGTGCGAATATCTCGACGCGACGAGTCGCTTTTTTACCCGGCACGGGGTTCGTCCGCGCTTTTCGCTGCGCAGCGACAGCGACGAGCGCTGCCTGCGCATGGTCGCGGCGGGGATCGGCATCACCACCGCCCCCGTGTCGATGGCGATCGACGGGACGGTCCCGCTCCGCGTCGCCGGCTATGATTTTCGCCGCGAACTGGGCTTGCTGTTCGCCGCCGACTGGTCGGGGCTGCCCGATGTTGCCCGGCGGCTCGAGGGGCCGCTGAAGGCCGTCGCGGCGATCGCGCACGACTGGTACCGTTCGAAGGTCGCGGCGCGCGCGTGATGCTGCAAGTCTGGCTTGGCAGGGCAAAAGGCCATACAGTTTGCCTGTTGCGGGCGGTGGCGGCAATGGCGGGGACATGACGAAGACGCTTACCCATCTGGACCGGCTGGAAGCCGAGAGCCTTCATATCATGCGCGAAGTCATGGCCGACGCGGCGAAGCCCGTGATGCTGTACAGCGTCGGCAAGGATAGCGCGGTGATGCTGCATTTGGCGCGCAAGGCCTTTTATCCGTCGCCGCCGCCTTTCCCGTTGCTCCACGTCGACACGACGTGGAAATTTCGCGCGATGTACGCGATGCGCGACCGCATGGCCGAAGAGGCGGGGATGGAACTGATCGTCCACCAGAACCCCGAGGCGAAGGAGCGCGGTATAAACCCGTTCGACCACGGTCCGCTGCATACCGACATGTGGAAGACCGAGGGGCTGAAGCAGGCGCTCGACAAATATGGCTTCGACGTCGCCTTCGGCGGCGCGCGCCGCGACGAGGAGAAAAGCCGCGCCAAGGAGCGCATCTTTTCGTTCCGCACCGCGTCGCATGGCTGGGACCCGAAGAAGCAGCGCCCCGAGCTGTGGAATCTCTACAACGCCCGCAAGGCGAAGGGCGAGAGCATTCGCGTGTTCCCCCTGTCGAACTGGACCGAGCTCGACATCTGGCAATATATCGCGCGCGAGAATATTCCGATCGTGCCGCTGTATTTCGCGGCGCCGCGGCCGACCGTGGAACGCGACGGCCTGTTGCTGATGGTCGACGACGACCGCTTCCCCCTCGAGGATGGCGAAGTTCCCGTGGAACGCTCGATCCGCTTTCGCACGCTGGGCTGTTATCCGTTGACCGGCGCGGTCGAAAGCACCGCCGCTACCTTGAACGAGGTCATCCAGGAAATGCTGCTGACCACGACGAGCGAGCGGCAGGGCCGCGCGATCGACAAGGATGGCGGCGACGCGTCGATGGAGAAGAAGAAGCAGGAGGGGTATTTTTGACCCGCCGCGCCAATCTTCAGATTGACGAAGGGTCAACCCCCGCGAAGGCGGGGGCCTCTTTCTGTATCAACGGACGAAGCGGGATTCCCGCTTTCGCGGGAATGACGAAGTAAGAATATGACCGACCCCATCTACGTCACCGATGCGCTGATTGCCGAGGACATCGACGCCTATCTGGCCAGCCATGAGCGGAAGTCGCTGCTGCGCTTCATCACCTGCGGCAGCGTCGACGACGGCAAGTCGACCCTGATCGGGCGGCTGCTGTACGACAGCAAGATGATCTTCGAGGACCAGCTCGCCGCGCTCGAGGCCGATAGCAAGCGCGTTGGCACGCAGGGGCAGGAGATCGATTTCGCGCTGCTCGTCGACGGCCTTGCCGCCGAGCGCGAGCAGGGGATCACGATCGACGTCGCCTATCGCTTTTTCACGACGCAAAAGCGCAAGTTCATCGTCGCCGACACACCGGGGCACGAACAATATACCCGCAACATGGTCACGGGCGCCTCCACCGCCGACCTGGCGGTGATCCTGATCGACGCGCGCAAGGGCGTGCTCACCCAGACGCGGCGGCACAGCTTCCTCGCGCATCTGCTCGGCATCAGGCATATCGTGCTCGCGGTGAACAAGATGGACCTCGTGGGATACGACAAGGGCGTCTTCGATCGCATCGCGCTGGCGTACCGGGCGTTCGCGAGCGAGATCGGCATCACCAACTTCACCGCCATCCCCATCTCCGGGTTCAAGGGCGACAATATCACCGCGCTTTCGGATAATATGCCCTGGTTCAAGGGGCCGGCGTTGATCGAGCATCTCGAAAATGTCGACCTCGGCGCGCGCGCCGAGGAGAGCAAACCCTTCCGCATGCCGGTACAGTGGGTCAACCGCCCGAACCTGGATTTCCGGGGTTTTTCGGGGCAGGTGGCGAGCGGCCGCATCGCGCCGGGCGATCCCGTGCGAATCCTGCCGAGCGGCAAGACGACAAGGGTGAGCCGCATCGTGACGCTGGGCGCCGACCTGGACGAGGCGATCGCGGGCGAGTCGGTCACCCTGACGCTCGCCGACGAGGTCGATTGCTCGCGCGGCGATGTCATTGCCGCGGCGGACGCGCCGCCCGAGGCCGCCGACCAGTTCGAGGCGACGCTGGTCTGGATGGCCGACGAGGCGATGATTCCGGGCCGCGCCTATTGGCTGAAGCTCGCGACGCAGACGGTCGCCGCGACGGTGCAGGCGCCGAAATATGAAATCAACGTCAACACGCTCGATCATCTTGCGGCGAAGACCCTCGACCTGAACGGCATCGGCGTCGTCGAATTGTCGACGGACAAGCCGATCGTGTTCGAAGCCTATGCCGACAACCGTGCGCTCGGCGGCTTCATCCTGATCGACAAGCTGACCAACGCGACCGTCGGCGCCGGCATGCTGCACTTCAGCCTGCGCCGCGCGCAGAATGTCCACTGGCAGGCGACCGACATCAGCCGCGAAGCCCGTGCCGACCTGAAGAACCAGAAGCCCGCCTTGCTGTGGTTCACCGGCCTGTCCGGGTCGGGCAAATCGACGATCGCCAATCTCGTCGAAAAGAAATTGCACCGCGCAAACCGGCACAGCTTCCTGCTCGATGGCGACAATGTCCGCCACGGGCTCAATAGGGACCTGGGCTTTACCGAGGCCGACCGGATCGAGAATATCCGCCGCGTCGGCGAGGTTGCGAAACTGATGACCGATGCCGGGCTGATCGTCATCACCGCGTTCATTTCGCCGTTCAGGGCCGAGCGCGAGATGGTGCGCGCGATGCTGCCCGAAGGCGAATTTCTGGAAATTTTCATCGATACGCCGCTGGCGGAGGCCGAGCGGCGCGACGTGAAGGGCCTTTATAAAAAGGCGCGGGCCGGACAGCTGAAGAATTTCACCGGCATTGACAGCCCCTATGAAGCGCCCGAAAATCCCGAAATCCGGATCGATACGACGGTGATGTCCGCCGAACAGGCGGCCGACCTGATCGTCGAGCGATTGTTGGGATAGGAGGGTAGGTGCTGCTGTTCCGGGGGAGGGAGGCGCATAGCCGGTCGCTGCTCAAGGCGATCAGTTGGCGCGTCTTGGGCAGCATCGACACCTTCGTGCTGAGCTATATCTTCACCGCCAATGTGAAGGCGGCGGGCGCGATCGCGAGCACCGAGGTCATCACCAAGATGATCCTCTATTATCTGCACGAGCGTGCGTGGGCACGCGTCGATTGGGGCCTGCACAAGCACAAGCAGGCCGATGATGACGCGGAACGCGAAGAAGAGGGACTGGTCGGCGATCATGGCTGAAAGCGATGCGCAGCTTGCGGGGCGGCTTGCCGCCGCGGCGGGAAAGATATTGCTCGACCTGGGTGGGGACGGCGCGCTTTCGGGCAAGGCGCTGGGGCGCGCGGGAGACGAGGCGGCCAATGCGATGCTGTGCCGCGAACTGCGCCGGGCGCGGCCCGACGACGGGCTGTTGTCCGAAGAGGAAAAGGACCATGCGGCGCGCCTGTCGCAATCGCGGGTGTGGATCGTCGACCCGCTCGACGGCACCCGCGAATATGGCGAGGGGCGCAGCGACTGGGCGGTGCATGTCGCGCTTGCGATCGATGGCGTCGCGGCAGTCGGGGCGGTGGCGCTGCCAGGGCTCGGCTTGACGCTCTCTTCCGATGCCCCGCCGCCGCTTCCGCCAGCGAATGCGCCGCTGAAGATGCTGGTCAGCCGGACGCGTCCCGCCGCGGAGGCGTTGTTCGTGGCCGAACGGATCGGCGCCGAGCTGCTCGCAATGGGATCGGCGGGAGCCAAGGCGATGGCGGTGGTGCGCGGCGAAGCCGACATCTACCTTCACACCGGCGGCCAATATGAATGGGACAATTGCGCCCCTGCCGCGGTCGCGGCGGCCGCCGGACTGCACGTCAGCCGCGTGGACGGATCGCCGCTGCGCTATAATAATGTGGATACCTATCTGCCCGACCTGCTGATCTGCCGCGAGGAACTGGCGGCCGACGTGCTGCGGATCGCGAGCGAATATTCGCCCGATTGACGGCTGCGCCATTGCCAGCGCGCCTGTGGCACCCTAACCCGTTGCATCGAGAAACCGAACGCATGGGAGACCCGCAATGACCGACCTGCCCGACACCAATCTGACGATGCTCACGCTGGTGAAGCCCGAAGGCGAGCTGGAGGTTTTCTTCGAGCGGCGACCGATGCCCGAGCCCGCGCCGCACGAGGTGCTGGTGAAGATCCTGGCGACCCCGATCAATCCGTCCGACCTGGGGCTGCTGTTCGGTGCCGCCGATATGGCGAGCGCGCGCGCATCGCAGCGCGACGGCTTGCCGGTCGTGACCGCCGATATTCCGGCGCCCGGGATGCGGGCGATGGCGCCGCGCGTCGGCCAGGCGCTGCCGATCGGAAACGAGGGCTGCGGGCTCGTCGTCAAGGCGGGGACCTCGCCCGACGCGCAGGCGCTGCTCGGCAAGACGGTCGCGGTACTCGGCGGCGAAATCTATGCCGAATATCGTTGTCTGCCGGCCGCGATGTGCATGGAGCTGCCCGACGGCACCGACCCGAAAGATGGCGCCTCCTGCTTCGTCAACCCGCTGACCAGCCTGGCATTTACCGAAACCATGCGGATGGAAGGGCATAGCGCGCTCGTCCACACGGCGGCAGCCTCGAACCTTGGGCAGATGCTCGTCAAGATCTGCGCCAAGGACGGTATCCCCCTGGTCAATATCGTGCGCAGCGATGCCCAGGTCGCGTTGCTGAAGGCGATCGGCGCCGAGTATATTGTCAACAGCAGCGACGAGGATTTCCTCGACAAGCTGACTGCGGCGCTGGTCGAAACGGGGGCGACCTGCGGGTTCGATGCGATCGGCGGCGGCAAGCTGGCGGGACAGATTCTGGCGTGCATGGAATCGGCCGCGGTCAAGCGGATGACGACGTACAGCCGCTATGGCTCGGACACGTTCAAGCAGGTCTATATCTATGGTGCGCTCGACGTCGGACCGACCCTTCTCAACCGTAGCTTCGGCTTTTCCTGGTCGCTGTCGGGCTTTCTGCTCACGCCCTTCATGCAGAAGGCCGGAGCGGACGTCGTCGGACGCATGCGGAAGCGCGTCGTCGACGAGCTGACCACGACGTTCAAGAGCCATTACAGCCATGAGATATCGCTGACCGATGCGCTGTCGCTCGACGTGCTTTCCCAGTATAATGCGAAGCGGACGGGCGAGAAATATCTGATCCGGCCAAATGGCTGAGGCTGCTGACCCGCGTTAGCGCTTCATGCACTGACGCGGGTCGTCGCGCTTGTATTCGCCGCAGTTCCAAAGCGCCTTCTCGAACCCCGCCTTGTCGTCGCGCAGGTAGGAAAAGGTCATGCCGGCGCGCTGGGTGGCGCTCATGTCGTCGCCCTCGGGCTTGAGGACGGGATTGGTCCAGCCCATGAACTTGCAATATTCGCGCGCGCCGCAGAGCCGCAGCGCGAGCGTCACGAAACTTTCGGGCGGGGCACGGCGGTCGAGCTGGATGTAGATGGCGTCGCGGGTCGCGTTCCCCGTCGCCGCGTCGGTGGCGCTGACGATATGCGCGGCCCCGACGGCGGCGTTGGTGTCGACCCCCGCAAGATCGATCGGCGGCCCGCCCGCGTGGGCCAGCGAAATTGCGGCGAGTTTCGTTTCGACCGGGTCGTCGCCGCGCACCGCGCCGCGGAAGGCCCCCGGGGTCCCCCAATAGCCCGGCCAGCGGAAGAAGAGGTGGGTATCGACCGCGGCAATCTTTTCGAGCGTATCGCTCCAATAGGGCCGCACCCAGTCGGTGTGGTAATGAGTCGCGAGGCCGACGGCGGGGTCGACGAGCCCGCCGAGCATCAGGCTGGCATTGTCCTGGGCGCGCTTCCACGCGACATCCGAATACCGACGGTTCAGCGCCCCGTCGCAGGTGAAGGTGAACTGGCAGCCCGTGCTGCGTTCCGATCCCTGAAAGACGACATCGCAGATGCTTTTCGGGAAAGCAGGGTGGCGGACACGGTTGATCACCACCTGACCAACCGCGAGTTGTCCCTTGCTATCGTCGCCGGCTTCGTAAAGCATCGCTGCCGCCATGCAGTCGCGTGCGCGGGCCCGATTGTCGTTGTCGCCAGGATAGACGAACGGCCGCGCGGGCATGAAATCCCGCGTCACCAGCGGGATGCGGTCGTTTGCGGCTTTCGCATCCTCGACCGTGAGCGGTGCGAGATCCATAGGTTCGACCTGGGGCAGCACCTCCGGGGGCGGAGCCACCGGATGCGGGCGGCGTTGCGTATCGTTCGCCGCCGGGCCGGGCGCACTGAGGTGGAGGACCGCGCCGATTGCCAGCGCGGTGAGCAGCGCGAACAGCCAGCCTGGCCAGTCGCGCCCTGGCGGCAACGTCGAGGGCGTTTCGTCCGGGCGCATGGCGCGGATCAGATCTCCGGCAGGAAGTCGGGCACCGACAGATAGCGTTCGCCGGTGTCATAGTTGAAACCGAGCACGCGACTGCCCGCGGGAAGCTCCGCGAGCTTCTGCTGGATTGCGGCAAGCGTCGCGCCCGACGAGATGCCGACGAGCAGCCCTTCGCTGCGGGCCGCCTTCAACGCCATCGCCTTGGCATCGGCGGCGTCGACCTGGATTACCCCGTCGAGCAGGTCGGTGTGCAGGTTGCGCGGGATGAAGCCGGCGCCGATGCCCTGGATCGGATGCGGCCCCGGCTGGCCGCCAGAAATGACGGGCGACGCGATGGGCTCGACCGCAAAGACCTTCAGCTGCGGCCACGCCGCCTTGAGAACCTGGGCGCAGCCCGTGATATGCCCGCCGGTGCCGACGCCGGTGATGAGGGCGTCGAGCGGGGCGTCCTGAAAATCGTTCAATATTTCCTGCGCCGTCGTGCGGACATGGACATCGACATTGGCGTCGTTTTCGAACTGTTGCGGCATCCACGCGCCGGGGGTCGTTTCGACGAGTTCGATCGCGCGCTCGATCGCGCCCTTCATGCCCTTCTCGCGCGGTGTCAGGTCGAACGTCGCACCATAGGCGAGCATCAGGCGCCGGCGCTCGATCGACATGCTTTCGGGCATGACGAGGATCAGCGTATATCCCTTGACCGCGGCGGCCATGGCGAGGCCAATGCCGGTATTGCCCGAGGTCGGTTCGACGATCGTCCCGCCGGGTTTCAGGCTGCCGTCCTTCTCCGCCGCCTCGATCATCGCCAGGCCGATGCGGTCCTTGATCGATCCGCCGGGATTGCTGCGTTCGGACTTCACCCAGACCTCGGCGTCGGGAAACATCCGCGACAGCCGGATGTGCGGGGTGTTGCCGATGGTGTCGAGAATCGAATTGGCTTTCATGGGGTCCTGTCCTTGAATTGCGGCTCAAAAGTGCGCGCTCGGCGCAGTTCGGGAAAGAGCCACGACCATAGCGCCGTCACGCCGACGGCGCCAGCACCGCCGATGACCACTGCGCCGACCGGGCCTAGCAGCGCGGCCATCGCGCCCGCGCGCATCTCGCCGAGTTCGTTCGATGCCGAAATGGCGAGCCCCGACGCCGCGCTGACGCGGCCGCGCATGTGATCGGGCGTGTTGAGCTGGACGAGCGTGCCGCGCACGAAGACCGAGAACATGTCGGCGGCGCCCATGATGACGAGCATCGCGAGCGACAGCGGAAAGCTTGTCGACAGGCCGAAGCCGACGGTGACCGCGCCGAAGACCGCGACCGCCCACAGCATCTTCACGCCGACATTGCGTTCGATCGGACGAAAGGCGAGGCCCAGCGCCACCGCCGCCGCGCCGACCGCGGGCGCCGCGCGCAGGAAGCCGAGCCCTTCGGACCCGATATGCAATATGTCGCGCGCATAGACGGGAAGCATCGCGGTCGCGCCGGCGAGCAGCACCGCGAACAGATCGAGCGTGATCGTGCCGAGCAGGAAGCGTTCGCTCCACACGAATTGCAGCCCGTCGACCATTTCGCGCAGCGGGTGGCGACGGACATCCGCCGGCGGTGGCAGCACCGGCCGTACCCGGCTTATCGTGAAGGCCGAGACCGCGAGCAGGACCGCCGCGAAGATGTAGACCGAGGTCGGATGCGCGGCATAGATAAGCCCGCCCGCCGCGGGTCCGATAACCGACGCCGACTGCCAGGCGATGCTGCTCATCGCGATCGCGCGCGGCAGCACCGCGGTCGGAACGATATTGGGCGCAATCGCGCTCATCGCCGGTCCCGAAAAGACGCGCGCGACGCCGTGCAGCGCGGCGAGACCGAAGAGCAACGGCAGCGTCAAGCCGCCGCTGTGGGTGAACCAGCCGAGCGTCGCGGCGATGACGAGGTCGATCGCGTTGGAAAAGATGACGACGCTGCGGCGTTCGAAGCGGTCGGCGGCCCACCCCGCCACCGGAGTCAGCAGAGCCAGCGGCACGAACTGGACGAGCCCGAGCAGGCCGAGCTGGAAGGATGCCTCCTTGACTGACATGCCATAGTCGCTGCGCGCGGTATCATAGAGTTGATAACCGATCACGACGACCATCGCGATCGTCGCCATCACCGCGGTAAAGCGGGCCAGCCAGAAATAGCGGAAATCGGCATAACCGAGCGGCGACGGAGCCTTCGGTGGCTCGGCTTCGGGCATGACGGGATCGACGGAGGGTGGGGGAGGGATGGTCGCCATTGCCGCTCGCCCTAACCGCCTTTCCTGCGGCGCACCAGATAGCTTTTATACCGCAAAGGATAGAAGGGCCTGCCGTTCGTCGATTAGGGGATGCGAGCGGCGGCCGGGCTTGGCACAAGCGGGACCGGACAGAAGGGAGATTCCGATATGACACGCAAATTTGCCCGCTTCGGCGGCGCCGCGCTGGCGAGCGCGCTCCTGGTGCTTTCGGCCTGCAATGCGGATGGCGGCGGTTCGGCGGATGCGCCGGCGGCGAAGAACTGGAGCGAATTTCGCGATAATTTCCTGGCGGGCTATTTCCCGCTGAACCCCACCTTCGCCGTCTATCAGGGCAAGCACGAGTTCGACGGCCAGCTGCCCGACTGGTCGCCCGAGGGCATCGACAAGCAGGCGGCCTATCTCGAAAAGACGATAGCCGACGCCAAGGCGTTCGGCGGCGAGATGACCGACAAGGAGAAGTTCGAGCGCGACTATTTGGTCCATGTCGCGCAAGGCCAGCTCTTTTTCCTGCGCGACACCGACTTTGCCGCCAAAAATCCCGCCTATTACATCGGCGCGCTCGATCCCAACGTCTATATCGCCCGCCCCTATGCCGATCCCGCGACGCGGATGAAGGCGTTCATCGCCTATGCCGAGAAGGTCCCGGCGGCCGCGGAACAGATCAAGGCGAACCTCAAGCTGCCGCTGCCAGCGACCTTTGTGAAGCTCGGCACCGCGGGCTTCGGCGGTTTCGCGGATTATTACACCGGTGACGCCAAGGCGGCGTTCGCCGAGGTCAATGATCCCGCCCTGCAAAAGCAATTCAACGACGTCGCCGCCAAGGCCGCCGCGGCGATGAAGGATCTGTCCGCCTATGTCGCGTCGCAGCCCGGCACTGCCGACGGCTATGCCCTGGGCGCCGACAAGTTCGCGAAGATGATCCTGACCAACGAGGGCGTCGATACGCCGCTGGACGAGCTGGAGCGGATCGGACAGGCCGATCTCAAGCGCAACCAGGACGCGTTGAAGGACGCGTGCGGCACGTTCGCTCCGGGCGCTTCGATCGCGGACTGCATGGCCAAGATGGGCAGCGACAAGCCCGCCGACGGCCCCGTAGTCGAGGCGCGCCGCCAGCTTCCCGACCTGCGTGCCTTCATCGTCGAAAAGGACCTGGTTTCGATTCCGGGGACCGAGCAGGCGCAGGTCGAAGAGTCGCCGCCCTATAATCGCCAGAACAGCGCCTATATCGACATTCCCGGGCCGTATGAGACAGGCTTGCCATCGGTCTATTACATCTCGCCGCCCGATCCGACCTGGGACAAGGCGACCCAGCAAGCGTTCATTCCGGGCAAGAAGGACCTGCTGTTCACCTCGGTTCACGAGGTCTGGCCCGGGCATTTCCTGAATTTCCTCCATTCGAACCGGTCCGACAGCATCTTCGGCAAATTGTTCGTCGGCTATGCCTTTGCCGAAGGCTGGGCGCACTACACCGAAGAAATGATGTGGGAGGCCGGGCTCGGCGATGGCGACCCCGAAACGCATATCGGGCAATTGTCCAACGCGCTGCTGCGCGATTGCCGATTCCTGTCCGCGATCGGACTGCACACGAAGGGCATGACGGTCGCCGAGAGCGAAAAGATGTTCAAGGATCAATGCTATCAGGACGAGGGCAATTCGCGGCAACAGGCCGCGCGCGGCACGTATGACCCGCTGTACCTGAACTATACGATGGGCAAGCTGATGATCCGCAAGCTACGCGAGGATTGGACGCAGGGCGACCGGACGAAGTGGAAGGCGTTTCACGACGAGTTCCTGTCCTATGGCGGTCCGCCGATTCCGATGGTGCGCGCGGCGATGATGAAGGAGGATGCGCCGCACGCGGTCTTCTGACTCCGATGCCCGAACGCCCGTTTCCGTGTGCTCCCGCGAAGGCGGGGGGACACGGTCACTCAGGCGGCGGGCGCGCGCAAGCGGGCGACGAAGAAGCCGTCGAGCCCGCCCGCATCGGCGAGCATTCCGGGCAAGGTGCGGACGAAGCCGTTCGCGTCTGGGGCAACGCCGGCGAGCAATTCCCAGGGGCGGGCGGATTCGATCGCCCAGCCGCTGCGCCGGGCCAGAAATGCTGCGATCTGGTCTTCGCCCTCGGCACGCTCGAGCGAGCAGGTCGCATAGACGAGCTGGCCCCCCGGCTTGACCCACTCTGCCGCCCGGTCGAGCAGTTCGGCCTGCAGGTCGGCCATCTCCGCGATTTGCCGCGCGCCGATCCGGTGCAGCACGTCGGGATGCCGCCGGAATATGCCGGTCGCCGAGCAGGGCGCGTCGAGCAGGACCGCGTCCGCGGAAGCGGCCGGCGCCCAGCGCCGGATGTCACCCTGTACGACTTCGGCGGCAAGCCCGGTGCGCTTCAGATTGTCGTCGAGCCGCGCCAGACGCCTGGCGCTGGAATCGACCGCGGTCACGTGCCAGCCGGCGGCCGCGAGTTGCATCGTCTTGCCGCCTGGCGCCGCGCAGAGATCGAGCACGGTACGCCCGTTCCCGGTGCCGAGCAGGCGCGCGGGAAGACTGGCGGCGAGATCCTGCACCCACCAGCCGCCGGCACCGTAGCCGGGCATGGCCTCGACCGCTTCGCCGCGCGGTAAGCGGCGATGGCATGGGGCGAGCGCGAGGGCCTCGGCCCAGTCAGCGTCGTCGGGCTCTGTCGCGAAGCTGAGGTCGATCGGCGGCGGCCCACTCCACGCGGTCTGCGCCGCCTCTACCATCGCGGCTCCCCATTGCCGGGTCCAGCGTTCGGCGGCGGCCGGAGGCAAGGTGGCATGTTCGGGCAGCGCCCACGCGTCCTTCTGAGCGCGCGAAAGCAGCGCGTGGACCAGCCGGCGCGGGCCGCCGGCCACAAGTGGCAGCGCGGTCGCGACGACCGCGTGCGGCGAGCTCTTCAGGACGAGAAGCTGGGCGAGAGCGAGGCGCAGGACAGCCCGCGCCTTTACATCTTCACCAAGCGGCTGTTGGGTCGCGCCGTCGATCAGTGCGTCGATGTCGACCATCCAGCGCAGCGCGTCGGATACGATCGCGATCGCGAAGGCGCGATCGGATGGTGCGAGCCCCTGGGTCGCTGCATGGACCGCGATGTCGAGCGGGTCGCCGCGGCGCAGCACGGCATCGATCAGCCGCAGCGCGGCACGGCGCGGTGCGGTACCCGGCGGATCGGCCTCTTCGACGCCGCGCCGACGTCGATTCCGGGGATCAGCCATGGTGCTGGCTCCTGCGGTGCTTGGCGTGATGGCCGCCAAAGCCTATGGAGTTTCGATCGGATTTCATTTCGGACGGGTTGGTATGAGCGAAGCAACGGACCAGAGCATTGGCGGAACACCCCGCGCGACCACGCGCCCTGCGAACGTCAAGGCCCCGTCGGGATGGGTGAACAGCCCCGTCCCGGCGCCCGAGGCAATTGAACAAGAACGGGCCGAGGAGCAGCCGGGTGGCCGCGACCCCGTTCGCTATGGCGACTGGGAATATAAGGGGCTCGCGATCGATTTTTGACGGCGCGCGGTGCGCCGTCAAAAGGGGTTCATCCGCGACACCACGCCGCTGCGATCGACGAACTGGTGCTTCAGTGCCGCGAGAATATGGATGACGACAAGCGCGAGCATCGTGAGGCCGAGAACTTCGTGACGTTCGTGCATCACGTCGGACAGCGCCTTGTCGGCGCCCGTGATCGCCGGGATGGTGAACAGGCCGAAGAAATCGATTCCGCGCCCCGCAGCCGACATCCAGACCCAGCCCGAAAGCGGGAGAAGGATGAGCAGAACATAGAACAGGAAATGCACGACCTTGCTGGCCGTGCGCTGCCATGCGGCGACCCCCGCCGGGAGCGGCGGTGCCTTGTGACCGATGCGCCACAGGATGCGGATCAGGGTCAAGGCGAGGATCGTGATCCCCAGCGCCTTGTGCACGCCCATTGCCGCCATGTGCGTTTCCCGGCCCATCCCCTCGGTGAGCATGGCGAGCGCGATATTGAGAATGACCGACAGGCCGATGGCCCAATGGAGCCATATGGCCACCTTCGTATAGCGCGGGCCGGCGGTACTGCCGGCGTCGAATGCGGCGGTGGCCATATCGTCTGTCTCCTTAAACGGCGGGCGCCTCGGTCACGAGCTGCATCTTGCCACTTTTGACCTGCTCGGCAAAGACTTCGCGCATCAGCTGCAACGAAAAGAGATGCGCGAAGACCAGCGGCAGCATGCCGTTCTGCATCATCTTGCGCAGAACGTCGCCGCGCAGTTCGCGCAGTTTCGCTTCGTCGATCATCTGGAAGCCGCGATAGATATAGGGCTGGCTGCTGCCTTCCGGCGTGATGCTGACTTCGCCGTCCATCAGCAGGTCGGCTTTTTTCAGCTCTTCCATGAACATGCCGGTACGCTGGCCCGCTTCCTCGAAATTCTTGCAGAATTCGAGAATGTTGTTCGTGGCCTCGGTCGGCTTGCCGTCTTCGAACAGCGCGTCGCCCTCGTCGAACTTGCCGACCGCGCCGGAGGTCGGGTCGAAGCACAGCGACAGCTCGTCCGAATCGGGGCGCAAGCGCGCGAGCAGGAACGGGTAGCGACGGATGTAGGCGGGCACATAGACCGGATTGCGCAGCTTGCCTTCGTCGTCGACGAAGGTGTTCATGCCTTCGTTCAGGCCCATGAGCGCGAGCGGAACGGGATTTTCGCCGGCCGAAAAGACGATCGGGTAGAAACGGCTTGCCGACGCGAATTCGTCGCTGGTCAGCGGCACCGCATGCTGGCTGACAAGGAAGTCGGCATTGTCCATCATCCGCACGCGGAAATCGGCATGATCGACGCTCGAAAGCGGGACGAGGTCCTTGAAGAAAATCGGCAGATTGGCGTTGGTGGGCGCAGTGGCCATGATGAAACTCCGAAGCGGCAGCCCGCAAGAAGCGCGGACCGGTAAAGATGGAATGCTGCGCCTTATTGGTCCGCGCGCCGCGACGCAAGGGGGCGATGCCGATGCAGCCGCCGCCGATCAGGCGATCAGTTTGCCCGGGTTGAACAGGCCCGCCGGATCGAGGCCGGCCTTGACCCCGCGCAGGGCGGCAAGCCGCGCGGGGCTGTCGAGCTCTGCGAGCAGGTCGCGCTTCATTTGTCCGATGCCGTGCTCGGCCGAAATCGAGCCGCCCAATTCGAGAACATGGGCGTAGACGAGGCGGCTCGCGGCTTCGCCGTGCGCATCGAGCCACGCCTGACCGTCGACCCCGGCGGGGGGCTGGACGTGATGATGGACATTGCCGTCGCCAAGGTGCCCGAACGACAGTGCGCGTGCACCCGGAAGCGCGGCCTGGAGACGCGCCGGATTGTCGGCGATGAAGCGCGGCATAAGGTCGACGGGGACGCTGACGTCATGCTGCAGCGCCGGCCCCTCGGCGCGTTCGGCCTCCGAAATCGAATCGCGCAGTTTCCAGAACGCCTCGCTCTCCGCCTCGTTCTTCGCGATCACGACATCGTCGACCAGCGACGCATCGAGCGCAGCGGCCAGCGCCGCCTGCAACCGGGCGTCGAGTCCATCCTCCATGTCGCCGGCGAGTTCGACGAGGGCATACCAGGGGTGCGGCGCGGCGAGCGGCGCGCGCGTCTGGGGGATATGGCGCAGCACCGCGTCGAGGCAGCCGTGAGGGACGATCTCGAACCCTTCCAGCTGGCGGTCGAGGGCCTCGTCGAGCCTGCGGAGCAGGCGCAACGCCCGGTCGGGCGATTCGAGGCCGATCCACGCCGTTGCGCGCGCCGTTGCGGCGGGTACGAGTCGAAGCGAGGCCGCGGTGACGATGCCGAGCGTGCCTTCGGCGCCGCAGAACAGGTGCCGCAGATCGTAACCGCGATTGTCCTTCTTGAGCGGGGCAAGCCCGTCGAAGATGCGCCCGTCGGGTAAAACGGCCTCGATCCCCGCCACGAGCGCGCGCATCGTGCCGTGGCGCAGCACCTGCGTCCCCCCGGCGTTGGTCGAGACAAGACCGCCGATCGTTGCCGACCCCTTGCCCCCTAGGGTCAGGGGGAAGCGCAGCCCGTGCTCCAGCACCGCCTTGTGAAAGGTTTCGAGGATGACGCCCGCGTCCGCGACCGCCAGGTGCGCGGCGTCATCGATCGAGCGGATGCGGTTCATCCGGCGCAGGCTGAGCAATATCTGCGTCCCGCTGTCGTCCGGCGTCGCGCCGCCGACCATGCCGCTGTTGCCTCCCTGTGGGACGAGCGCGACAGCCTCGGCGCGGCACAGGCGAACCACCTCGGCGACTTCGACCGTGCTGGCGGGGGAGAGCATCGCCGCGGCCCGGCCGTGATATTTGCCGCGCCAGTCGGTGAGCCACGGCGCCAGGATCGCTGCATCGTCGCTATAGCCCTTGTCGCCGAGCAGTCGGTGCAATCGCGACAGGAGGGCGGGCGAGGGGGATTGCGGCATCGTGTGTCGACCTTTGGCAAAGGCGGCTTGACTCGCCGCCGGGAAAGCAATTCATTTGATGTTCAATCATGGATGTTAAAGGGGGGATGGACGAACGGCAAAGCCTTCGTCCAGCCGGTATCGGTGCGGGAGCTTAGGGTGGGTAGCTTGATCTCGACAGGCACGAAGAGCGCGGTGCCGCGCGCATGCTGACGTCGGCCGTCCTGATTCTTGCCGCCGCAGCGGCCCCCGCCGACGTCGGCGGACCGCCGCCGCCGCCGCCCGCTATCGTGGCTTTGCCGTCGCCTGCGCCGCCACCGGCACCCTATTGGCAAATGGTGATCGAGCAGCAATTGATCATCCGTGTTCCGGCGCGGCGGTCGCCCCTGACCAATTTCACCGCCCCGCCGCCGCCGCCTTCGCGCGGCCGCACGATGCCGATCGAATGGAAGGAGAAAAAGGCGCCGAAATGTGTCGCGATGCGCGACATCATGGGAATGCAGGCGGTGCAGCGCGACAGCATCGACCTGATCACGCGGCAGAACGAGCGGCTGCGCGCGCAGCTCAACCGCGGTTGCCGGGCGCTCGATTTCTATGCGGGCTTTTATATGAAGGGCAACAAGGACGGCCGGCTTTGCGAGGATCGCGACGAAATCCACGCGCGCACCGGTGCGCGCTGCGAGGTCGACAAGTTCAAGCGCATGGTGGCGGTCCCGCGCGACGACGACTGATCGCGAATATCATCGGCTTTCCTTGACTTTTCTTTGCGCTTTCCCCAATGGCCGCGGCAGCGACGGCGGTTGTGGGACGCCGTGCTGACACCTATTCCGGACATGATGACCTTATGAAATTTGCCGACCTCGGCCTATCCGACGAACTTTTGCGCGCCGTCAGCGAAGCTGGCTATGACGAACCGACGCCGATTCAGGCGGGCGCGATCCCCTCGGTCCTGATGATGCGCGACATGATCGGCATCGCGCAGACGGGGACGGGCAAGACCGCTTCCTTCGTGCTGCCGATGATCGACATCCTGGCGCACGGGCGCACCCGTGCGCTGATGCCGCGGTCCCTGATTCTCGAGCCCACGCGCGAACTTGCGGCGCAAGTTGCAGAAAATTTCGAGAAATACGGAAAATATCACAAGCTCTCGATGGCGCTGCTGATCGGCGGCGTGCAGATGGGCGACCAGATCAAGGCGCTCGAAAAGGGTGTCGACGTGCTGATCGCGACGCCGGGCCGCCTGATGGACCTGTTCGAGCGCGGCAAGATTCTGCTCACAGGCTGCGACCTGCTCGTGATCGACGAGGCCGACCGGATGCTCGACATGGGCTTCATTCCCGATATCGAGAATATCTGCACCAAGCTGCCCGCGAATCGGCAGACCTTGCTGTTTTCGGCGACGATGCCGCCGCCGATCAAGAAGCTGGCCGACAAATTCCTGTCGAATCCCAAGACGATCGAAGTCGCGCGTCCGGCGAGCACGAACGAGAATATCGCCCAGTTCCTGGTCAAGACCAGCGAGCGCGGGAAACGCGAAACGTTGCGCAATCTGCTCGAAGACGAGGATGTCGCGACGGCGATCATCTTTTGCAATCGCAAGACGACGGTTCGCGAACTTGCCAAGTCGCTGCAGCGCCACCGCTACCGCGCCGGCGAAATCCACGGCGACATGGATCAGTCGAGCCGCATTGCCGAGCTCGACCGTTTCAAGAAGGGTGACATCAACATCTTGGTTGCGTCCGACGTCGCCGCGCGCGGTCTCGACGTCAAGGGTGTGAGCCATGTCTTCAACTTCGACGCACCCTGGCACCCCGACGACTATGTCCACCGCATCGGCCGCACCGGCCGCGCGGGCGCGAAAGGCCGGGCGTTCACCCTGGTGTCGCCCTCCGACGACGAAGCGATCGACAATATCCAGAAGCTGACAGGGTCGACCATCGAAGTTCTCGGTCGCGCAAATGCGCCGGCGGGAGAGGCGAAACCGACTGAGGACGCCGGTGAGCCCAAGGCGAAGAAAAGCCGCCGCGGTGGCAGGAAAGCCCGGGACGAAAACAGGGGCGAGGCGCGCCGGGAGGCGGAACCGCGCCGCGAACGGGCGCCGAAGCAGGACACGCCGCGATCGAAAGCGCCGCCGCGGCGGCAGGATGACGACGGCCCGGATGACGGCTGGAACGGCCCGATGCCCGATTTCCTGTCGGTCGGTTTCGGAAGCTGAGGGCACGGCCCCGGACCACTATATCCGGACGAGCATTTTCCCTATGTTCTGGCCCGAAAACAGGCCCAGAAAGGCGTCGGGTGCAGCGTCGAGCCCATCATGCACGGTCTCGCGCATCGTGACCGCGCCGCTGGCGATGAGCCCTCCCATGTCGGCATAGAATTCTTCCATGCAGTCGAAGAACTGGTCGGTGTAGATAAAGCCTTCCATCCGGATGCGCGCCGGAATGGTGCGGATCAGATGCTTCATCTGTTGCGGCCGGCCGTCATTATAGACATCGATCATCCCGCAGATCGCGAAGCGGGCGAAATCGTTGGCGAGCGCGAAGGCGGCGTCGAGATGATCGCCGCCGACATTGTCGAAATAGACGTCGATGCCGGGTTTGCCGAGAGCGTCGAGCGCGGCCTTCAATCCGTCGAGGACCGGCCCCGCCTTATAGTCGATGACGCTGTCGGCCCCCAATTGCTTGAGCCAGGCGCATTTTTCGGGGCCGCCCGCCGAGCCGACCACCGTCATTTCGCGTGCCTTTGCGATCTGGACCACCGCCGATCCGACCGCCCCCGCCGCCGCCGATACGAACACGGTGTCGCCCGCCTTTGCAGACGCGATACGCAACAGGCCGATCCACGCGGTCCCGCCGGTCAGCCCCATGTTGTGAAGAAAGGTCTGGGGCGGCATTCCCGTCGCCAGCGCGTCGGCGGGAAGTTTGAAGGGAGTCATGTCGAGACCGATCGCGCCGCCGTCGCGCCATCCGCCCATGTGCAGGACGAGGTCGCCGGGAGCAAAGCCCTCCATACGACTTTCGAGGACTTCGCCGATGGCGCCGCCGGTCATCGGCTGATCGAGCTGGAAATTCGCCGCATAGCTTTGGGCGTCGTTCATTCGACCCCGCATATAGGGGTCGACCGAGACCCAGAGATTGCGAACGCGA
Organism: Sphingopyxis sp. CR5; assembly: GCF_059693785.1. Classification (NCBI taxonomy): domain Bacteria; kingdom Pseudomonadati; phylum Pseudomonadota; class Alphaproteobacteria; order Sphingomonadales; family Sphingopyxidaceae; genus Sphingopyxis; species Sphingopyxis sp. CR5. The sequence continues at coordinate 25,242 of NZ_JCATIE010000017.1, read as the reverse complement.
AGCTGATCGCGTTCGAGCAGCTCGTCGGGCAAGTCGCGCAGCGCGAAATCGGCGCGTGCGGGAAGCCCCTTTGGACGGTTCACCAGATGCCAGGCCTTGGCCATAAATCGTTACCCCCCACATTTATAGGGCTGGATGGTCAGAAAAGCCGTTGCCACCACCAGGCAGGCTCGTTAAGAGCCCCCCGGTCGCGGGGCCGTAGCTCAGATGGGAGAGCGCTGCAATCGCACTGCAGAGGTCAGGGGTTCGATTCCCCTCGGCTCCACCAGCGACCTTTCCCGGATTTCGGCAAAGCGTGCCGTATCAGCACGGATCAGGCCGCGCGGACAAATCCGTCCAGGACGCGCTTGCTTCCCGCCTGGTCGAACTCGACCTCCAGCTTGTTGCCATCGATATCCATGATCTCGCCATAGCCGAATTTTTCGTGGAAGACGCGCATGCCGATCGCCAGATCGGCGCGCGGTTTGGCGCCGACCGAGGCTGCGGGGCCTTTCTCCGACGGCGCGGGCGCGCGGGTGATCGTCGAGGATTGCGCGACGGCGCGCTGCCATGCGGGGCCGCGCGTCATCGTGCGCGCGGGCTGACGCTCGGCGACATGGGCAAAGGGATCGCCCTGCGCCGACCAGTTTGCGCGCCACAGGCTTTGCCCGCCGCCGAAACTGTTCTCGCTCGAAACATGCTCCGGCGGGATTTCCGCGATAAAACGGCTCGGGATGCTGCTCATCCACTGGCCATAGATGCGCCGGTTCGCCGCATGGTAGATGCTGGCGCGCTGCCGCGCCCGCGTGATCGCGACATAGGCGAGGCGGCGCTCTTCCTCCAGGCTCGCGGTGCCGCCCTCGTCCATCGCGCGCTGCGACGGAAAGACGCCGTCTTCCCAACCGGCCAGAAACACATGGTCGAATTCGAGTCCCTTGGCCGCGTGGATCGTCATGATGGTAACCGTCTCGCTCGAATCGTCGGTATCGCGGTCCATCACCAGGCTGACATGCTCCAAGAAAGCCTCGAGCGAGTCATACTCCTCCATTGCGCGGACGAGTTCGGACAGATTCTCCAGCCGCCCCGCCGCCTCGGCGCTCCGATCGGCCTGGAGCATCGCGGTATAGCCGGATTCGTCGAGGATCAGCTGGGTCAGTTCGGGGTGCGACAGGTCGTTGGCCTTTGCCTGCCAGCCGCGCATCATCGCCACGAAATTGGCGAGCTGGCGCCGCGCCTGCGGCGTCAGCTCGTCGGTCTCCGTGATCCGCGAGGCCGCGTTGAAGAGCGGAACGCGCTCGATCCGCGCGAACTGATGGATCCGCGCGAGCGCCTTGTCGCCGAGCCCACGTTTCGGGGTGTTGACGATCCGTTCGAAGGCGAGGTCGTCGGCGGGCGACTGAACGAGGCGCAGATAGGCGAGGGCATCCCGGATTTCCGCGCGCTCGTAGAAACGAAAGCCTCCGACGATCCGGTACGGCATGCCGATCGCGATGAAGCGATCCTCGAATTCGCGTGTTTGAAACTGGGCGCGCACCAGGATCGCGGCGCGGTCGAGCGAGACCTGCCGGCGCTGAAGATCCTCAAGCTCTTCGCCGACGCGCCGGGCCTCTTCCGGTCCGTCCCACACTCCGACGACGCGGACCTTGTCCCCCGCGTCGAGTTCGGTCCAAAGCGTCTTGCCGAGGCGGTCGCTATTCTGCGCGATCAGCGCCGATGCGGCGGCAAGTATCTGCGGCGTCGAACGGTAATTCTGTTCAAGCCGGATCACCGTTGCACCGGGGAAATCCTTTTCGAAACGCAGGATGTTCGCGACCTCCGCGCCGCGCCACGAATAGATCGACTGGTCGTCGTCGCCGACGCAGCAGATATTCTTGCGCGCCTGGGCGAGCAGGCGAAGCCAGAGGTACTGGCTGGCATTGGTATCCTGATATTCGTCGACGAGGATATATTTGAACCGCTGCTGATAATGTTCGAGCACGTCGCGATGGTTTTTCAGGATGACGAGCATGTGCAGCAAAAGGTCGCCGAAATCGCAGGCGTTCAGCGTCTTCAGCCGCGCCTGATAGAGCGCATAGAAATGCTGTCCCTTGCCGTCGGCATAGGCGTCGCGATCGGACGCATCGAGGTCGGGCGGGGTCAGTCCGCGGTTCTTCCATTTGTCGATGAGGCCCGCCAGTTGGCGCGCCGGCCAGCGCTTTTCGTCGAGCCCTTCGGCCTGGATCAGCTGTTTGAGGACGCGGAGCTGATCGTCGGTGTCGAGGATCGTGAAATTGCTCTGGAGGCCCACAAGCTCGGCATGGCGGCGCAGCATCCTGGCACAGATGCTGTGAAAGGTTCCGAGCCAGGGCATTCCTTCGACTGCATCGCCGATCATCCGTCCGATCCGCTCGCGCATTTCGCGCGCCGCCTTGTTGGTGAAAGTGACCGCGAGAATTTCCGAGGGCCACGCCCGCCGAGTCGCGATAATATGCGCGAGCCGCGCGGTCAGCGCCGCGGTCTTGCCCGTTCCGGCCCCCGCGAGCATCAGCACCGGCCCTTCGGTCGTCAACACCGCCTGTCGCTGCGGTCCGTTCAGCCCGTGCAGATAGGGAGGATCCGAGGCGTCGGGGAGCGGAAGGTCGGGCGGCGAGGCGGGGCGGTCGTTCACGCGCGAACGATTAGGGAACAGCGGCGGCGCTGTCCAGTGCACCGCGATTGCCGGCTTCCCTCTTGCGGCTGGTCGAATTAGGGTTGGGCCATGCGGGGATATTCTCTTGTTCGGTCGATCGGCGCGGTTGCCGCCACCATCGCTCTCTCGGCGTGTGCGGGGGGCAATTTCCGGCCCGTCAGCGATACGCCGGTGCGCATCGGAAAGCCGTATTCGGTCCGCGGGACGACCTATGTACCCGCTGCCGCCCCGACCTATGACCGGGTCGGATATGCGAGCTGGTACGGCGATGAATCGGGCAACCAGACCGCCAATGGAGAAAAATTTCGCGATGGCTGGATCACGGCCGCACACACGACGCTGCCGCTGCCGACCTATGTCGAGGTTACTGCGCTGGACACCGGGCGACGGATCATCGTCCGCGTGAACGACCGCGGCCCCTTTTCGGGGCGGGGCCGCATTATCGACCTGTCGAAAGGCGCTGCCGAAGCGCTCGGCATCCGCGCGCAGGGACATGCCGCTGTGCGCGTGCGGCGCGTCGAGCCTTCGGAAAAGGATCGCGAGCGACTCCGCAAGGGGAAAAGCGCCCGATCCCTGACCCCGGCATCGCAACGGGAGTTGCAGCAGTTACGGGCGCGCCTGGCCGCCGGGCGATAGCCCCTTGCGATGGATCGGGCCACGCGGCCGGGAGCCGATGTGACGACGGCGATGGAAGGGAAATGGTGGGCGTGGCAAGGATTGAACTTGCGACCCCTGCGATGTCAACACAGTGCTCTACCACTGAGCTACACGCCCACACGTTTTGGGGTGACGCGCCCCTTAAAGGCCTCTGCCCGGGCTGGCAAGCCCTGTGCGCGACGAAATGCGATTATTGTTGGTGCGACCGGTCGGCGCGACCGAAAAGAGCGTCGACTTCGCGAACCAGATCCTTGAGGTGGAACGGTTTGGAGAGCAGCTTGGCCTGCGGGACATTTTCTTCCGCACGCAGCGATACCGCCGCAAAGCCCGTGATGAACATCACCTGCGTCTGCGGTGCGGCCTTTGCCGTGTGCTGCGCAAGTTCGATGCCGTCCATTTCGGGCATCACGATATCGGACAGCAGCAGGTCGAACGTCCCCGAATCGATATAGGGCACCGCGGCGGTCCCGCGGTCGACGGCCGTGACGTGATACCCCGCGCTGGTCAGCGCCCGCGCGAGATATTCGCGCATCACGTCGTCGTCTTCGGCCAGCAAGATGCGAATCATATTCAAAAATGCCCCTGGTCCCTTGGCGCCGCAGCGATGCCCGGCCCGTTCCTGTTGCAGCCCGCCCTACCGGCAGAGATTTAACAAATTGGCGGCGGCGGGTGGATTCGCCGATCTTTTTTTGCCACTCTTCGGCCAATGGCGTTCCACACCATCCGATCCGCTGCCATCGCTGTCAACCGCGCCGCGACGGGCAGTCCCGTCATCGTGTCGATCCCGCACGCCGGTCGTCTTTATCCACCGGAGATACTGGCATCGGCAAGGGTGGCGCAATCGCAGCTGGAACGGCTGGAGGACCGATGGTGCGACGCGATCGCCGCGCTGGCGGGGGAAGCGGGGGCTACGGTCGTGGAGGCGCTGTGGGCGCGGGCCGTCGCCGATTGCAACCGCGGCGAAGGGCAGATGGCACCGACCGAAGTCGCGCCATCGATGCGCGCGCAATTTTCGGCTCCGGGTCGCAAGGAGCGGGCCGGGCTGGGGGTTGTGCCGACGCGGCTTTCCGACTGCGGGCCGCTGTGGCGACGTCCCGTCGACCGGGCCGACCTCGAATGGCGGCTCGACGCATTGCACAGACCATATCACGCGGCGTTGGCGGCGGAGCTCAAGGTTGCGCGGGAGGCGTTCGGCCAGGCCGTCCTGATCGATCTGCACAGCATGCCGCCGATTCCGCCGGGCCAGCCAGGCCACGGTGCCCGGATCATCGTGGGCGATCGCTTTGGATCGACGTCGGGCGAGGTGCTCGTCGATCTCGTGATCGACAAGGCGCGGTCGCTTGGCGAGCCGGTCGCGCGCAACCAGCCTTACGCCGGGGGACATATCGTGCGAACGCACGGCAATCCGGGACAGGGAATCCACGCGATCCAGATCGAAATCGATCGAAGCCTCTATCTGGACGCGACGTATCGCCCCGATGCGCAGCGGATCGGGCGCCTGGCGCGCTGGTTTGCCGATCTGGTGGCGGAAGCAGGCCAGCAACCCGGCGGCGAAGACGCGCTGCCGCTTGCCGCCGAATAAAAAACCACCTCGTACCGGAGTACGAGGTGGCCAGGGTCCAGGGAGGACGCACCCGCGTCATGCCGACGGGGCACTCGCCGCAATGGTAAGGGGGAAACCAGAGCGGCGTTTCAACAATCTAGGATGTTGTGGACCGCGATACAAGAAGCCACGGCACAAAAACTGCCACTATGGCAACATAAGAAGGAATTTGGTCGGGGAGAGAGGATTCCAGACCAGAATATCTCTCACCCAGAGCGACGGAATTCCGCAGTTTCTGCGGGATCGCTAGACGCTTGTGCAGCGGTTGTGTGCACCTGTCCAGTGTTCTCCCGCGATGGCGAAGAGTTTTCCGCTACAGACGCGTTTTGGGCCGTAGGTAACGCTGCTGATCCCGGAGTTACCGTCGGTCGGCGAACCACAAATGGAACGCCCAGCCTTTCGGCAATCCTACGTAGCGATTTGTACGCTGTCTTTCGACGTTTCGGCGGGATTTTTGTCATTACGGTCACCCTCTACTCGTCGAAATCGGGTTGCTCACCGCATAGCGGGCCGAGCGGCTTGCTGACGCAACTGCCTAATTTTCCGCGTCGATAAATTTGATTTCGCTATCGTCATAGGGCGGCCAATCGCGCTCGTCCGGGGACGGGGCCATATAGAGCCCGCCGCGAGCAGCATCGATGAAGCGGCGTACGGTCATCAGCATTTCTTGAGTTCCGCCGGTGATGAGATCGATCGGCGCTGCTCCTCCGAAAGCTCGAGCACCATGTGGCTGACGAAGCCAGACAACACCTTCTTGGTCCTCGTCGAAAAGCGTCCTCAAGCCTATATGTATCCCGAGGATCGCCGAAATCCGTGTCAAGACATCGACGCTCAGCGTGAAGTCCCGATGCTCGCGAGCTTTCTTGACCCAGCCCCGGTAGGTCGATCGAGCTGGATTGCCGAGGATCAGCCGGCACTGTTCCTCGGTCAGTCCCCAATGATTGGCGATCACAAGGAAGGTGCGCAGACTAGCCCCGCTCAGCCGTCGCCGGTTCGCTGGCGCGAACCGTGCGATAGCAGCCTTGGCGGCGGAGCTGGAGTTCGAGGAACCGGGGTGCTCGTCCATCTCTCACACGTCCGGCGAGGTCGACCCGGGTCCGGCATCGGACGCGCCATCGCCTTCTTCAGGCAACGGAACGGCAATCAATAGTGCGTCTCGAATGAGCGCCAGCGCACCAGCGCTGCGATCGTGATCGCGAAGCAGGAATTCTTCATCGATTGCGGGCACACCTTCCGGCTCGTAACCGTCTTGTTGAACGCGGACCTTGTAGGTGGAGATGCGGCCGCCTGCGATATTCCCGGCCGTGATCTCGCCGATCTTGTACTTCCGCTCCTCACGGCCCCAGGGCCAGACTTCGATATTCACGACCAGCATAGCTTCTTCCTTTTCATATTTTCGGTGCGACCCCACTCTTTGCGGGTCAGATCCCTTCAGGGTTCAGCGCGTCGAAATCGGCCGCCTGCTTCAGTCCGCGCTTGGTCAACTTGAATATCGGTTTGCTCGCATCCTGATCGGGTACGCAATGGAGCACGCCTTCGATCAGGCAGGGGCTATATTCGCGATGCCACACCGGCACGAGGCCGTGGATCCCAATGTCGACAACAACCCGGTTTTTGCCGGTCTCCGACCGCGCGACATAGACCATCAGCGCGTCGCAGCGTGACAGGCCCATGATATCCTCGACGGCATGATGATCGCCGGCGGTCGAGGGCTTGGCCGGAACGATCAGTAGATCGGCATCGGCCGCGATCAGATAGTGCGCGCATTTCGTCGGCAGGATCGGCGGCTTCTCGTCGAGTTCGATCCCGGCGGTCCGGACGATCGCGAGCGCCGCCCTCAGCGTTTCCATTTCTTCGGCTCGGTCGATCGAGTTGGGGTATTTTGACATATATGATGCTGTGTCCGATCGCATCCCGGCAGTCATCTCGATTAGCCATAAATGGATGAAATCGAGTCTCGCGTGCGCTTTCTAGCGCGCCCGCTTTTTCGAGCTCTGTGGATTGATCAAAACCCGTCGTCATTTGGTAGGACGCGATCGTCGCGCGCCGGAGTTGCCCACGCCGCCCTGACTTGGTCCGCGTCCTTGCGCTTGTCTTCGTCGTTCAGCTGAGACCAGGGCACCAGCTTGTCATGAAGCTGCCGGTCCCTGGTTTCCTCGGTCCTCGGACCCGGGCGCCAGCCATCGAGCAGTCGCTCCGCACACCAGCGTCGATGTTCCGACATCGCCGCCCGAAGGAGCGCATCTTCGTGTTGACTTCCCCTTGCAGCCAGTTCGGCAAGGTCGAATTGTTTCACGGCTTCGTGGTCGGCTGCGGCTCGATTGGCGTGAACGAATGTCTCGCTGATGTCGCGCCAGTCCTTGTTGGCGGGAAGTGGAGTGGCGTCGTCGCCGATGCTTTGCAGATAAACGAGGTGCTTGCGCGCGGCAGCCTCGTCCCGCTTCCTCGAAACGAGGTTCCACGCCTGGCTTTCGAGCGAGAGGATGATGGGCGCCGCGAAGGGCATTCGGCTCCTCTCGTACAAATTGCGGAGCGCGGGAATGGAGCGTACCACCGGCTGCACCAATGCCGGAGATTCCGCGAATTGCTGGATCTGGGTTGCCAGCCGAAAGCATGTTCGGACGGTCGCGTCGTCGTCGCCCATATCCACAATGAAGCGCGTAACGCTGCCGTCGGCCAGCAGGCTGCCGATGGGCGAGCCTGTCGCAACTGGGTCTATGTCAGCTTCGGTTGCCACACGAAAATGGCTGAAGGCCGTTCGATGCAGAGTGAGCCACTCCTGCCATGCCTCAAGGTCATCGGACGCGATAGACACTTTGGGTGTGGCGAGAAGAGCCGACCAGTTCTGCCGCAAGGCGAAGGAGCAAATATCTTCCAATAGAGAAGAATGACCCAATAGTGCGACATGTACGCGGTCCTGCCCATTTGCGAGCGCGGCTTCCACAAGGTCACTATTGGCGAAGGCCTCGCGGACCGCAGTTTGATTAAGGGAAATGGGTCGGATCCGCGAATCCTCCCTTTCGAGCAGGTCTGGTGCTTTTCGCAGAGCGCGTCGAAGCTCGGGACTTTCGACCCGGACGAGAAGGTCCTCGTGACGGGTATGCAACTGAGCGCCGATATCGAGAGCGGCGCCGAGGTTGTTGGCGTCGTCCGAACCCCAGGCGATCACGCGCGATGCGCGCTCGGCCCCGGTATGGCGCAGCGAACCGGGACGCAGGTCGTCGAGAAGAATCACGCCGGCGTCGATCAGAGCCTGCTGCCGTTCCGGCCGCGGCTCACTCTCCGCGAGCACGACAACTTCGCCCGTTCGCGCCAGGACGATTGCCATCGCATCGGCCGCCCCATCTTGCGAATAAATCACGACATGGCCAGTCGCGATCGAAAGCAGATTGTGCGCAATGCGCTGGCGTCCCCATGCGATTGCAGTCCAGATGATTGCATAGACGGGGATGGCGGCTCCGAAGAAGCGGCCGAGCCACAGGAAGGGATTATGCAGAAGGTCGGATTGCGCCCGATTGAAATAGCTGTCTTGCGGCGCAAGAAAAGTGAAGGGATCATAGAGCACGTCGGCGACGCGTGCCCCAAAGCCGGCCTCCGGACTTTCCTGCCAGGCGCCGATGCCCGTGAGAGCGAACCAGCACAGGATCAGGAAGGCGAAGATCGCGGGCCTGGCAATTGCACCGACCCGACTGCCGCGTCCGACCAGGACTGCCAGTCTTGCTGCGAGATTCGGGCCTTCGTCCTCTATGCGCATCGTACCCCCGCTTCTGATTGGCCGCACCGCGGACGTGTGCCGCTCAGGCGAGCGTGATAGGAAGATGTAATTCGGTGCGCAAACTGCGCTGCGAGGTTCTCGCTTTCAGCCTCGCCCCCCTCCGGCAAAAGCCGACATTGTCCCATTGGCTCGACTATGAGCGCCGGACAGGATGCTTCGCGTGCGAAAGCGACGACATCGCCCGCGCCGCCGGGGCCGGCGGAGGGCTGGCCATCCCACATTGCCAGCAGTCCATCAGCACGGCTAGCCAGTTGCCGGGCAAGCGCAAGATAAGACCGCGGTGGGTGAGCTTGCAGGGCCGTCTCGTCGGGTACGGAAGCGATGACCGTTCGATAGCATGCCGTCTCGGCGAGCAGGTCGTATCGACGAACCATGCGCTCTTCTTGAGCGTCCGTCAGATCCATCCCATCGGCAAGCCGCGCACGGAAGATTGCTTCGCCGTAAGGCAGACTATGCCACAGGTGCATTTCTGGAAAATAGGCGGCGATATCGGCGGCGATGATCAAATCGGCGCCCGCGGCGAGGCCATTTGCCGTCACGAGACGTACCTTCGATTGCGTAAGCGCCAGGATTTCCGAGCGCAGCGCGGTTATCAGGCCAGGCAGCAATTTGCCGAGCATGGTGCATGCCGAAGCGGACAGCCGCCGATGCCCGGTCACAGCGAGCACAAGAGCATCGCGAGGCGGGTAAGCCGCAGCCGCATCGACGGGCTTGCCGCTCATTGCTTCGGAAACAGCCTTGCGAGCAATTGAGCGGCATCCCGATTGCCCGCCTGCGCAAGTTGGTTCAATATCCCGACGGCTTCCATTTTGTCGTCGTCGGTGGCGCCGGAGTCCGTCAACAGCGCAATGGCATAATTGATCCCCGCAAGCTCGTCGCCGGCGGCGTGGCCGCGGCGGGCCCAAAGCTTCGCTTCGGCGAAATCTACGGGCCCGCCTTCGCCTTTTCGTACCATTACCGAATAATCATTGATGGCCTCGACCAGTCCGGCCTGGGCCGCCGTCCTCAAGAGGCTCCTGGCCGTCTTTGCGTCGGGTGTGCCGTCTATCCCCACCTGATGCATCTTCCCGAGAATATAGCTGGCGTGGGCATGACCTTCGCGTACAGCGCGTTCCAGATGTTCGCGCTCCTCGGCATGCGCGCCTGCCTTGTTGGCTTGCATGGCGCGCAGGAAGTGCTCGTCCCCTGCCGGGGTGGTGGCATCGGGCTCGCTGCGCACCGCTTCTGCGGGCTGCGACCCGGCGTTGGACATCAGCAGCAGGTCGCCCCAGCGGGGATCGGCCTCGCAATCGTAGCCCGCAGCCCGCAGATCGGCCGACAGCGTGGCGAGATAGGCGCCCAGGCCGGACAGGTCCAGGCGGCCGCAAAGGCCGTGGTAGATCAGCCCGTCGAGCCACGGGGGTGCGAGATTGGCGATGTTGGTCTCGCCAGTGCGAAGCTCAGCATGGGACAGATAGTCCGCGAGCGAGAGCTGGCCACGCGCTTGCCGAACCGTGGCAGCCAGGCGGTGTGCAGCGCGGCGAGCAGACTCATGATCCGCATCGTCGGGTGCGGACGGATCGAAGGCCGCGCCCTCGAGCAGAAACAGCTGGGCTTCGGCCTCGTCGAGATCGTCCTGCCAGACAAGAATCTCGATCTCGGCCGGTCCCTCACGAACGAGGTGGGCCCGAAAGACATCTTTCGTCTTCAGTGCTGCTCGTTGCGAAGCTTTCGGCATTTGGTTTGCAACGTCGGACAAGCCCATGCGGCAGACAAACCTTCGCTGGGCGGCAGTATAGCTCGTTCCCGCAGTTACTCCGCCGTCACTGCGCGGGGGCGCCGAACCGAAGCGCACGACTTGCAGCACACCTTCGGCGCGGATGAGAAGCGACGCGCCATCGTCGTGACCAACCGCGTCGATCACCTCATAGCCACTGGGGAAGAGGAATTCTTCGGCCGGTTCGTCCGATTTCCCTGAGTGAAGAGTGATACGGTCGTGTTGCAAGGTGGCGAAACCGGCACCGAACGCGAGCCGGTAGGCGACGCCCGGCAGCGAAGCGAGCGTCCAGTTTTTTCCACCATCGCTCGGCCCGTGGATATTTTCCAGGCTTTCGCGCAGCGGCACCCACAGGTCGAGCGGTTCCGCGGGAGCTTCGAAGCGGATCGCCATGTCCTGCGCATCGAAGGTCACCATCATAGGGTCCGCGCCTCCGGACAGAATAAAGCCCTGCGGAACCGGGATCGCCTTGCCTTGGGGGCCAGCCATCGCTTGTGCGAGGATGCCGCGGTCCGGGCAGCATGCGACGACCATCCATTCGCGTCGGTTGCTGCCCTTTCGCCCCAGCGAAACCAGAATGAGACCCACGCGGGCATCAGCGAGCCAGGCCGACATGCGGATTGTCCCCGTGCGATCGCTTGGGAGGATCGACGACAGCTCGAACAGAGGAGCACTGTCCATTCTTGCCAGGAGCGAGCTGGCGGGAACGACACGCTCGATCCCGTCGGCATGCTGCAAAAGCAAGGCCCCTTCAAAGGCGATGAGCCGGTCCACCTCGCCCTTCAGCGCCAGTTGCCCTGCCGGATAATTGCCATTGCCCAAGGTCGCTGCGATAAGGTGTTTCCCGTCGCTAGCGATGAAGGCCAGGTTGGGAAAATGGTCGGCCAGGCCCGGGTCGGCAGCCGTGACCATCTGCGTTAACGGGGCGCCGAACGGAAGCTGCCAGCGGCCCTGCTCGCCCTGCGCGTCAGTCATCGCGACGCAGGCGGGTACCCCGCTATAGCTGATCAGCATATCGCCCATCGTTTGCCAATGGCTGTAGGGACGGTCGACAAAGGGCAGCATCGCTTCGATCGAGCCGGGCTTCGGGCGTGGTTTCGGGTGCCATGCACCCTTGCTGCGGCTCGCAAGGTGCAAGGCATCATCGGTTTCGACATAGCGCGCAAATTCGATCGCCGGATCGGCCTCGTCGGATCCTTGCACGATTAGGTCGCCGTTCGAAAGGAGTGCTGCGTGACCGCGCTGGAGCAACGCGCCAGCGGCCGTTGCGTCCTGGCTTTCGGATATCCAGTCGACCGTTTCGCGCGCATTCCAGAAAGCGGTGCGATCGTCGGGGAGGGTGATGAGCGCGCGACCTTCTCCAAGATCGACCGACGCCACGACGCGCGGCAACAGATGGTCGAGCGAAACGACCCCGGCTTGCGCGGCCGTATGCAATTCAGGGCGCTCGTTGTTGATCAGGATCACGGCGTCAGGGCCGAGGCTGACTCCTGCTTGAAGCGACAGCGCCAGCCCGCTTCCGGAATCGCGATGCTCGACCTGCCCGGTCGCGGGATCGAGAAGGGCGAGTCCGTCCGCGCACCACGCAAGAATCCGGTCGCCGAGAGTTGCCACCCCCCGAGCCATGCTGGATTCCGCACTTCGGAAATAACCGCGTCCGGCAAGGCCTTGCCACCGCAAGGGGGCTCCCTGTTCCAGCGTCCGGGTGTCAAAGGTGATGGTCTCGATCGCGTCGTTCTCGACGGCGCGGCTGGTCAGTATCAGGGTCTCGTCAAGCCTGTCGGCACCGCCGATGCGGTTCGCATGGGCCAGAATTTGAGGCGCTGTTTGATCGCTATGCAGACGCGCAATTCCTCCGCCTTGGCTTATCAGGATGAAATTGTCGCCGTCGGGCACGATAAACCGGGGAAGCCATTCCTGCGAATGCAACTGGTTCAGGCAGAACACGGCCCGGCTTTGGCTAAGCGACCATAGTACGAGGGTGGCGAGGCCATGGAAAACAACCAGGTCGCTTTCCAGTTCGAGTATGTCGCTTCTGAGCTGGAACGAATTGATCTGGCCTTGATCGAACAGGGCGCTGGCAAACTTTGCCGCCGGCAGCGGGTCAGCGGTGCGCCAGCCTTCGTTATCCAGCATGAAGGTCGGCGCGTTTTCGCTATTTAGACGCGCACGGCTTTGCTCGTTCCCCCTTGCGTCCCAGGTGGCGATTTCCAGTTCATCGCCGCCCACCGCCAGCACGCCGCCGGATGCCAGCGGCACGACCAGCCGCACCGGCCCCTTTCCAAAGGAAAAGCGCGTGAGTTCGCGTGCAGCTGGCGCCGAGACGAGCGAGATGTGGTCGTCCTCACCCCATGCGATAGCGCGGCCGCTGCCGGGAACGGGGACCAGACCTGTAATTCGGCCGTGCCCAGGCAGGCGCGCCCGAAGGCGACCGTCCCGGGCGTCGGCGATGGCCAATGTACCTTGTTCTTCCCCCATCAGCACGTCACCGCCGATTGTCGCGACGTGGCTTTTCAGTTTCGATGGGACCGGGTCGGCGATCGCCAATCCGGGCACGCGGGGCGTGCGGAGCAGGAGGCGGCCGCCGAACCGCGAGGAATCGCGCTGCGACCCGCCTCCTCGCAGCGGGTTGCTGTCGAACTCGCGATCGATTCTTTGTCTCAGATAATAGTCCCGATCTTCGCGATCGGGCAGTCGCGACAGATTGTGACGCTCCTGCCTGACAAGGCGGCCGAAAGCCTTCAGTTGCGGCGAGCCCAGCCAATCTTGCCGGCTCAGCATGTTGAGCTCTTCGAGTGTGTCACCGAGCGTTTCGGGGCCAGTCTTGAGCGCGATGAAGCCGGTATTCCGCACTGCATCATCCAGCCCGGATCGTCCTTCCCGTCCTAACAGGATGGCTTGAAAGGCGAGTTCGGACAAAAGATGAGGCCCGACCGCCGCCGCAGCGCCTGCCATGGCATAATCGCCGCGATAAAGCGCCAGCAAGCGCTTGCGAGCCCATTCGAGCCGCGTCGCACCAGGAACGGAGGCGGCCGCCTCTTTCAGCGCGGAATGGACAAAAGCGACGTGCAATTCTCCATCCACTTCGCGCGTTTCCAGGAGGTCGTCGATCGATCCCATGAGACGGCTGAAGGCCGTACGCGGCAACTCCGCTATTTCGAGCGCATCGGGAAAAGCAGCTTCGACCCACCCGACAACCCCGGGATCCTTCTTGATCGCGTCGTAGAGAATCCGTTCGGGCACGCTGCGCCGTGCGCAGCCGAGGATGGCGAACGCCGCGTCGATTAGCGTGCGCCCGTGGCCCTCGCGCCTTTCCAGATGCTCGGCCCACTGCGCCACCCAGGCCGACAAATGCGCTTCGCAAGTGGGCAGCGCGACGCCAGCGGCGGTCGACTTTCCGATCGTGCCGGCCAGGCGCGCCGCTACCGCCTTGGCTGGCATATCGGCCAGTCCGGACAAGAGGGTTTGCAGCTGGTCGTCCTGCAGGCGGCGTCCTGCGGCCTGCAGCGACAGATCGATTGCGGCGTGGGTTTCTTCTGCTGTCAGTTCGGGAAGGTCCAGCAAGACCGCGGGGCCGAAGGCATCCTCGAAGGCAGACCGGATAGCCGTCGAGCAGGTGGTCACGGCTATGGTCAGGCCGTGGCCGGGTCGATCGGGCAACCACGCGACGGCCTCGCCCGCATCGCGCCAGTCGCACTCATCGATGCCGTCGAACAGCAGAAGGTGGCGACCCTCCAGATCCTGAGTCAGCCGTTCGCGAAGTGCGGCTGTACCACGTCCCTCTGCAGGCGGCGCAGAGGCTCGATCCTCGAGTGTACGCAGCGTGAGGGTCGCAAAGCCCTCCGCGTCGAGCCTCTGTCTTTCGCGTCCCGGCCGGATGATGGTGGTGGCCCAGCCGTCCTTTTGCAGCCCATCAGCCAGTTGCTGCGAGAGTATGCTTTTGCCGCAGCCGCTCGACCCGTAGAGCAGGGTCGGGCGGCCTGGGTTGCTGGAGAGGAGAGCGCGAACGGCGCCCAGGCAGCTCCGTTCAACCAGGGGCGGCGAAACCGCTTCGAGTATCGATCGTTCCTCGCTGACCGGCATCGGTGCGTCCGATACGACGCGTAGCAGGGCTTCCCTAGCCCAATCCGCAAATTCCGACCTATAGCGTTCATCCGCTGATCCTTTGCGGGTCAGGGATTGAATTTGTGCTCCGGACTGGCGAAACATGTCGGCGACGCGGCCGCTCCACTGCGAGTCATCCCGCTCCATCGCGGCATCGCCACGCTTCGCAAGGCGGTGCAGGAGGGACGCGGAACTTTTCTCCTCTCGCCAGAGAGCGGCGATGCGGCTCGCATCGCCATCGACCAGCTGCAATCCCAGCTCGACCTCCTGGATCGTGACCGGAGTGCTGAAGCTATCGGCGATCGTGCTGGGTACGGCATTTGCAGGATCTGCAACGAGATCGCGCAGGCTGCATTCGGCGGCATCCCAGCTCAACCCGGTGTCCCGCTCGAAATCCTGGCGATTCCTCAGCACGTAGGCTGGATCGAGAAAGTTGTCGTCGCGTTCGTAAAGGCTTTCAAGGAGCTTCAGCACGTCCTCCGACCGCTCGTAGAGCCCGCTTGAAAGCAGGTCGAACCGATCAGCAGACAGGATGCGAGGGACGGGTGTCCACCCCGGTCGCTTGCTGCCTAGGTACAGGAAGAATGGTTTGGCTCCCGAAACGAAGCTGCGCCGAATCTCGGCCATGCAAATGTCGACCGCAAAATTGTCGAGGCCTGCATCGCGCGAGACGCCCCACCGCAGGTCGAGCAGGTCGATCCGGTGGCCCGATGCAGCAAGACCGGTGTTGAGTTCAGGCACCAGCTGCTCGTTCAAAAATTCCCGTTCCCAAGCAAAATCCAGAAACGTCGAGCTCAGAAAAATCCTGTGAACCCTCATTCGAATATTTCTACGCGGTAATGCGAAATACTATCGAACAAAATATTCCCCCTAAAAATAATCTCCCCGATCCAGGCATCTATCGTATAAACATTTTTCGAAGCGAATCCATTGCGTTCGATCCACGCCCCGGTCGAATGTCGATCTCGCACTTGTCGGAAATGCGCTCGCCAGTGGAATCTCTCGCTGCTGATTGGCGGCGATTGCTTCGATTTCCGGAACCAGTTCGTTGAGGTCTTGGTCTTGCGAGTAGATGATCGCTGCGTCCAGTTCCATGCGCCGGGCCATTCGCACGGCATCGAGCGCGATACGGATATCGATACCTTTCTCCTCCGGTCGGGTGTGCATCTCGATTTGCCCATTTTCGTCATAGGCCAGATGGTCGCGATATCTTAGCGGGCGGGTGGTTACCGTGACGCCAGCCTCCTCCATCGCGCGAAGGCGGTTGCTCCAGAAGGTGTGCCAGCGCGGTTGCTGCTTTTGCGAAGGCATGCCGGTGTAGAAACGGATCGGTCCGGGCGTGAAGCCGGCAAGGCTGCACATTTCGCGATGCAGCAGCAGGGGATCGAAATTGGGCTCGCGATAGCCGAAGAGCCGTTTCACCTGCTGGAACAGATTCTGCCCATCGATGAAGGCGATCGCCACGGGCGCGTCACGATCATCGCACATCATTCGGCGTCCCCATCCGGCCCCGCAATGTCAGACGGCATTTTGAATGGGTCTCCAGATAAATCAAACGGGCCATTTGCGTCGTCGCGGGCGTGGCGGATCGAAGGGCGCCGATACCGGCGGACCCGCCCCCAATTGTCGCGTATGGCGAATTTCTCCGGGTCGCTTTTCGCATAGAAGCGGTTTTCGTCGGCCTGTCCGGCAAATGCGGGGTCGAAAAGATAATTCGGTTTGCGGGCAATCACCGGCTGGTCTCCGGCAATCGACAAGACCATCTCTTCGGCCTCGAGGTCCTGCAGAGCGCGCCAGTCGTGGTAACCTGTCAGGTCTGCGCCATCGCGCGCGACCGCTGCGTTGGCGAAACCGAAAGCCTGCAGCACCTCGCAATTGTTGACCATCGTCTGCCAGTCTTGCGGATACATCATCTTGAGCTGGCTGAGGTCCTGCCAGAAGCTCCATGTGCGAAGGCCATATCCGCGCAGGAGGGTAATGGCCTGGCGTAGCTGCTTTAGGGCCCCAAGCTGCGCCGCCTCGTCGAGAATGAACAAGGTCGGCAGGTCTGGGCGCTGGCTGCGCCTTGTGATGGCGCTCATCATCGCGCCAATCCACAGCCTTAGCAGCTTGCCGTGACTTTCGAGCTTTTCTGGAGGCACGACGATGAAGATCGACAGCGGATCGCCGCGGGTGATCGCATCGAGATCGATTGTCGATTGTCCGAGGGTTTGCTGCGCGCCGGAGCTCCGCAGAAAATCGGTGTGCGATTGCGCCGTGGAAAGGATCGAAGCCCACACCTTGGCCTCCGCCGTATCACGAATAGCGCGGCCCTGACGCACGCTTGGATGCGAACTCTTGGCCATTTCCTTGAAGGTAAAGCCGATCTCCTCATTCGACTGGTTGAGCAAATAGTGCATCTCGGTCAGGTTGCGGAGTATTGGCGGACGCGCCACCGCGACGTGCAGCAGCATGGTGGTGACGAGCGACTGGGCGCGACTGTCCCAGAAGGGATCTCGCGTGCTCGTCTCGGTGACGAGCAACTCGGCGAGTTCGGCCGCATCGTCGATCGCGTCCGGCGACGCGGTATCGATCAGGTCCAGCGGATTGAGGGCGTCGGTCGTTTCGCCCACGATTCCGAACGGGTCGAGAACCCGAACGTCTTGGCCGAGCTCGCGGCGTCGACGGGCGGCAACCTGATAATTTTCGCCCTTCGGATCGATGACGATCACCGAACCGCGATAGCGAAGCAAGGCGGGGACAATGCATCCGACGCCCTTGCCGGCACCGGTTCGAGCCAAGGTTATGAGATGGCCGTCACCGGTATGGAGTATCGGCTCGAGCAGGTCGCTGCCTGCGTCTTCATCTTCCACGGCATCGCCGAAACGGAATCCCATGACAGGTCTGTGCCGTTCTTCTTCCAGCGAATAGCCGATCAACAAACCGTCGGACTCGAGCCGGGTCGGCAGGCGGGCCGTTAGCGAGCTATTGCCATGCGGACCCGAAATATCAGAGATTGAATTTCGCTGTGATATGGCCTCGTCACGCTGTTCGTCTGACAAATCATCCCCCTTGCTTGGACTGGCGGCCCTGACCTTTAGCAAGCCATCTACTGTCTGTATTCCGATGCCATGAAGAGAAGTAGCTCGCAACCTCGTCCAGGGATAGGAATGTCCGCTTCCTTTCCTTTTCAACCTGGGAGCTGCCAAACAGAAATCGGCCAGCAAAACTTAAGGATGAGTTGTGTTCTCACAAGACGCCTCGCCTGACTCCACCTGGAGCGTTATATGGTCGATCCCAAATTCTTCGATCAGCCTGTCGGCAACGCGGACCCGTAAATCCTGTTCATTTTCCGTCAGGTCGATGACGACGTGCGCCGTCAGGCTCGCGTCATGACCCGCGATCGACCAAAGATGTAGGTCATGAACGCTTGCGACGCCGGGGACCGTTGCTATCGCGGCGCGCACCTCATCGAGATCGACGCCGCGCGGAACACCCTGAAGCAGGATGTTGCTGGTGTCGCGCAGCAGGATCCAGGTGCGCGGCAGCACCCAAAGGCCGATTGCGATCGCGACAAGGGCATCGACCCAGGTCCAGCCGGTCGCCCAGATAATCGCAGCAGCAGCGATGACGCCGAGCGATCCCAGCATATCGGCCCATACCTCGAGATAAGCGCCCTTCACATTAAGGCTCTCGTCGCGTCCGCCCGCCAGCACGCGCATCGCGATGAGGTTGACCACCAAGCCGAACCCCGCAACCACAAGCATCCCGATCGATCCAACCGGCAGAGGGTCGAGGAAGCGTTGGATTCCCTCGTAAAGTACATAGGCAGCGATCGCGAACAGGAGCAGCGCGTTGAACGCCGCCGCGAGAATCTCGAAGCGTCTATAGCCATAGGTCCGCTTTTTGTCGGCGGGCCGCTGGCCTATGCGGATCGCGGCGAGCGCGATCCCCAGCGCCGCTGCGTCGGTGAACATATGCGCTGCGTCCGAGAGCAGCGCGAGGCTGTTGAACAGCCACGCCCCGATCAGTTCTGCGAAGAGGAATGTTCCCGTGAGGGCGAGCGCGATCACCAGGCTGCGGGCATTGGCCCCGGCGGTGTGATCGTGGCTATGCCCGCCACCCGGGGCGTCGTCGCCATGATTATGGCCTGCCATTTTTATCTCCTCTCTCTCGGCTAACACCGTCATCGAGGTTCAGATGCGCCGACTTGCCGCCAAGCAGTTCGATTGCCTCGAGCGTGATCAGCCCGATGTCGCTCACATCGGCGATGCGCGCCGCGAAATCGCGGAGCCGTGCCTCATCGTCGATGATCTCGATCACGACAGCGCGGTCGTTTTCAAGCGCATGGCGCCGGTGGACATGGGCCGAGCGGCCGAAGCCGAGCATTGCCTCGAGGATTGTCATCCCCGCCATCTGCTGCTCGCGCGCGAGCGCGGCGATGAATTCGAACAGTCGCTGGTCGCCGAGATAGGCCGACTCATCGGTGTAGATGCGGAGCAATTTCGACGTCTTATCCATGATCCTCTCCATTTTGGACGGGGGCGTTTTCGCGCGGTATCCACCGCATCTTGCGCCGACCCGGTCGCCAGTTCAGCACCACCTTGGCGATCGCGGGCAGCACAAGCAGCGTCAGCACGGTGGCGGCGATCAGGCCGCCGATCACCGTCGTTGCGAGCGGCTTTTGCACTTCGGCACCGGTGCCGGTCGCGAGCGCCATCGGCACGAAGCCGATTGCGGGAACGAAGCCGGTCATGATTACCGCGCGCATTTTCTCGATCATGCCGTCGCGGATGGCCTCGTCGAGCGCCATCCCGCCTTCGATCCGTTCGCGGATCGCGGTCATCACGACGAGGCCGTTGAGCACCGCGACGCCGGCAAGGCATATGAAGCCGACCGCCGCCGACACCGAGAAGTTGATCCCGGTGACCGCGAGCGTGAAGACACCGCCAGCAAGGCCGAGCGGCACCGCGAGAAACACTGCGCCGGCGCGTCCGAAACTGCCCAGCGCCAGGTAGAGCAGCACGAAAATCCCTGCGAAGCACAGCGGCACCATGATCGCGAGCCGGTTCGATGCGGCTTGCAGGCTCTCGAACTGACCGCCCCATTCGAGATAATAGCCCGGGGGAAGCGGCACCTTGGCAATTTTTGTCCGCGCCTCGGCGACGAACGACCCGGCATCGCGGCCCTCGAGATTTACCTGCACAACAACCCGGCGCTTGCCATTGTCACGGCTGACCTGGTTGAGTCCCTCTGTAAGCCGGATTCGCGCGACCTGCGCGAGCGGCACCTGCTTGCGCGCGCCGGCACTGGCGTCGGGGAGCAGCACGGGCAGCGCAGCAATGTCGTCGAGATTGCTGCGCGTCGCTTCGGGAACCCGAACAATGATGTCGAAGCGCCGGTCACCCTCGTAAAGCAGCCCCGATTCGCGTCCGCCAAGCGCCGCAGCGATAGTATCAGCCACGTCTTCGACGGTGAGGCCGTAGCGAGCGATTGCGGCGCGATCGAGCGCAACGTCGAGCGTCGGGGCGCCGCCGACCTGATCGGCCTTGACGCTGCCGGCACCCGGAATCGTCTGGAGCACGCGGACCATCTCGTTCGCCGCTTGCGACATCTTGTCGAGATCGTCGCCGTAAAGCTTGATTGCAACGTCGCCGCGCACGCCCGCAATCAGTTCGTTGAAGCGTAATTCGATCGGCTGGCTGACTTCGTAAAGCTGGCCGAGCACCCCGTTCGCCGCCTTCTCGACCCGCGCGATAACGTCGGCCTTGGTCGTGACGCCGGCAGGCCATTGTTCCTGGGGTTTGAGAATGACGAAGCCGTCGGAGACGTTCGGCGGCATCGGATCGGTGGCGACCTCGGCCGTTCCGGTCTTCGAGAACATGATATCGACTTCGGGAAGGCTGCTGACGGCTTCTTCCACCTTGCGTTGCATTGCCAGCGACTGTTCCAGGCTGACCGAGGGGACACGCGTCGAGGCGAGCGCGAGATTCTTCTCGTCCAGCTTGGGGATGAACTCCGATCCCAACATCCCGAAGACCGGTATTGCGGACAGGAAGAAAAGCAGGCCCGCTCCGATGAACCGCCAGGGCCGCGCGATCGCCTTGTCGAGCAGCGGCCGATAACGACCCTTCGACTTGCGGATCAGCCACACTTCCCTTTCGGCGACGCGTCCGCGAATAATGAGCGCGACAAGCGCCGGAACAAGGGTGATCGCGAGGATGAACGCCGCGATCAACGCAAGCATGATCGTAATCGCCATCGGCGAAAAGGTCTTGCCTTCGATCCCGGTGAACATCAGCAAGGGCGCAAAGGCGAGGAGGATGATCGCCTGGCCGAAAACGGTCGGCCTGATCATCTCCTGCGAGGCTCGCATGGTTTCTTCGAGCCGTTCGCGCAGGTCGAGCAGGCGACCTTCGGACTCCTGGCGGTGCGCGAGCCGCGCAAGGCAATTCTCGATGATAATAACCGCGCCGTCGACGATCAGGCCGAAGTCCAGCGCGCCGAGGCTCATGAGGTTACCGGGAACGCGAAAGGCGTTCATTCCCATCGCCATCATCAGGAAGGAAAAGGGGATGACGAGGACCGCGATGATCGCCGCGCGCCAGTTGCCGAGGAGCAGAAAGAGCGCCGCGGCCACGAGCAGCGCCCCTTCGGTCAGATTCTTTTCGACCGTTCCGACCGTCGCGTTGACCAGCTTCGCGCGGTCGAGGACGATCGCCACCTCGATGTCGGGGGGCAGTGTCTGCCTGACCTGGTCGATCTTTGCCGAGACATCCTCGGCGACCGTGCGGCTGTTCTCGCCGATCAGCATCAGCACAGTGCCGATCACCGCCTCCTTGCCGTTCATGCTGCCAGCGCCGGTCCTCAGATCGCCGCCGATCGTCACATCGGCGATCTGGCCGACCGTCACCGGCAACCCGCCGCGCGTCGCGACGACGGCATTTCGGATCTGGTCCGCCGAGCGCACCCGCGCATCGACGCGCACCAGATAGGCCTCGCCCGCGCGGTTATAGTAGTTGGCACCGACCGCGAGATTGGCCTTTTCCAGGGCTTCGCCGAGTTCGCTGTAGGATATCCCATAGCTGGTGAGCCGCGTCGGATCGGGCTCGACGACGAAGGTCTTGGCATAGCCGCCGATCGAATCGACTCCCGCCACGCCTTGGACTGATTTGAGCTGCGGACTGACGATCCAGTCCTGTACGGTGCGCAGATAGCCGGCAATGGCCACCTCGCTGGCGAGGAGGTCGCCCTCGGGCGTGAGATATCCACCGCCCGGCTGCCAGCCCGGTCGTCCAGCGACGGTCTTGGCGCCTTTGCCATCGGGGTGGGCATAGCCCACAGTGTACATGACCACTTCGCCAAGCCCGGTGGTTACGGGGCCGATCTGCGGCTGGACGCCGTCCGGAAGATTATCCTGCGCCTGCGACAGCCGCTCGCCGACCTGTTGCCTTGCGAAATAAAGGTCGGTCGAATCCTTGAAGATCGCGGTGACCTGGCTGAAGCCGTTGCGCGAGATCGAGCGCGTTGTTTCGAGGCCGGGAATTCCAGAGAGCGAGATTTCGATCGGATAAGTGACGAGCTTTTCGATCTCGACCGGTGAAAGCCGGGGGTCGACCGTGTTGATCTGGACCTGATTGTTCGTGATGTCGGGAACCGCATCGATCGGAAGCTTCGTCAATTGCCAGACACCGAGGCCGGCAATGATGAGGAAGAGGAATAGGACCGCCCAGCGTGCGCGGACGGCAAGAGCCATCAGTCGTGCAATCATCGCTTATTCCTCCTCGCCCACGCCCTTGCCGAGTTCGGCCTTGAGCAGAAATGCGTTGCGGGTGGCGATCATCGCGCCCGCTTTCAGTCCCGAGAGGATCTCGACCCGTCCCGCGCTCCGCTGGCCCACCGTCACCGGCTGCGCGCGAAAGCCCGTCTTGGTGCGAACGAACACCACGTCGCGACCCTCGAGCGTCTGGAGCGCGTCTTCGGCGATGGTGATGCGACCGGCGTCGGCGCCGGTCCCGCGTGACGGGAAGAGCCGCGCGCGCACCGCGAGCCCGGGCTGGAGATTGCCCGCGACATCCAGCACCGCGGTCGCGGCGCGCGTGTCGCCGGAAAGGCCCGGCGTTATGGCGCGCACGCGGGCATCGAGGCGGCGCCCGTCGGGCAGCTCGACGATGGCCTTGTCGCCGCTCGCGAGCCGCTCGGCATCGACGGGGGTCACAGGTGCGTCGATCTGGACGCGCGACGGGTCGGCGACGCGGAACAATTCGGTTTCGGGCTGGACGAAGGCGCCCAGGCTGACATTCTCGGCGGTCACGCGGCCCGAGATCGGGCTCGCGACGATGACGCTGCTGCCATCGCGTGAAACCTGCGCGGCGCTCGCGGCCGCGCGCGCGCGCCGCGCTTCGGCTGCGGCTGCCGCTGCTTCGGCTTGCGCCTGCTCATAATCGACGCGGGCCGACACTTTCTGCTCGAAAAGCGTGCGCTCACGCTCGAGGTTGCGCTGTGCAAGCGTCGCGCGGGCTTCGGCAGCGGTTCGATCGGCCGCGATCTGCGCCGCCTCGCGGCTCTGCACGATGGCCAGCGGCTCGCCCGCGCGAACGGGGTCGCCGAGCTGTTTGAAAAGCCGCGTCACAGCTCCGCCGGCGCGGGCGGTCACGACAGCCTCGCCGTTCGGCGTGGCCGTTATCGTCGCCTGCGACAATATCTCCGAACCGAGCCCGCCGGCTCTTACCGCCTCGACGCCCAGGTCAGCTGCCTCGATCGCCGCCGGGGTAATCGCGAGGCTGTCGGATAGGGCGTCATTTTCTTCAGCTTCGGCATTGGGTGCGGTAACGGGCTCGGCCGTGCATTTTGCCAGCGAAAAGCCGGCGGCGCCGGCAAGGGCGATGGCGCCGGCCACGGAGGCCAGCAGTCGCTTGTCTGTAGTTATCATCGGGAATCTCCGGAAAGGTGGAAAGGGCCGCGCGGTGGGCAGGCCGAAATAGGGAAGGCGGCTTCGCCGCGGGCGCATTGGGCCAATCGGCTCATGGCAGTTCACCGCCCGGAATCGCGGCGGCCTGACGCAGCAGGACCGCGTGGGCTTCGGCGCGGGCACGCCGCGCCGCGATCAGGACGGCCTGTGTTTCCG
This sequence comes from Sphingopyxis sp. CR5, assembly GCF_059693785.1. Lineage (NCBI taxonomy): Bacteria > Pseudomonadati > Pseudomonadota > Alphaproteobacteria > Sphingomonadales > Sphingopyxidaceae > Sphingopyxis > Sphingopyxis sp. CR5. Next base: position 1,594 of record NZ_JCATIE010000017.1, on the reverse strand, counting down.
CATAGGCCTGCTGTGCGTCGAGATATTCGACGAGCGACGATTTGCCGGCCCGATAGGATAGCTCGGCAAGCCGCACTGCCTCGCGCGCCTGTTCGATCGCGCTGCCCTCAAGCGCGGCCAATCGCGCTTCGGCGCTCGCGAGTTGCGCTTCGCCATTGGCGATTTCTGCCTGGGCGGCCAGTATCGCATCGTCGCGCCGCGCCACCGACGCGGTGATGTCGGAGCGCGCCGCGGCGACATTGCCCTGGTTGCGATCGAAAATCGGCAATGGCAGCGATAGGCTGGCAACGAGCGCACGATCACCTGTCTCGCTGATCTGGCGCACCCCGACGCCGACGCTGGGATCGACACGGCCCTCGGCGCGTGCGCTGCCGAGCCGGGCTTCGGCGATCGCTCGTTGGGTCTCGGCAAGCCGCACATCGAGCGTCATGCGGGGATCGATGGCTTCCGGCGTCGTCTCGGGATCGCTGTCGATCAATTCGGCGGGCGGCGCGTCCAAGCCGATGAGCGCTGCGAGCGAGCGCCGCGCGGTGCGCTCGGCGGCCTCGGCCGAACGCAGGTCGGCCACCGTCTGCACGAGCGCGGAATTGGCGCGCAGTACGCGCAGCGGCGGCTCGTTCCCCGTATCGACCAGCGTCTGGGCGACGCGGGCCATTTCGCGTGCGCGCACTTCATTCTCGCCAGCGAGGGCGAGCGCATCGCGTGCGGCGATCGCATCGGCGAAACTATCGCGGATCGCGAGCGCGAGGTCGGCGCGCGCGATTTCGAGGCGATATTGCGCAGCAATCAGTTCGGCATCAGCCAGCGTAATGCGCGCATGGCGCCGCCCGCCGAGATCGAGGCGCTGATTGATCGCAACGGTCGTCTCGCGGCCGTTGAAGCCCGAATAGGCACCGGTGCCGGCGAAATTCTCGATCTCGACGCTGATCTCGGGATTGAAGCGAAAGGAGGACTGCCGACGGCGCCCTCTGGCGGCCTCGACCTCGGCCGCGGCGGCGGCGATACGCGGCGAGCGCGCGTCGGCAGCCTCGAGTGCCTGTGCCAGCGTGAGCCGCGCCGGCAGCGGCGTCGGTGCCATTGCCGCTCCCAGCGGCGTCGGCGGACCGACCGGCATTGGATCGGAGCCCTGCGCAGCCGCAGGCGTAGCGTGCGACGAGGCCGCAAGCGCCGCGAGCGTCGCGGCGACAATTAGAAATCGCATGAAGGAAAAACTCCTGACGGTCGAAGGACGTGCGCCTCGGGAAAGGCAGGCGCGACCCCTGGATCGTCAGGCGATGGGTGGTCTGAAGGTTCCGAATGCAGCGGCGGGCGGCAGCGAGGCCGAACGGGGCGGAAGGCGGCGGGATGAAAAGGCCAGCCGGATGGTGTCTGTCATGTAATCCGCGGTTACGCCCGAATGATGTCCGTGACAGCCGTGGAATTTCTCGGACGATTGCTTGTCGCTATCGGGTGCATGATCGCCCGAAGCCTTAGGCTTCGTGGACAAAGCTTGACTGTGGACTCGGACCTTGATTCAAGGCTGGCTTTTGGAGGCTGCCTTGGGCGAGCGGATTGGCGTTACAGACGAAGAATGGGAAGTGATCGGGCCGCTACT
>NZ_JCATIE010000016.1:16061-76829 GCF_059693785.1 Sphingopyxis sp. CR5 | reverse complement strand
TTCAACAAACTCAAGAATTGGCGCAGGGTCGCCACCCGCTACGACAAAACCAAGGAATCCTACCTCGGCTTCGTCGCGCTCGCCTCAGTTAAACTCTGGATACCCTTTGTCCACGAAGCCTAGTCCGGTAGCGGTCAGCAATAGAGCTTTCGCCTCGTGCCGTTTTTTGTGCTGGCGGAACGGAGCCAACAACTTGTCACCCTTGACCATCACGCCGGTGATCTCTGCCGGGCGATCAACGAAAGTCTTGGTCTTGTGGTACGCGAGACCGTGGCCATGGATCATCTTCCGGACCTCCCACATATCAGCTTCCGGGACACGCCGACCCGATATCGTCACGTCGTCTATGTAAACAGTGAAGGTGTAACCCTTCAACCTGCAGAATTCAGCGATCCGCGCCCAAAGGTCATAAAAGGCGAAGTAAGCCATTATCGGACTTAGCGGCGATCCGGTCGGCAAATGGCTTTTGTAGCAGGCAAGATTTGCTAGCGTGCCCGCGATGTCGCGTTCGCACTGCATGATCTTGTGGAAGAACCAGAACACTCGCTGCTGCGGTGTGCTGGGGAAGAATTTGCGAATATCGAGGCACTGGACGACGCGATTCCCGCGATGCGCGGCAGCGTTGCTTACGTAACAACGGCGCTTCACCGGGCAGAAGAGGAAGTCGGGCGGAGTGATCTGCGCGAGATGTCGAAAAATGCGAGCTTGAATTCGCTTAAGCGGCTTGCAAGGATTCTCGACGCGCCGCGTTCCGCCGGATTTCTTCGGCATATCAAACTCGCGGTATTGCTCATCGCCGCCACGCGACAGGGCGCGCAATTCTGCTGGCGATATTCTCAACATCGCTGCGAGCTTCGCGCGCGACTTCAACCTGTAGAAGGGAGACTGGTCGAGAGCGTAGGTGGCTTTAGCGGGCATCAACCCGCTCCGAGCGCGCTTCAAGAAACTGCATTAGGCCGAGCATCTTCCCGGCCACAATGGAGCGAGCGCGATCGAACGTGCCGCCTTCCACGCTCTCGGCAAAGAACATGATCGAGGAAACCGGAATTCCAAATTTGTCGGAGTAGCGCTGGACAATGTCGAGCGTTGGGGTCTTTCGACCCTTTTCAATTTCAGAGAGATATGAGGTCGAAACGTCCAGCAGCTCAGCAACCTGCTTCTGCTTTAGGTCGTGATAAACGCGAATAAGTCGGAGTGCTTCGCCAAGCATCAAACATCCTTGGTTTGAGAATGTAATGCAGGGTGGTGTCTCATGCCTTGAACAGCTTAACCAACTCGATAACCAAATGGAGGATTTTCGCCACCACCGGGCCTACTGCCAGTATCGCCTGGAGCGTCAGCGGATTGACCAGTCGGCCCTTGCGCTTCGGCTTGTCTTCATCACTCGAACACCCGCGTTCGCTGTCGTTATCCTCAGTCATAGACTTTCTCCTTCATCGCCAGCCGCTGCAAACCAGCGGTCCTGCCATCCGACAATGAAGGTGGGGAACGAACGCTTTTACCCTGATCACCTGAGCGGTCGCGCGCCATCGCGACCGCTCGGGACCTCACGGTTTCCCGCTTACCGGCCCAAAAGTTAGGAGTTGCCTCCCGCGAGGGTTTCCCCCCAATGAATGATGGCTATCCCCTTATTCAATTAACGACGCGAGCTTAGTGTCACGATTCACTAGGCATGTCGAGAGAAATCCGCTGTCAGCGAACTTTTTTTGCTATCTTAGCGCATTGACGATAGCTTAGCTATCAACCCCGCGCCACGCCCCCAGTCCCAAATCCCCGATCTCCCACGCCCCGATCCGCCACCGCACCAGCCGCAGCGTCGGAAACCCCACCGCAGCGGTCATCCGCCGCACCTGGCGGTTGCGCCCCTCGGTGATCGTCAGTTCGATCCAGCTATCGGGCACGCTCTTGCGATATCGCACCGGCGGGTCGCGGTCCCACAGCCGGGGTGGCTCGATGCGGCGGACGGTCGCAGGGCGGGTGCGGCCGTCTTTCAGCTCGACGCCGGCGCGCAGCGCGGCGAGGGCGGCGGCGTCGGGTTCGCCCTCGACCTGCGCGAGATAGGTTTTGGGCATCTTGTGCTTCGGCGAGGAAATCCGCGCCTGCAGCGCGCCGTCGTCGGTCAGGATCAACAGCCCCTCGCTATCGCGGTCGAGCCGGCCGGCGGGATAGACGCCCGGCACGTCGATATAATCGGACAGCGTCGCGCGCGGGCCATCCGCGGGCGCGGTCATGCCCTTGTCGGTGAATTGCGACAGGACGCCCCACGGCTTGTTGAACAGGATCAGGCGGGTCACGGCGCGTTCTCCCCGATCACCCTGAGTGCCGAATTTCCGTGTTCCCCCGCGAAGGCGGAGGGCCATCTCCGGCCGGTGCTGATTTCACCCACCGGTGATGGGTCCCCGCCTTCGCGGGGACCCACGATCCATTTTCGTCGGCGAGAGTTACGCCGCTTCCTTCTTGCGCGACGCCTTCTTGCGCTCGTGCGGGTCGAGGATCGCCTTGCGCAGGCGGATGTTCGCCGGCGTCACCTCGACCATCTCGTCGTCGTCGATATAGGCGATCGCCTGTTCGAGCGTCATGCGCCGCGGCGGGGTCAGGCGGATCGCGTCGTCCTTGCCCGTCGAGCGGAAGTTGGTGAGCTGCTTCGACTTCATCGGGTTGACCTCCAGGTCGTCGGGCTTCGCATTCTCGCCGATGATCATCCCTTCATACAGCGCCTCGCCGGGCGAGACGAACAGGATGCCGCGCTCTTCGAGCGGGCCGAGCGCATAGGCGACCGCTTCGCCCGCACCGTTGGAGATCAGCACGCCGTTCTTGCGGCCCTCGATCGCGCCCTTGTACGGGCCGTATTTCTCGAACAGGCGGTTCATGATCCCGGTGCCGCGCGTGTCGGACAGGAATTCGCCGTGATAGCCGATCAGGCCGCGGCTGGGGCCGGAGAAAGTGATGCGCGTCTTGCCGCCGCCACTGGGGCGCATGTCGGTCAGCTCGGCCTTGCGGATCTGCATCTTCTCGACGACCGTGCCCGAATGCTCGTCGTCGACGTCGATGACGACGGTTTCATAGGGTTCGGTACGCCCGCCTGCCTCGTCGGTCTGGAACAGCACGCGCGGGCGGCTGATCCCGAGTTCGAAGCCTTCGCGGCGCATCGTCTCGATCAGCACGCCGAGCTGAAGCTCGCCGCGGCCCGCGACTTCGAAGCTGTCCTTGTCGGCGCTTTCGGTGATGCGGATCGCGACATTGGTTTCGGCCTCGCGGAGCAGGCGGTCGCGGATCATGCGGCTCGTCACCTTGCTGCCTTCGCGCCCCGCCATCGGGCTGTCGTTGACGGCAAAGCGCATCGACAGCGTCGGCGGGTCAATCGGCTGCGCGGCGATCGGCTCGCCAACGCTGGTGTCGGCGATCGTGTTCGCGACCGTTGCCTGCGCGAGCCCCGCGATCGCGACGATGTCGCCCGCGCGCGCTTCCTCGACGGGAACGCGGTCGAGCCCGCGGAAGGCGAGCAGCTTCGACGCGCGCCCGGTCTCGATGACCTTGCCGTCCATGTCGATCGCGTGGATCGGCTGGTTGACCTTGACCGTCCCCGACTGGACGCGGCCGGTCAGCACGCGGCCGATGAAATTGTCGCGATCGAGCAGGGTCGCGAGGAAGGTGAAGGGACCGTTTTCGTCAAGGCCGGGGGTCGGGACGTGGCCGACGATCGTCTCGAACAGCGGGGTCAGGTCGCCCTCGCGCGCTTCGGGGTCGGGCGAGGCGAAGCCGGCGCGGCCCGAGGCGTAAAGGATCGGGAAATCGAGCTGTTCGTCGCTCGCGTCGAGGGTGAGGAACAGTTCGAACACCTCGTCGAGCACTTCGGCGGGGCGCGCATCGCTGCGGTCGATCTTGTTGACGACGACGATCGGCTTCAGGCCGAGCGCGAGCGCCTTGCCGGTGACGAACTTGGTCTGCGGCATCGGGCCTTCGGCGGCGTCGACGAGCAGGATGACCCCGTCGACCATCGACAGGATGCGCTCGACCTCGGCGCCGAAATCGGCGTGGCCCGGCGTATCGACGATGTTGATACGGGTGGTATCGGCGCCCTCACCCCATTCGACGCTGGTGCATTTCGCCAGGATGGTGATCCCACGTTCTTTCTCCAGGTCATTGGAATCCATCGCTCTTTCCTCGACACGCTGGTTGTCGCGAAAGGTACCGGACTGGCGAAAGAGCTGGTCGACGAGGGTGGTCTTGCCATGATCGACGTGCGCGATGATGGCGATATTGCGCAGAGACATGCGGATTCGGCCTTTTGGGAGCGGGCGGCGCAACAGGCGCCGCAATCGGCCGCGCCCCTAACAGAAGCGCCGCTGCGCCGCAACAAAATTGCCGGAGGGCGTGCAGGGCCGAAAAAGCGGAGCGCGGCTGCCCCGAAGGACAACCGCGCCCCGATTCTGACGAAAGGCCGAAGAGTCTATTCGGCGGGCGGTGACGCCTTGCGCCGCCCCGCCGGAGGCGCGCCGCGCATATCGTCGAGCACCCGCGCCGCCGCATCGCGGCCGCCCAGCCCGAAGGCGAGCGCCGCGGCGGCCGCCGTCCCGATGACGAGCGCACCGAATGCCATTTCGATAATGCTGTCGGCGATCCCCATATATTTGAGGCCCATCGCCGAGAAGAGCAGGATCGTCGCATAGCGGACGACGCGCGGCCCCACGCCCTCACCGGCCGCTCCGCCGATCAGCGATGCGAGGAAATTGGCGACGAGGAAGCCGATCGCAATAATCACCCCGCCGAACAGCACAGCCCCGCCAAGGCGCAGCACTTCGTCGACAACCGCCGTCAATTCGGGGAAGTCGAGCAGACGCGTCGCAGCGATCGCGGCGACCAGCAGGATCGTCACCATGACGATCTTGCTCGCAACCGCCGAAACCTTGACGCCGGCGGGCAGCAAGCCGATCGCGGCGACCGACTGGTCGGCACCGAGCCCCGCCACGAGGTCCTCGACCAGCGAAGCGACCCAGCGCGCGATGACGAAGCCCAGACCGAGCACGAGCGAAGCGCCGATGATGTTCGGAACCGCGTCGAGAATCCGCGTCAGCATCGCGACGAGCGGCCCGCTGACCGCCTCTATCTGCAAAGCCTGAAGCGCTCCGATAACGGTCGGGATGATCAGAACCACATAGACGATCGTGCCGATTGTCCGGCTGATCGTGCTGTTGCCGGTAACCTGGTCGACGCCGCCACGATTGGCCCAGCGGTCGAAATCCACCGTCGACAGCACGGTCTCGACCAGTTCCTTCGCGATCCGCGCGAGCATATGGCCTATGAACAGGATCAGTCCCGCACCGACGATATTGGGAATGAAGCCCATCGCCTTGCCGAGCATCACCTCCATCGGTCCGGTCACCGACCCGAGATTGAGGACATTGAGGATCGCGATCAGGCCGAGCAGCCAGATCAACAGCGAGACGATGCGGCCGAGCGACAGGCCGAAGCTTTCGCCCGTCGACGTCTCCCGCCGCAGCACCGGCACCGTTTCGACCAGTTTGGCGAAGGCCCACTTCGCCGCCTTGGCAAGCACCCACGTTGCCAGAAGTATCAGTAAAGCAATAAAGGCCATGCGGCCATATCCAAGGATACGATCGCCTTCGATAATAAAGTTACCGATCTGAATATCGTTCATATATGTGATTTCCCCATTTTCACTCGCGATCGGTCCCTGGTTCCTTATTCCGGATGGTCCTGGATTTCCGGAAAATCGCGATAAGGGCTGATGAGTATCACATTTATTGAAAATATGCCAGTTTGGCACGGGTCAGCGCAGGGCTGCCGCTGCAATCAGTTTGCATGCTCCGCCGCGTCCCCGACCGCCGGCGCAGCGCGCACCAGGGCGACCAGCCGCTCGACTTCGCGCGCCGCCGCGCGCGCCGCACGGCCCAGATTCGCGTGAAAATCGCCGCCGCTTTCGCCATTCGCTTCGTCGGTGACGGCCTTCACCGCCGCCCAGGGCTTGCCGAGCCGTGTCGCGACTTGCGCCAGCGCACCGACCTCCATGTCGACAAGGACCGCGCCGACGCCCGCCGCCAGATCCGCAGCGGCGGCGGGGCACGCCACGAAGCTGTCGCCGCTCGCGATCCGCGCGTGCGGGAGGCCAAGCCCGGGATCGGGCAAGGCCGTGAAATGTGTTTCGCCCGCGTCTCCCATCGGCCATTCGCCCGCCCGATAGCGGCGAAATGTCCCTGGATGCGCCGCGCCATAATCATGTTGCACGGCTTCGGCGAGCCAATAGGCGCCCGGCGCCGCTCCGCCGAGAGCCCCGCACGTGCCGCTCATCAAGAACAGGTCGGCACCGGCACCCAACATGCCCGCGCACAGCGCCGCGTTGACCTTGCCGAGCCCGCAGCAGGCGATCGCGATGTCGTGGCCATGCGCCGCCAGGCGGCGGACGGCGAAGACACCGCCGTCGCGGCGTCCGCTACCGGGGAAGAGCGCGTCGCCCTCTTCGGGCAGCGCGGCGAGGATCAGGATATCGGCCATGCTGCCTGTCTATCGCGGGATCGCCGCTTGCCAAGCGGCAATGCGGACGCCATCGCTCCGCGCCATGCTTTCGCGCATCTTTCCCGACCGCTTCGTGCCGGTCCTGCTCGCCACGATCCTGCTCGCCAGCCTGCTGCCGGTGCGCGGCGACGCCGTTCCCGTCGCGCAAGCGGTTTCTACCGCTTCGATCGTGCTGCTCTTCTTCCTCAACGGCGTGCGGCTGCCTCGCGACGAAGTGCTCCACGGCATCCGCAACTGGAAACTGCAAGGCGCCGCCTTCGGTTTCTGCTTCGGCGCGATGGCCCTGCTCGGATTCGGCGCGCACCTGATCACCGCTCCGTTTCTGCCGGCGACGCTGGCGCTCGGATTCCTCTTCCTCGGCATCCTGCCTTCGACGGTCCAATCGGCAACCGCCGCAAGTTCGATGGCCGGCGGCAACGTCGCGGCCAGCGTCGTTGCGGCAGCACTGCTCAACCTTTCGGGCGTGTTCCTCTCACCCCTGCTCTTCGCGCTGCTCGCGGGCAATGCGGGCGAAATCCACGGCGCCGCGGCATTGCGCATCGTCGCGATCCTGCTGCTTCCCTTTCTGACCGGGCAGGTGGCGCAGCACTGGCTACGCCCGCTTGTGTTGCGGCATCGCGGGCTCGCGACCCTGATGGATCGCACCGCGATCGCAACTGCGGTATATGTCGCCTTTTCGGCTGCGGTTGTCGGCGGCATCTGGAACCGGCTCGACACGCGCGAGATTACGATCGTGGTCGGCATGGCCGTGCTCCTCCTCACATGCGCTTTCGGAGGGACATGGTTTCTCGGACGCCTGCTTTCGCTCGCGCGGACCGATCGCATCACCCTGCTCTTCTCGGGCGCCCAGAAAAGCCTTGCGGTCGGCGCGCCGCTCGCCGCGACACTCTTTCCGCCCGCGACGGCCGGCATGGTGCTGCTGCCAATCCTCGTCTATCATATGAGCCAGCTGATCGTTTCGGCATGGATCGCACCGGCGCTGAATCGATCCGCCTCAGTGTGATGCTTGAATAACACAGTCACGCATGCCATATTGGCAAGTGGCTTGGGGTTGGAAGGAAAGACATGAGCGAAGAGACCGCGACGGCGACCGAAAGCGCAGAACTGAAGCTGACCCCGCCCGAGCCGCTGAACCCCCTCGCCCCCGAAAAGGCGGCGGGCCTCGTGCCGCTGTCGGCCGAGCAGAAATCGAAACTCGAAGAACGCGTCGACGGCTTCATCGACGACCTGGTGGCGCAGGATGAAAATTCGCCCGAATTCGGCAAGCGGGTCGACCAGATCACCAACATGGGCCGCAAGGAAATGCTCGACGCGGCGAACCATTCGAACCGTTTCCTCGACCGCCCGGTCAAGGCGATAGAACGCGACAACGACATCGGCCAGAATCTGATCGAACTGCGCAGCACCGTCGAACGGCTCGATCCCTCGGCGAATGGCAAGCTGCTGTCGAAGCGCGGCTTCCTCGACAAGATCTTCGGTAGCAAGATCAGCAATTATTTCGCGCAGTACCGCAGCGCCCAGACGCATATCGGCGGCATCCTGACCGCGCTCGCCAATGGCAAGGACGAGCTGCTGATGGACAATGCCGCGATCGATGTCGAGCGGCGCAAGATGTGGGAATCGATGGGCAAGCTCGAGCAGATGGTGCACATCGCCAAGACGCTCGACGAACGGCTCGAGGCGAAAGCGATCGAGCTCGACGGCACCGATCCGGCCAAGGCGAAGATCCTGCGCGAGAATGCGCTCTTCTATGCGCGTCAGCGTACGCAGGATCTGCTCACCCAAATGGCGGTGACGGTTCAGGGCTATCTGGCGCTCGACCTCGTCAAAAAGAATAATGTCGAGCTCGTTAAGGGCGTCGACCGCGCTTCGACCACCACCGTCGGCGCGCTCAAGACCGCAATCACCGTCGCGCAGGCGATGACCAACCAGAAGCTGGTGCTCGAACAGATCACCGCGCTCAACACCACGACCGCGAACATCATCGACGGCACGTCGAAGATGCTCAAGGACAATACCGCACGCATCCACGAACAGGCCGCGTCGAGCACGATCCCGATGGAGACGCTGAGCCGCGCCTTCCAGAATATCTACGATACGATGGACGCGATCGACACCTTCAAGCTGAAGGCGCTCGACACGATGAAGACCACCGTGGGCGCGCTCGAAGGCGAAGTCGCGAAGTCGAAGGGCTATATCGCGCGCGCCGAAGGCGCGAGCCAGGCGCAGGCGAGCGTCGGTGGCGAAAACAGCCCGCTCGCCGCGCTCGAAGGCTGACGGTCCGGAGATGGCAATGAGCGAAACCGACCAGACGATCATGCTCGGCAGTGCCGCGATCGAGCGGTCGCGCGAACGGCGCCGGCCGATCGGCACCAAGAGCCTGGCGCTGCGGCGCCAGCATCTGTTCAAAAAGATCGGCCGCATGTTCATGGCGGGCGGCGCGGTGCTCATCGCGGCGGCGATTTTCGGCGCGGTGATCCAGCCGCTGGGCTTCACCGGCGTGATGGCGGTCACGCTGCTGCTCGTTGGCGTCGCAGTGCTGTTCGGCAAATGGCCGCCCTTCCCCGAACCGCGTCAGGCCGACCTGCCGAAGGCCGATCTGAAACAGCTCGCCGGCCGTACCGAAATCTGGCTCGAGGCGCAGCGTCCGGCGCTTCCCGCACCCGCACGTCAGCTCGTCGACGGGATCGGCGTCCAGCTCGACCTGCTCGCGCCGCAGCTCCAGACGCTCGATGCTGCGACGCTGGCGGCGGCAAATATCCGCAAGCTCGTCGGCGAAGACCTGCCCGAACTCGTCGCGGGTTATCAGCGTATCCCGGCGGGATTGCGCAGCGAAGCCCACGGCGGCCGCACGCCCGACGACACGCTCGTCGGCGGGCTCCGCATGCTTGAGCGCGAGATCGGCGATGCCGCGCGCAACCTCGCCGCGGGCGAAATCGACAAGCTCGCGACGCGCGAACGCTATCTCCAGCTCAAATATGAGGGGCTGGACAGCGAGGACCAACCCGCCCCAACCCCCGGAACCTAGCTCGAAAAGGCGACGCAGCCGTCCGATTCATCGCCGGCGACCGCGCCGTACCGCCGAACATCGACACGGTTGCGCCCGGCGCGCTTGGCTTCATAGAGCGCCGCGTCGGCGAAGCGGTAAAGCTGTTGGAAATCGGCGGCGGGGTTGGTTTCGGCAACGCCGACGCTGACCGTCACCACGCGCGCGCCCAGAACGTCGCCGTGGTCGCAGGCTTCGATTTCGCGGCGAATGCTTTCGGCGAAGCGGTCGAGCATGATTCCCTCCATGCCGACCGTGAGCAGCCCGAACTCTTCGCCGCCCAGGCGGGACACGGTACACATCGCCCCTTCCCAGCGTTCGATCCGCTTCGCGATCCGGCACAGCACCGCATCGCCGACCTCATGGCCATGCTGGTCGTTGATCGACTTGAACCGGTCGATGTCGACGAGCAACAACGCCGCCGGCAGACCGCCCGCACCCGCGCGTTCGAGGAGCGGTGTCACGCGCTCGACAAAGGCGCGGCGGTTGGGCAGGCCGGTCAGGGGGTCGCGCCGTGCGAGCGCCTGTGCCTCGGCTTCTGCGGCGCGCGCATCGTCGCGCTCGATGCGCAGATGCGACAGCCGGCGCGTCGCCGCCGCCGCCAACCACAAGGCCTGCCACGTCGCCGCGACGAGCACGATCAGCTTCGATCCGCCGCCCCAGAAGCTGTCCTCGACATCGACGATGTGGACCAGCGCGAGCATCGCCATCGGCAAGCACCACGCCAGCGCGAAATCGCGCGCTTCGATCGAGCCCCGGCGCCAGCCCCATCCGATGCAGAGGACCACCGCAAGCAGGTCTGCGAGCACGGCCACGCCCAGGATATCGGCCCAGAGGCTGAGGTCGATGCCGCGTGCCAGGGCCAGCGGGACACCCGCGATCGCGATCGACAGGCCCAACCCGAGCGTCGCATAGCGCAGGCAGCCCGGAATCCGGCCGCGATCGATCGCCGTGACCGCGCTGGCGGTGGCGATGCCGATCGCCAGGCAGGCCAGCAGCGTCGCCGCCTGTGCAGAGGGCGTCCCGGCGGCGGCAGGCCACAGGGCAAGATGGACTTGCGACCAGAGCGCGCCCCACGCGATCATCACTCCGGACCAGAGCGCCTGCCAGGCCAGATATTGGCGGCGCACCCCGATCGCGAGCGAAAGGCTGTAGATGCCGCTGACGAGCAGCAGCGTCAGCGATGCTCCGACTACGGCGGCCATTCCGGCGGCCTGCAACCCGGCACTGTCGCCCGAAACGAGGCGCGGACGCAGCAGGTGATAATCCGCCAACCCATCGGACCGTATGGCCATCGCGACCGGCGGCGCGACGCGGCCCTGGGCCTCGAACAACAGCTGGCCGCCGACGCGCCAGTGCGAACCGTAATCACCCTGCCGGACATCCTGCCAGCGAACCGCGCCGTCGGCATAGACGAAGCCGACCGCCAGCCGGTCAAAGCGCGTATAGTGGACCATGACCGCCGGCATCCTGCCCGTCGCACCGTCGTCGACCGGGAAGCGCAGCCACAGGCTGCGCTTCCGATAATCCTGCGGCTCCCCCGTGCAGGCAAAAGGAAGCGCAGCCAGATCGTCGTCCGGAACGGAAACGTCTGTGACGGCATGGCAAAAAGGCGCATCGAGGTGGAGAGCACGCGCGGTCGCCGGGGTCGCAAGGCACGCCGCGACGAGCCAGGCGAGCGCGAACGCCAGCACGCGCCATCGGCGCTCCCGATCTTGTCGCAAGACCATCATGGCACGACCCTATGCCCCCAATTCCTTGGTATATCTTTACCGACCAGTGTGGCGAGGGGGAGTCAAGTCTCAGGCGGCTGCCGCGTCGCGATCGGCGAAAAGCGCCTTCAGATCCTTCTTCAGTATCTTGCCGTTGGCATTGCGCGGCAGCGTCGCGGCGACGAAATGGATGGCCACGGGAACCTTGAACGCCGCCAGGCGGGCGCGTACCCAGTCCTGCAATTCGGCCGCGGTGGCCGACGTACCGGGTGCAAGATGCACGACCGCGGCGGGCTCTTCGCCCAGCGTGCGATGGGGAATGCCGATGATCGCGCAATCGGTCACGGCGGGGTGTTCGTACAGAATATTCTCGACCTCGGACGAATAGATGTTTTCGCCCCCGCGCAGCACCATGTCCTTCGCGCGGTCGACGATATAGAGGAATCCCTCCTCGTCGACGCGCGCCAGGTCGCCGGTGCGAACCCAGCCGTCGACGAAGGTTTCGGCGGTCGCCTGTGGCTTGTTCCAATAGCCCTTGACGATCATCGGGCCGCGTGCCCACAATTCGCCAACCGCCCCCGTGGGCAGAACGGTTGTCCCGTCGTCGGCCCGAATTTCAAGATCGGCGACCGCGACCGGCGGTCCCGCACTCGTCGGGCGATTGAGATAGTCTTCGGACGAATGCGAGGTAACCGTCGCCATCGTCTCGGTCATGCCCCAGCCATTACCGGGCAGCGCGCCAAATTCCTCGAAGATGCGCTTGACGAGTTCGGGCGCCGAGGGCGCACCGCCATAGGCGATCGCCTCGATCGAAGACAGGTCGTATCTGGCGCGGTCGGGATGCTCGATCAGCTGCCATGCGATCGTCGGAACACCGCCAGTGACGTTGACCTTCTCGCGCTCGATGATCGTCATCGCCTGCTCGGCGTCCCATTTGCGCATGAAGATCGTCGTATGGCCCGCCGCCATGCTGCCCATCAGGCTCGCCGAGCAGGCGGTGACATGGAACATCGGGATGACGGTCAGGGCCGTCCGCGGCTGGGGCTCGGGGACCGGCTCCCCGCGGCGCAGGAAATTGCGCGCCGCCGAGAAGCCGCCCGACAGGATATTGCTCATCAGGTTGCGATGCGTACCCAGCGCACCCTTCGGATGACCCGTCGTCCCGCTGGTATAGAAGATCGTCGCCTCGTCGTCGGGATCGATCGCCGCTTGCGGCCGGTCGATCGCGGGCAAGGCGGCCCAGTCGCGCGGTACGCCGACAATGTCTTCGAGGGCGCGCGTGCCGGGCACCCCCGCTTTGCCTCGCACGACGATCATATGCTCGACCGCATCCAGCGCACCGAGTTGGTCGATCAGGCGTTCGTGGCGTTCATCGTCGACGATCACGATCTTCGCGCCCGAATCGGCGATGCCATAGGCAAGCTCTGCCCCCGTCCACCAGGCGTTGAGCGGCACCGCGATCGCACCCAGGGTGGTGATCGCAAAAAAGATCATCGGCCATTCGGGCAGGTTGCGCATCGCAAAGGCGACGCGATCGCCCTTGTCCACACCGGCGTCCCGAAGCGCCTGCGCCAGCAGGGCGGTCGCGCGCCAGTTCGCCTCGAAGCTGACCCGCTCGTCGTCGAGTATCGTGAAGAGGCGCTCGCCATGGGCCCGCGAGATGTCCAGCAGCGCGCCAAGGTCGGCCGGGGCATTTTTCCACACCCGCGTCGGGATTCCGCGGATCGTCGCCGTCTCCATTTCGAACCTGGCCCCCGGCGCGGTCAACAGCGCGGTCGCCTCGGCGAGCGACATGCTGGGCCACGCGGGGTCGAGGGGCACCACGGCCTCTCCGCTCGTCTCGTTCGCCATGCCGTCCTTCTCCCTTTGTGCTGGCCGGTTCGTGCCGGCGGAGTCGGCGATGACGTTATAATCGCTCGCGCTGCGCGACAAGCGTGGAGCAGGCGTCAGCGCGCCGCCTCGCAGATCGTTTCCATCGCGACGAAGGTCGACGTGCTCGCGACGTGCGGCAGGGTCGATATTTTCTCGCCCAGCACGATGCGATAGCGGCGAATGTCGGCGGTGCGGACCTTGAGCAGATAGTCGAAGCTGCTCGCGATCATGTGGCATTCCTCGACTTCGGGCAGGCGGCGCACCGCGGCGTTGAATTCGCGTAGCGCTTCCTCGCGCGTATCGGTCAGCTTGACCTCGGTAAAGGCGATGTGGTCGAGGCCGACTTTCGCCGGATCGACGATCGCGCGAAAGCCGGTGATCAGCCCGCTTTCCTGCATCCGCTTGACCCGCTGCTGGCACGGGGTCTTCGACAGCCCGATCTGCTGCGCAAGGTCGGTAAAGGTGATGCGGCCATTTTGCCCCAGAATCGCAAGGATTCGCCGGTCGAATTCATCAAGATCGACTGCTGATGGCTTGATCTTCATGCAAATCGACTAATATTTTTCGAAAAATAGGTCAAAGCATAATGGTTTTCCATATTTTGAAGGCGGACCGCAAGATGGCGATTTGCTATGCTCGCGCGATGACACAGCCCACCGATCGCGCCGCCATCCGCGCCCTCGCCCGCCGCAGCGAAGCCGACATCGTCGCCGCGCTGCGGAACGACCTCGCCCGTTCGCCCGCGACCGTCGAGGCGGTGACGGCGCGCGGCCTGACGCTGATCCGCAAGGCGAAGGCCGAGGGCGAGCGCGAGACACTCGTCGCACAGCTGATGAACCGGTATCGCCTTTCGACCGAGGAAGGCGTCGTGCTGATGTGCCTTGCCGAGGCCTTGCTGCGCGTCCCCGACAGCGCCACCGCGAACGCGCTGATCCGCGACAAGATCGCCGGGCGCCACTGGGCCGAAGGCGATGACGAGGACAGCCCGCTGGTCGTCGCGCTGTCGGCGCGCGGCTTGTCCCTGGGATCGGCCACCCTGATGCTCGACGCGATGGGCAGCCAGGCCAAACCGCTTACCCTGCTGAAGTCGATGATTCGCCGCTCGGGCGAGCCGGTGATCCGGCAGGCGGCGCTGGCGGCGATGAAGCTGCTCGGCCAGCAATTCGTGATGGGCGAAAGCATCGACGCGGCGGTCAAGCGCGCCGACCGGGACAAGAGCGAGCTTGCAAGCTTCGACATGCTGGGCGAGGCGGCGCGCACCGCCGACGACGCGCGGCGCTATTACGACAGCTATGCCGCGGCGATCGCGCGTATCGGACGCGACGCGAAACCGGGCGATCCGTTCGCGAACCACGGCATTTCGATCAAGCTGTCGGCGCTCCACCCACGCTACGAATATTTGCAGGGAGTGCGCGTGCGGGACGAACTGATCCCCCGCGTGATCGAACTCGCGCAGGCGGCCAGGGGCGTGAACATCCCGCTGATGATCGACGCCGAGGAGAGCGACCGGCTCGAACCGCACCTCGACGTCTACGGCGCGCTCATCGACGCCGGCATCGCCGACGGCTGGACCGGGCTCGGCATCGTCGTCCAGGCCTATCAGAAACGCGCCAGCGAGGTCATCCGCTGGGTCGCGGCGCGCGCGCGGCGGCGCGGCGTCATGCTGTCGATGCGGCTCGTCAAGGGCGCCTATTGGGATACCGAGATCAAGCGCGCGCAGACGCTGGGGCTCGGCGATTTTCCGGTGTTCACGGCAAAGCTTCACACCGACCTCAACTATCTCGCCTGCGCGCAAATCCTGCGCGAATGCCAGGACTGCCTGTTCCCGGCCTTCGCGAGCCACAACGCGATGACGCTTGCCTTTGTCACCGAATTGTTCGCCGGTGCCGATTACGAGCTGCAGCGGCTGCACGGAATGGGCGAAGGCGCGCACGACGCGATCATGGCGCTGTTCCCGCCACCGCGTCCCGTCCGCATATACGCGCCCGTCGGGACCCACCGCGACCTGCTCGCCTATCTCGTCCGCCGCCTGCTCGAAAATGGTGCGAACTCCAGCTTCGTCCACCAATTCTCCGATCCCGACGTTACCGCCGAACAGCTGGCGGTCGATCCGCGCAGCGTCGCGAGCGCCCCCTCCAAATTGCCGACCGGACTCCAGCTCTATGATCCGGTCCGGCACAACTCGCGCGGTTACGACCTGGGCGAGCCCGGCGTGCCCGAGGCGCTGATGACCGCGATCGCCAAAGCGCGGCGCGGCGATCTTGTCGCCGCGCCGGTCGTCGGCGGCGTCACCCGCGACGGTCCGGCGGAGCCGGTCCGCAATCCCGCGACCGGAACGACGGTCGGACATGTGATCGAGGCGGACGCGAGGGCGATCGATGACGCCGTCGCCGCCGCGCGCAAGGCGCAGGACGACTGGAGCCTTGCCGGCGGCGCCTTTCGCGCCGAGCGGCTCGAACGCGCCGCGGATCTGATCGAGGACCGCGACGCGCTGTTCCTGGGCCTCGCGATGGACGAAGCGGGCAAGACGCTGGTCGACGCCGTCGCAGAGATACGCGAAGCGGTCGATTTCCTGCGCTATTATGCGGTTCAGGCGCGCGCCGACTTCACCTGCCCGACCCCCCTCCCCGGTCCGACCGGCGAACGCAACGAGCTGATCCTCGAAGGCAAGGGCATCTTCGCATGCGTCAGCCCCTGGAACTTCCCGCTCGCGATCTTTCTGGGGCAGGTGTCGGCCGCGCTTGCGGCGGGCAACGCCGTGCTGGCCAAGCCCGCCGAGCAGACGCCGCTGATCGCGCACGTCGCGATCGAGATACTGCTCGAAGCCGGGGTTCCGGGCGACATCCTTCACTATCTGCCCGGCCGCGGCGAAACGGTCGGCGCGGCGCTGACCGGGCATGACGACGTCATCGGCGTCGCCTTTACCGGTTCGACCGACGTCGCGCGCGCGATCAACCGGGGCCTCGCGATGCGCGATGGCCCGATCGCGACGCTGATCGCCGAAACCGGGGGCGCGAACGCGATGATCGTCGATTCGACCGCGCTGCCCGAACAGGTTGCGCGCGACGCGGTGGCGAGCGCTTTTCAGTCCGCCGGCCAACGCTGTTCGGCCCTGCGCCTGCTCTGCGTACAGGACGATGTCGCCGCGACGATGATCGACATCGTGGCCGGCGCGATGGCCGAGCTGACCGTGGGCGATCCCGCGATCCTTGCGACCGACGTCGGCCCGATCATCGACGAAGAGGCGCGCGCGGGCATCGCCGCCTATATCGACGAAGCACGGGCAGCGGGTCGCCTGATCGCCGAAGCGCGGCGCCTCGACCTGCCGGCCGGCGGCACCTTCGTGGCGCCGGCCATGATCCGCCTCGATCATGTCACCGACCTCCGGCGCGAAATATTCGGCCCCGTGCTCCATGTCGCCACATGGAAGGGCGGCGAACTCGACGCCCTGATCGACGCGATCAATGCGTCGGGCTATGGGCTCACGCTCGGCGTCCACACGCGGATCGACGCCGTTGCCGCGCATGTCGCCGCGCGTGCGCAGGTCGGCAACGTCTATGTCAACCGCAACCAGATCGGCGCAATCGTCGGCTCGCAGCCCTTCGGGGGCCGCGGCCTGTCCGGCACCGGACCGAAAGCCGGCGGGCCGAACTACCTTCGCCGCTTTGCCGAGGAAAAGTCGATCAGCACCGATATCACCGCGGCGGGCGGCAATGCGGCGCTGATGGCGGGGTAGATGCGCCTTGTATTGAGTGTGTCCCCGCGAAGGCGGGACCCATCTCCGATTGACGCCACCTTGCACGGCCGGATCATGGGCTCCCGCCTTCGCGGGAGCACACTGCGTTTTCAATGGCGGTTGGGCTTCACGCCCCCGGCACCCCGAGCATCTGGGCCTGCGCCTTCAATCGCTCCGCCGCACCGGGGTTCGCGGCAACCGCGTCCTTCAGCGCCTGCGCCGCCTTCGCCGTCTCGCCCAGCGTCATGCGGCTGCGCATCAGCATGATCCAGCGGTCGACGTCGGCGGGGTTCGCCTTCAGCTTGGCCTCTAGCCCGTCGACCATCCCGGCGATCATCGCGTCCTGCTGACCCTTCGGGAGTTGCGACGCGGCTTCCATCTCGGCGCGCGAGGGACCGGGAATCGCGCGCGCCGCGACGGGCATTTCGCTCGGGGTGAGCGCACGCGCCCGCGTGTTCGCAAGCCGGTCGGCGACCGCGATCTTGTGGATCGCGCCGACCTGCTCGATCGTGCGGCGCAGGTCGGCTTCCCACGGCGCGCCCTGCGGCGTGTCGGCGAGCAGCGCGAACCAGTCTTCGATCGCACCCTTGTGATCGCCGCCGACGTCCTTTTTGACGGCGAGGAAATAGCGCGCGCGCGGGTCGCCGGCATCGAGCGCCACGGCCTTCTCGAACGCCGCCAGCGCCGCCGGGGGCATCGGATCGCGCGCGCTCGCCATCACCCGCGCCTCGCCGAGAGCGGACCAGAGACCGGCCGAATCGGGGGCGATCGCCACCGCCTTTTCATAGGCCGCGGCGGCACCGGCATAATCGCTCGTGTCGAACCGCGCCGCGCCCAGCTTCGTCCAGGCATCGGCGTCGCCGGGGGTCGCCTGGGCCTGCGCCGCGAGAGCCGTCAGCCGATCGCCGGGCGGCACAGCGGCCGGGGACGCGGAGTCGAGCGCCGCCGGCCCGGAATCCCGCCATATCGCATAGCCGACCGCCGCGACGAGCAGCAGGAATGCCGCTATCAGGATCGTGCGATTGGCGCGCGTCATTGTCCTCGTCTCGCTCATGTTCTCGGCTCCCCTGCCGCCCCGGCATAAAGACGCGGTGGCGACTTGCCTTTGCCTCGCGATGGTGTAGCCTTGACGCGTTGAGGTCGGTCAACGAAAATCGTCATAACAGCGGGTCGCACCGGTTTTCCCAGTCTTTTTTTGGAGGGGGAGGGGTGCCATGGCAGTTTCCGATCACGTCGATTTTCCGACGTTCATGGAAGGCGTTAAGCGGCGCAACCCGGGGCAGCCCGAGTTCGTGCAGGCGGTGCAGGAAGTCGCCGAGGATATTTTCGACTTCATTGGCGACAAGGAAGATTATCATGCGCAGCAGATCCTGCGGCGCATGGCCGAACCCGATCGCGTCGTCTCTTTCCGCGTGTGCTGGGAAGACGACAACGGCAATATTCGCGTTCAGCGCGGCTGGCGGGTTCAGAACAACAATGCGATCGGCCCCTACAAGGGCGGCATCCGCTTTCACCCGAGCGTGACCGAAAGCGTGCTCAAATTCCTGGCGTTCGAACAGACGTTCAAAAATGCGCTGACCGGCCTGCCGATGGGCGGCGGCAAGGGGGGCGCGAACTTCAATCCCAAGGGCAAGAGCGTGCGCGAGATCATGCGCTTTTGCCAGAGCTTCATGACCGAACTCTATCGCCACATCGGCGCGGACGTCGACGTGCCGGCGGGCGACATCGGGGTCGGCGGGCGCGAGATCGGCTTCATGTTCGGACAGTATAAGCGGATCACGAACCAGTTTACCGGGGTCCTGACCGGCAAGGGCATCGAATGGGGCGGCTCGCTGATCCGGCCAGAGGCGACCGGCTATGGCGCGGTCTATTTCCTCGCCAATATGCTCGCGGTGCAGGACCGGGATCTCATTGGCAAGCGTGCGGTGATTTCGGGGTCGGGCAATGTCGCGACGCACGCCGCCGAAAAGATCGTCCAGCTGGGCGGCAAGGTGCTCACCCTCTCCGACTCGGGGGGCTTCATCCACGATCCCGACGGCATCACCCAGGAAAAGATCGACTGGGTAAAGGCGCACAAGACGCACCGCCGCGGCCGTATCGAGGATTATGCGAGCGAGTTCAAAGGTGCGACCTTCACCCCCGGCAAGACGCCGTGGGGCGTGCCGTGCGACGTTGCGCTGCCCTGTGCGACGCAGAACGAACTGCTTGGCGACGATGCGAAGACGCTGGTGAAGAACGGCTGCATCGCGGTGAGCGAGGGCGCGAACATGCCGACCGACCTGGAGGGCGTCCACATCTTCAAGGATGCGAAAATCCTCTATGCGCCGGGCAAGGCGGCCAACGCCGGCGGCGTCGCGGTATCGGGGCTCGAAATGAGCCAGAACAGCGAGCGGCGGAGCTGGCAGGAAGACGAGCTGCAACAGATGCTCAAGGACATCATGGCCGGAATCCACGACCGCTGCCTGACCTATGGCGACCAGGGCGGCGGCTATGTCGATTATGTGAAGGGCGCCAATATCGCGGGATTCAAGAAGGTCGCCGACGCGATGCTGGCGTTCGGGGTGGTTTAGCGGCTAGACGGTCCAGGGGGGCAGGCATGACGATGCACGCGGCAGGACAGCGCGGCGAACGGCGATGGACGGCGATCGCCGTTTTCGCCGCCGTGCTCGCGATGCTGATCCTGGCCGCGACGCTCGCCGCGCCGCCGGCGCGCTCGCAGGGCGAAAGCGGCGGCCGCTTCCTCGGCGTCGCTTCGTGCGCCGGATCGACGTGCCACGGCCGGATGGAAGCGGACGGCACGATCGTCCGCCAGGACGAGCTGATGCGCTGGCAGGAGCCTTCGACTCCCGGCGGCGCACACAGCCGCGCGTGGGCGGTGCTGTCGAACGGCCGCAGCCGCTTCATCGCGGCGAACCTCGGCATAGGCGACCCGAGCCGCGCTGCGATGTGCCTCGGCTGCCACAGCGACGCCGCGGCGAGCCGCGGCACCGCGCCGCTCGCCGACGGGGTGACGTGCGAATCGTGCCACGGCCCCGCGGGCGGCTGGATCGCGACCCATTATGCCGGGGTCGGCGACAACCCCGACCCGGGCGCCGAAATGCGCGAAAAGCACCTCGCCAACTTGCGCGCAGGGCTGCGCAAGCTCGAAGACCCCGTGGTCCGCGCGGGCGTCTGCGTCGACTGTCACTTCGGCTCGGCGGGAGAGGGGCAGTTCGTCACGCACCGCATCATGGCGGCGGGGCATCCGCGCATTTCGTTCGAGCTCGACCTCTTCTCGGCGCTGCAGGCGCATCATCAGGAGGACGCCGATTATGGCTGGCGCAAGTTCGGCGCGCCCGCGACGCGCACCGACCATGTCCAGATGTGGGCGGTCGGCCAGGCGACGGCGCTCGAACGCAGTCTCGCGCTGTTCCAGTCGAAGCGCGGGACCGAGGGGATGTTCCCCGAATTCTACTTCCTCGACTGCCACAGCTGCCACCGCCGCATCTATGACCAGGCGAAGCCGGTGAAGACGAGCCTCGACAATCCCGGCCGCCCGGGGATGCCCGAAGGCATGCCGCCCTATAACGACGAGAATCTGATCATGCTGTCGGCCGCATCGCGGCTCGCCTCGCCCGCGCTCGCCGAACAGCTCGCCGCGCGCTCGGCGGCCTTTCACCGCGGGCTCGCGACCGATCGCCCGAGTGCGGTCGCCGCCGCGGGCGAACTCGCCAGGACGGTGTCGGCGCTCAAGGCCGCTTTCGCCGCGCGGAGCTTTGCGGGCACCGACGCCTTTGCGCTCGTCGATGCGATCGCGGCAAAGACGGTCGGCAACCGCCTGACCGACTATGCCGGATCGTCGCAGGCGGTGATGGGGGTCGATACCCTGCTCGGCGCGATGGTGTCGTCGGGGCGGATCACCGTCGGCGCCGCGGCGGGCATCCGCGCCGACATCGACCGCGCCTATGCCGCGGTGAAGGACCCCAATAGCTATCGCCCCGCCGACTTCCAGGCATCGTTCGGCAGCGCGGTGCGCGCGATTCAGGCGCTCAGATAATGGCGCGTCGAAATATATCGTCCGCCTCCCCGAGCGAAGCCAAGGCCATCGCATATGTGATTTCTATGCGTCGAAATGTCCCCTCCCGCTTGCGGGAGGGGCAGCGAGACTTGCGAGCTTGCTCGCTAGTCGCAGCGGGGTGGGCCATAGCGACGTCGTTGCCCACCCCCAACCCCTCCCGCAAGCGGGAGGGGGGAAGACAACGCTCCGCGCTGTTTCGTTCGACCACCTTCGCCGCGCTCGCCGCGCTGCTGCTCGCGTCGTGCGGCGGCGGGGATGGCGGCGGTACGCCGACGCCGAGCCCTGCGCCCGCCCCCGCGCCGACGCCCACGCCGACAGGGGTCTATACCCCGCCCGCCGCCGAAGCGCTGAGCGTCGCCGACGTCCAGCAGGTCCTGGCCAATGCGATCGCCGAAGCGCAGGCACGCGGCCTGCCGTCGGTGATCGCGGTAACCGACCGCGTCGGCAATGTGCTCGCCGTCTATCGGATGACCGGCGCGCGCGCGACCGCGACGACCTCGGCGGCGCCGAACGGCGACGATATCGATGCGCAGAATGTCAGCTTCCCCGCCGAAGCCGGCGCGATCGCGAAGGCGGTCACCGGCGCGTACCTCTCGAGCGGCGGCAACGCCTTTTCGACGCGCACCGCTAGCCAGATCGTCCAGGAGCATTTCCCGCCCGCCCCGACCACCGCGGGGCTCGAAAGCGGACCGCTGTTCGGGGTGCAATTCAGCCAGCTTCCGTGCAGCGATTTTTCGGCGCGGTTCGGCGGCGGCGGCGGCGCGGCACTGATCGGGCCGAAACGGTCGCCGCTCGGCCTCTCTGCCGATCCGGGCGGGCTGCCGCTCTATAAAAATGGCGTGCTCGTCGGCGGCATCGGCGTGATGGGTGACGGCGATTACGGCAGCGACCCGAACATCCTCGACACCGACAGCGACGCAGAGGAATATATTGCGCTTTCCGGCACGCGCGGCTTCGAGGCGCCCGCGAGCATCACCGCCGACAAGATCACCGTCGACGGAACGAGCCTGCGCTTCTCCGACGCGACCTATGCAGGCCTCCAGACGAGCGGCGGCGCGAGCTTTGCGAGCCTCGGCGCCAGCGCGGGGGCGCTCGTCGCGGTCACGGGCTATGCGAACGCCGCCGTCATCGCGGGCACCGCCTATGGCAGCGAAGCGTCGGGCATCCGCCCCGCGACGACGAGCGAATTTTCAAACCCCGACGCCTATGTGCTGACCAACGGCGGCGGCGCGAACCGCTTTCCGATCCGCGCCGCCACCGACGGCGCGAGCAATAGCGCGCCGCTGACCGCCGCCGAGGTGCGCGCGCTGCTTGAGGAAGCGTTCGCGGTGATGAGCCGCGCGCGCGCGCAGATCCGCCGCCCGCTCGACAGCCGCGCGCAGGTGTCGATCAGCGTCGTCGACACGAACGGCGCGGTGCTCGGTATCGTCCGCTCGCCCGATGCGCCGATCTTCGGCACCGACGTGTCGTTGCAAAAGGCGCGCACCGCGACCTTCTTTTCGGGCGCGCAGGCGGGCGCCGATCTGTCGGCGAACGCGAGCGCCGACGTGCGCCAGTTCGTCACCGCGGTGCGCAGCTTCCTCAATGACCCGTCGGCGCTCACCGGCACGTTCGCCTTCGCCGACCGGTCGGGCGGCAATTTGTCGCGGCCCTATTTTCCCGACGGCGAGGTCGGGCGGCCGAACGGCCCGCTGTCGCGGCCGATCGCGCAGTTCAATCCTTTTTCGACCGGGCTGCAATCGGCGCTGATCATCGGCAATCTGGGCGCGCATCTTAGCTATGTGTCGGGCGCAAGCGCGACCGACACGCCGCAGCGCTGCACGACGCTGCCCGATGTCGCGGCGGGGCAGAACCGGCTGCAGAACGGCATCCAGATCTTTCCCGGTTCGGTTCCCGTCTATCGCGGCGACCGGCTGGTCGGCGGGATCGGCGTGTCGGGCGACGGCATCGACCAGGACGATATGATCAGCTTTCTGGGGCTCCACAATGCCGGCGCGCGCGTCGGCGGGATCGGCAATGCCCCGACGGCGATCCGCGCCGATCAGGTCGTCGTGCGCCTGACCGACGGCGCGACGGTGCGGCTGCGCTATATCAATTGTCCCTTTGCGCCCTTCCTCGACACGGCGCAGCAGAATGTCTGCGACGGGCTGTAGCGCATGATGGCGGGGGGAAGCCTTTGGCCGGTGATCGCGACCCTCGCGGCGCAAGGCGCGCCCGCGAGCGAGCCGCCCGCCGATCCGGCCACCGCCGAACAGCCGGCCCCTGCTGCCGAAGAACAGCCCCTCGACGAACTCACCCCGCCTCCGCCGCCGGTCGAATGGCAACAGATGGTCGGCGACGATCTCGTCACCCAGCTGATCGAGGGGCGCCGCCGCCCGGGCTATAACCCCGAGCTTCCCGAGCCGCTGAGCCAGGACAATGAAGGTGCGCTGCGCCCGCCGCCGCCGGAGGCTTTCCCGGGCATTCGCGACCAGCTTCCCATCCCCGACCGCTGGCGGTTGATCGAAACTCTGGGCGTGGTCAAGGAACGCTGGTTCGACCCCTATCACCAGAACACGCTGAAGGGCGACCGGCCGATCGACCGCGCCAAGGTGCCGTGGCTGCCGATCAAGGGTGACGACTGGTTCTTCGTTGTGAACGCGATTTCGGACAGCGTGTTCGAACCGCGCACCTTTCCGATTCCGGTTGGGGTGCAGACCACCGAGCGCCCGGGCAGCCTCGACGTGTTCGGCAGGAACCGCAGCTTCGTCGCCGCGCAGACCTTCATCGGCGGCGTGGCGCTGATCAAGGGCAACACCGCGTTCAAGCCGCCCGACGTCGAATATCGCCTGACGCTCGCCTATAATTTCAACTATGTCGACGTGCCCGAACGCCGCGTCCTCGACGTGCGTCCATCGAAGAAAAGCCATCGGTACGACAGCTTCCTGGGGGTGCAGGAAGCCTTTATCGACAAGCATCTCGGCAACGACAGCGACCGCTATGACTTCCATTCGATCCGCGTCGGCATCCAGCCGTTCCAGAGCGATTTCCGCGGCTTCCTGTTCAACGACAGCCAGCTCGGCATCCGCCTGTTCGGCAATCGCGACAACAATCGCTTCCAATATAATCTCGCGGCCTTCTGGCGGCTCGAGAAGGACACCAACAGCGGCCTCAACGACGTCACCCAAAGCCCGCGCGACGATTATGTCCTGACCGCCAACGTCTATCGCCAGGATTTTCCGGTCGTCGGGCTGACCAGCCAGCTGTCGGCGACGTGGAACATCAACCGCGAAAAGGGCGATATCCAGATCGACCATAATGGCTTTCCGGTGCGCCCGGCGCTGCTCGGGAACTTGCGCGGGCGCGATTATGACGCCGTCTATCTGGGCTATAGCGCCGACGGGCGCGTCGGGCGGATCAACGTCACCGCGAGCGTCTATGCCGCGCTCGGCGAGGATAGGAACAGCATCTTCACCAACGAGCCCGCGAAGATTCGCGCGGGGTTCGCCGCCGCCGAGTTCAGCTACGATCACGACTGGATGCGCTTCCGCCTGTCGGGACTCTACGCGACCGGCGACGGCGACCCCTATAACGATACCGAGGGCGGCTTCGACGCGATCTTCGAAAACCCGATCTTTGCCGGCGCCGACACGAGCTACTGGATTCGCCAGACGATTCCCTTTGCCGGCGGCGGGCGCGTCATTTCGATCAACGGCCGCAACGGCCTCCTGAATTCGCTGCGCTCGTCGAAGGAGGAGGGGCAGTCGAACTTCAACAATCCGGGCACCATCCTGCTCGGCGCCGGTGCCGATTTCGACCTGTCGCCCGAGGTGCGGGTGAGCGGCAACGCCAATCATCTGTGGTTCCAGAATACGGCGACGCTGCAGGCCCTGCGCAGCGAAGGGTCGATCCCGAAGGATATCGGCTGGGACCTGTCGGTTGCCGGCATCTGGCGGCCGAAAGCGACGCAGAATATCGTCGGGCGCCTCAGCGCCGCGGTCCTCGTGCCGGGCAAGGGCTTCAGGGATCTGTTCGAAAACAAGCGCCGCGACACCGTCTATGTGTCGATCCTCGCCAATGCGATCCTGAGTTTCTGATGATGACGCGCAAGCTCCTCGCCTTCTTCGCCGTCCTCCTGATGTCGCTGTCCTTCGGCGGGCAGTCCGGCCGTGCGTCCGAAGAGGAAAAGCCGGTCAAGGTCGAGTATCGCTTCACCCCGCCCGCGCCGCGCGAGCAGAGCGAGGCCGACATGATGGCGAAGTCGGAGGGCTGTTACAGCTGCCACGTCCGGACCGACCGCCCGACGATGCACGCGACCCCGGCGGTCCGCCTCGGCTGCACCGATTGTCATGGCGGCGACGCGGCCGAATTCGGCGACCCGACGCTCGGCTATGACGACCCGCGCAACCTGGCGGTGATGAAGCGCGCGCATCCGCAACCGACGTTGCCCGGCGCGTGGCACGACAGCTCGGCGAACCCGCAGCGCAGCTATACTTTGCTCAACAAGGAAGCGCCCGAATATATCCGCTTCGTCAATCCCAGCGACTATCGGGTCGCGCGCGAGGCGTGCGGCGCGTGCCACCTCGAGGTCATCGAGGCGACCGAACGTTCGCTGATGTCGACCGGCGCGATGCTGTGGGGCGGCGGCGCGTACAACAACGGAATCGTGCCCTTCAAAAATTATGTGTTCGGTGAGGCCTATACCCGCACCGGCGAAGCCGCCTGCATCCTGTCGCCCTCGTCGCGGCTCAGCGCGGAGGAGTATAAGGAGGCGTGCAAGCCCGCTTTTCCCTCGGACAAGATATTGACCGACAGCGAAACGAAGCGCGGGGCGCTGGCGCGGCTCTATCCGCTGCCGCGCTGGAACGTCGTCCCGCCGAGCGACGTGTTCCGCGTGTTCGAGCGCGGCGGCCGCAACATCAGCACGCAATTTTCGGAGATCGGCCTGCCGAACCCGACCGGGAGCATCCAGCGGCTCGAGGAGCCCGGCCGCCCCGACCTCAAGCAATCGAATCGCGGTCCCGGCACCGGGCTGCGCATCGCGATCGCGGTCCTCAACATCCACAAGACCCGCCTCAACGACCCCTATATGTGGTTCATGGGGACCAACGACCAGCCCGGCGATTATCGCCAGTCGGGCTGTGCGGGGTGCCATGTCGTCTATGCCAACGACCGCGAGCCGCGGCACAGCCTGCTCTACGCGGGCTTTGGCCGCGACGGCCAGAGCGCGACGATCGACCCGACGATCGCGGGCAAGCGCGCGCACGGCGGCGGCGCGGGGCATGGCAAAGGGCATGGCGCACTGATCGACCCCGCGCATCCCGAAGAGCCGGGGCGTAGCGAATCGGGCCACCCGATCGCCCACGCCTTCACCCGTGCGATCCCGACCGCGCAGTGCATGACCTGCCACATGCACCAGCCGAACATCTTCCTGAACTCATACCTCGGCTACACGATGTGGGACTATGAATCCGACGCGCCGCAGATGTGGCCCGGGCCGGAGAACAGCGCGCCGCGCCCGCCGGGGATGAGCGACGAGGAGTATGAACGGACCTATAAACGGCAGCGCTATCCGGGCGCCGCCGAGGTCCACGAGGTGCTCGAACGCAATCCCGAGGGGGCGAGCCCGCGCGGCCTGTGGTCCGACGTCGAATTTCTGCGCGACGTCTATGACGTCAACGACAGCAACAAGGATACCCAGTTCGCCGACTATCACGGTCACGGCTGGAACTTCCGCGGCATCTTCAAGCGCGACCGCAACGGCAATCTGCTCGACCAGGGCGGCAACATGTCGACCTATGGCACCGACACCGCGCATATCGTCGATCCCAAGGATCCCGAGAAATGGCGCAAGAGCTGCGCGAGCTACAGCGACGCCAAGCAGCGCGAGCTGTGTCTCGCGAGCGCCGATCCCGCAAAGCCCGGGGTCGAGGGCAAGTTCGTGCCGCCGGGGATCAACCCCGGCAAGGCGGTCCATATGATGGACATCCACGCCGAAAAGGGGATGCAGTGTGCCGACTGCCATTTCGCGCAGGACGCGCACGGCAACGGCTATATCCAGGGCGAGGTCGCGAATGCGGTCGAGATCGGCTGCAAGGATTGCCACGGCACCGCCGATGCGTATCCGAACCTCTTGACCTCGAACGTCGCGGCACGGCCGCAGGGCACCAACCTCGCGCTGCTGCGCAACCCCGACGGGCGGCGGCGCTTCGAATTTCAATATGGCGACGACGGCGAGATCACCGGGCTGATCCAGCGCTCGATCGTCGATCCGAAGCTCGAATGGCAGGTCAGCCTGGTCAAGCAATCGGTGACGCCGGGGCCGCATTTCAATGCCAGGGCGGCGCGCGCCAAGCTGATGTCGCGCTCGGGCGCCGACGACGGCGGCTTCGGCTGGGGGCCGGGCGTGGCGAAGTCGGATCGCGCGCACGGCGACGACCGCATGGCCTGCTTCACCTGCCATTTGTCGTGGACGACGAGCTGCGGCGGCTGTCACTTGCCGATCGAGGCGAACTGGAAGACCAGCATGCACCATTTCGAGGGGGAGGAGACGCGCAACTTCGCGACCTATAACCCGCAAGTGGCGCGCGACGAGATGTTCCAGCTCGGCCGGCACATGCTCACCAAGCCCGGCGAGCCCGACGCTGGCGGCAATCCGCGCGGCATCATTGCGCCGATCCGATCGTCCTCGGCGCTGATCCTGTCGTCGACGAACATCAACCGCGAGCGTATCTATGTGCAGCAGCCGCCGATCTCCGCCGCGGGCTTTTCGAGCCAGGCCTTCGCGCCGCATTTCCCGCATACGGTGCGCCTCCAGGAAACCAAACAGTGCACCGACTGCCACCTGTCCGACGCCGACGATAATAATGCGATCATGTCGCAGCTGCTGCTGATGGGCACGAATTTCGTCAATTTCGTCGGGCTGAACGTCTGGTCGGGGCTCGAAGAGGGCTTTCAGGCGACGCGCGTCACCGAATGGGACGAACCGCAGGCGGTGATCGGCAGCTATCTGCAACGCTATGCCTATCCCGATTACTGGAAGCTGCACGTCGAACAGAACCACCGCGAGCTCAAGAACTGGGTGCGCGGCAAGACCTTCGACAAGAAGGGGTCGGGCGAAAGCCACGCGCTCGAGGAATTCGCCAACATCGTCCAGGACACGAGCGGCCGGGTGAACTGCCTGCAACAGCGCGGCGAATATATGTTCGTAGCCGAGGGCAAGGGCGGCTTTCGCGTCTATGACATCGCCTCGATCGGCAACAAGGGCTTCTCCGAACGCATCGTCCGCGCGCCCTTCTCGCCGCTCGGCCACGACACGCATGTGAAGACGGCCAACGCGACCTGCATGGCGATCGGCACCACCCAGCCGATCAGCGTCGCGCGCAACGATTATATCCGCCAGAATTTCCCGGAAAATCACGAACAGGCGCTCGCGCCCCTCTATCGCTATGCGGTGATCACCGACAGCGTCGAGGGGCTGATCCTCGTCGATATCGACACGATGGCCGACGGCGAGTTCCGCAACAACAAGCTCGACCGCGCGCTGACGTGGAATCCCGGCAATGCGCTCGCCGGGGCGCGGCACATCACGCTCGCGGGCAATTACGCCTATATCGCCGCCGAGCGCGGCCTGATCGTCGTCGACCTGTCGACGCCGCTCGAACCGAAGATCACCGCCGAACTGCCGCTCACCGACGCGCGCGCGAGCGCGGTGCAGTTCCGCTACCTGTGGGTCACCGACGCCGAGGGGGTGAAGCTGTTCGACATCACCCATATGGACCGGCCGGTGCCGGTGCCCGCGGGCACGGTGCGGCTCGCCGACGCGCGCAAACTCTATCTCGCGCGCACCTATATGTATGTCGCGGCCAAGGCCGACGGGCTGGTGATCGTCGACGTCACCCGGCCCGATGCGCCCGTCGCGTGGCCGCCGCTGACCTTCGACGGCGCGATGACCGACGCCGAGGATGTGATCGTCGGGACGACCAACGCCTCGCTCTTCGCCTATGTCGCCGACGGGCGCAGCGGCATCAAGGTGCTCCAGCTGACCAGTCCCGACAATCCGGGCCTCTATGGCTTTTCGCCGAAGCCGACGCCCGAACTGATCGCGTGGGCGAAAACCCCCGCCCCGGCGCTGTCGCTGTCGAAAGGCCTCGACCGCGACCGCGCGGTCGACGAAACCGGCGGCCAGATCGCCATCTTCGGCCGCGTCGGCTCGCGCCCCTTCACGCGCAGCGAGATGGAAAAGCTGTTCCTGAACAGCAAGGGGCTGGTCTACAAGGTCAGCGACGCGGTGGACGAAAAGGGCTGGCGGCCGCCGCTGGCCTATCCGGACTGACGGCGAAGGCAGCTAACGACGGGTTGCGGCCGTGCGAGATGCAAGCCCCTCCCTTCAGGGGAGGGGCTTGATTCGCCGCCACGTCCGCTCCCCACCCCGAACGGCGCGATCGCTGCCGATGTGATCGGATCGACCGATTGGGGACGAACCGCATCTTCAACATTGTCATCCCCGCGAAAGCGGGGACCCAGAGCGTGCGTCGGCTGACCCCACGCTGGATTCCCGCTTTCGCGGGAATGACAAAGCGGGGAAATGGCAGCTCCCCACCCCAAATCGGCCGTCGCCATCAAATAAGGCTTTCCTACATTATCCCGCTGTGCCAGCCTTCATCGGGCTTTTTCAACGGAAGAGTGCCCAGCGCGTCGAACACACCCGAAGATCCAGATCACAGGACGCACAAGGCTGACCTTTACTGAACTTTGAAACGACGACGCCACCCGGCCCGCGACGGCCGAAGACCGCAATGGCAACAGGTCGACCGATTGCGGACATGCAAGATGCAAGCCCCTCCCCTTCAGGGGAGGGGCAACGAAGACTTGGCAGCTTGCTGCCTAGTCGTAGTGGGGTGGGGTCCATCGGCCTTGCGCGAGGCCGATGGACCCCACCCCAACCCCTCCCCTGAAGGGGAGGGGCTTGATTCACCGCAACGTCCGCTTCCTACCCCGAACGCGACGTCGCTATCCCGCCTAAAGCCGCTCCGCCTGAACCACCGTGTCCGACGCGCGGAGCGCTGACAGGATGCGCATCACATGATGGACGTCGCGCACCTCGACGACGATGTCATAGGTGTGGAACTCGCCCTCGCGGTTCGACAGGCGTAAATTGGTGATGTTCGCCGAATTGGCGGCAAGGATGCCCGACATTTCGGCGAGCGTCCCGGGCTCGTTGCGGATCACCACGCACAGCCGCGCGCTGCCGCCCTCGCTGTCTTCCTGCCACCTCAGGTCGATCCAGTCGGCATCGACCCCGTCGGCCAGGCTGGGACAGTCGATGACATGCACCTCGATCCCTTCGTCGGGCCGTGCGAGACCGACGATCCGGTCGCCGGGAACCGGGTGGCAGCAATCGGCGAGCTTGTAGGCGACACCGGGGGTCAGGCCTTCGATCGACACCGCCGCCCCCTGGCGCAGCTTGCCCGGTTTCGACTTCATCTCGGCGGTGATCCCGGGAACGAGCGCCTCCATCACCGCGTCGGCGGACAGGTGCCGCTTGCCGATCGCGACATAGAGCGCGATATCGTCGTCCAGCTTCAGCCGCTCGATCGCCGCGGCGCGCGCCTTGTCGCCGATCCGGCCCGGCAGGCGCGCGACGATCTCGTCGTACATCTTGCGCCCGAGCGCCGCGAGTTCGACCTTCTCCTTCGAACGCACATGGCGTCGGATCGCCGCCCGCGCCTTGCCCGTCACCGCGAATCCCAGCCAGGCCGGCTGCGGCGTCTGTTTGTCCGACGACAGGATCTCGACCGTATCGCCGTTCGCGATCTGGGTGCGCAGCGGTACCAGCCGGCCGTTGATCTTCGCCCCGACCGTGCGGTCGCCCAGTTCGGTATGCACGGCATAGGCGAAATCGATCGGCGTCGCGCCCTTCGGCAACTGGTGCAGGCTGCCCTTCGGCGTGAACGCGAAGATGCGGTCCTGGTACATCGCGATGCGCGTGTTTTCGAGCAGCTCTTCGGGATCGTGCGTCTGGTCCAGGATTTCGATGAGGTCGCGAATCCACCCCGCCTGCCCGTCGGGGGTGCCGCCCCCCTGCTTGTAGGCCCAGTGTGCGGCAAGGCCGAATTCGGACCGTTCGTGCATCGCGCGGCTGCGGATCTGGATCTCGATCCGCATATTCTGGTTGTGCATGATCGTCGTGTGCAGCGATTCATAGCCGTTGCGCTTCGGGGTCGAGATATAGTCCTTGAACCGGCCCGGGACCATTTTCCACTTGCGGTGGATGACCCCGAGCGCGGCGTAGCAATCGGCCTCGGTCGGGGTGACAATGCGAAACGCGATGATGTCGGTCACCTGTTCGAAGCTGACGTGCCGCTCCTGCATCTTGCGCCAGATCGAATAGGGGTGCTTCTCGCGCCCCGACACCTCGGCCTCGATACCCTTTTCGGCGAGCAATTCCTTGAACTCGCGGCTGATCGCGGCAACCTTGTCCTTGCCCCCGGCGGTCAGTTTGGCCAGCCGCCCGGTGATCGTCGCATAGGCTTCGGGTTCGAGTTCGCGAAAGGCGAGCAGCTGCATCTCGCGCATATATTCGTACATGCCGATCCGCTCGGCGAGCGGGGCATAGATATCCATCGTCTCCCTGGCGATGCGCCGCCTCTTGTCGGGATTCTGGATGAAATGCAGCGTGCGCATATTGTGCAGCCGGTCGGCCAGCTTGACCAGCAGCACGCGGATATCGTCCGACATCGCGAGCAGGAACTTGCGCAGATTCTCCGCCGCGCGCTCGTTTTCGGTCTGCGCCTCGATCTTCGACAGCTTCGTCACCCCGTCGACGAGCCGCGTGACGTCGGGACCGAACAAGCGTTCGATCTCGTCGGCGGTCGTCAGCGTATCCTCGAGCGTGTCGTGAAGCAGCGCGGTGACGATCGTTTCGCTGTCGAGATGAAGATCGGTCAGGATTCCGGCCACTTCGACCGGATGGCTGAAATAGGGATCGCCCGACGCGCGTTTCTGGCTGCCATGCTTCTGGACCGTGAAGACATAGGCACGGTTGAGCAACGCCTCGTCGACGTCGGGATCATAAGCGCGGACGCGCTCGACAAGTTCATACTGCCTCAGCATCGCCTCTAATGTCGGCTCTGGCGCACCAATTGCAACGCGAAAGTTATGTGCGCCCTTCGGGACAGGTTAGCAACTTTGGTAAAGCCGGTTGGAAGCATCGGTCGCGCGCTCTAGGACCGAAACCGATGGGGACCGATGCTCTTGATTCGCGGCCGCCCGGCGTGCGGCCGACGCCGGACGATGCGCGCCCGCATCTGATGCTTTTCGCCTATTGGTTTCCGCCCGCCAACGCGGTCGGGTCGTCGCGCCCGGTTGCAATGGCGCGCCATTTCGCGGCGCAGGGATGGAAAGTCAGCGTCGTCGCTGGGGCCTCGACGGCGGTTCCGCAGGATTTTGCGGCGGATATGTCGGGTTTCGAGGTCCATTATGTCTCCGATACCCGCCTGACGCGCCTGTCGAGCTTCCGGCCCGAGCGCGGCCCGCTGGCACAGCGGCTGAGCACCGGGGTGCGGTTGCTGTCGTGGCCGGACCATGTCTGGCCGGTCGCCCGCGCCATGAAACGGCGCGGCCTTGCCCTGCTCGAAACGGGTCCGGCACCCGACGTCGTCCTGTCGACCGCCCTGCCCTTTTCGCTTCATGCCGCGGCGCGCGCGGTGGCGCGGGCGTCGGGCGCGCTGTTCGTCGCCGACAATCGCGACATCTGGGCGCGCAATCCCTATAAATGGGCGGCCCCTTTCTACGAACCGTTCGAGGCGCATCACGAGCGGGCGATGCTGTCCTCGGCCGATCTTGTCGTCGCGGTCAGCGAGGGGATGAGCGCGCAATATCGGGCCGCCTATCCCGAACTCGCCGACAAGCTGTTGACCGTGATGAACGGCGTCGATGCCGCGGTCCCCGCCGATCGCTACGTCGCCGAACCCCGCCGGCTCCGACTCGTCTATACCGGTATCCTCTATGGCGACCGCCGCGACGCGACCCCGCTGCTGCGGGCCGCGGCGGCACTCGACCTGCCGGTCGCGATCGATTTCTACGGGTCCGAGCCCGACATCGTGCGCCAGATCGCCGCCGATTTCCCGACTCTCGACATCGCCGATCGCGGCAGGGTGTCGCGCGACGCGGCGCTCGCGGCCCAGGCCCGCGCCGATGCGGCGATCCTGGTGGTCGGCACCGATCCGTGGGAAGACACGCTGCTGCCCGGGAAGCTGTTCGAATATGTCGGGTCGGGCCGGCCGATCATCGCGCTGGCGAACGCCGAATCGGACTCGGGGCGCCTGATCGCGCGGCACGGTCTTGGCATCGCGACGACCGACGAGCGCGAGATTGCCGCCTTCCTGGCGCGGCTGGCCGGCGACGGGATCGCTTCGCGGTCGACCATTCCGTCCGAGCTCCGGCGCGAGAGCCAGCTCGGGCTGCTCGAAGCGCGGCTCGCGGCGATGTGCCGGACCGCGGCCTAGGCCATGCCGCAGCGTCAAAAAATTTGGCGTTGGCGCCGATAATCGTTTAGTGCTGGTGCATGGACAAGCTACGCGAACCGCTCAACGACCTGAATGGAAGCTGCGCCCTGCCGCTCGCGCTCGAGGCGATGGGCGAACGCTGGTCGTTCATGATCCTGCGCGCCGCCTTCAACGGCGTTCACCATTTCGAGGAATTCCAGCAGGAACTCAGCATCGCGCGCAACATCCTGTCGAACCGGCTGTCGCGGCTCGTCGACCACGGCATCATGGCCCGCGAAGTGATGGCCGAGGACCGGCGCAAGGTCCGGTACCAGCTCACGCAAAAAGGCGTCGAGCTGCTTCCCGCGATGATTGCGCTGCGCCAATGGGGCGAAAAATGGGGCGCCGGCGTGCCCTCGACCCCGGTGCTCGTCGACGCGGACGACGAACAGCCGATCGGCCCGGTCACGATCACCGCGCACGACGGCCGCGCGCTCGGCTATGGCGAATTGATGTGGAAGCATCGGTCCGAATTGCAGCCGCTGGGCCAGGCACGGCAGCGCAGCGCCGCCGACGTGGCGCCGGTTGCCGCCGAATGATGTCGCGCAAGGACCGGCGTACCGCGCCGGGACGATAAGCCATAGCGAGCCAAGCCGCCTCCATGCCGCTTTTCGGTCTTTCTTCGCCGGGCCCCTTTTTCGGCAACAAGGTCCGCGCCTTCTGGAACCTCCAGATCGTCGGCTGGGTCGCGTGGCTCGGCCTGCGCGGCGTGTCGGGCCTCGCGGGGGGGCAGAGCTTCGACTTTCTGCTGCCGGTTCTCGTTTCGGCGATCACCGGCTTTTCGCTGACCCTGCTGCTGTCGGTCTGCTACCGCGCGCTCATCAATCGCCGCCCGATCCTGATGTGGGGCGCCAGTTTCGGCCTGCTCGCGCTCGCCACGGCGATCTGGGCGTTCATCGACGCCTCGTTCCTCCAGATCCTGAAGCCCGACAGCGAATCGGGCTTTACCGGGCTGCTGCTTGCGCTCGTCTATGTCGACGGGACCTCGCTCGCGGCCTGGTCGGCGCTCTATTATGCGATCAACTATTTCCTGCAACTCGAGGAACAGAATGATCGCATGTTGCGGCTCGAGGCGCAGGCCGCCTCGGCCCAGCTCGCGATGCTGCGCTACCAGCTCAATCCGCATTTCCTGTTCAATACGCTCAACAGCATTTCGACCCTCGTGCTGCTCAAACAGTCCGAGCCCGCGAACGCGATGCTGTCGCGCCTGTCCGCGTTCCTGCGCTACACGCTCGCCAACGAACCGACGGCGCGCGTGACGCTGGCGCAGGAGATCGAGACGCTGAAACTCTATCTCGACATCGAAAAGATGCGGTTCGAGGACCGGCTGCGCCCGCATTTCGAAATCGACCCTGCGGTATCGCGTGCACGCCTGCCGTCGCTTTTGCTCCAGCCGCTGATCGAAAATGCGATCAAATATGCCGTCACCCCCCAGGAAGAAGGGGCCGACATCACCATTTCGGCACAGCTGGCCGGTGAAAAGGTTCGGATTACCGTGTCGGACACGGGGACGGGATTGCCACCGGGCAGCCCCGACCCCACCACGGGGCATGCAACGGAATCGACCGGTGTGGGTTTAGCCAACATCCGAGACCGGCTGGCGCAGGCTTATGGCGACCAGCAGCGTTTCGAGGCGCAGGCGGGCGGCGACGGCGGCTTCACGGTCGTGGTCGAATTTCCGTTTCAGCCCGATGGACAAGCGACGATTGGAACCGGACAGACATGACGATCAGAACCATCCTCGTGGATGATGAGAAATTGGCGACCCAGGGCCTGCAACTGCGGCTCGAAGCGCATGGCGATGTCGAGGTGGTCGACACCGCGCAGAACGGCCGAGAGGCCATTCGCAAGATCAAGACGCACAAGCCCGACCTTGTCTTCCTCGACATCCAGATGCCGGGGTTCGACGGCTTTTCGGTGATCCAGGGATTGATGGAAGTCGAACCGCCGCTCGTCGTCTTCGTCACCGCCTATTCGGACCATGCGATCCGCGCTTTCGAGGCGCAGGCGGTCGATTATCTGGTCAAGCCGGTCGAGCCCGAACGGCTTGCCGACGCGCTCGAGCGTGTCCGCCAGCGTCTCGCCGAAAAGCGGGGCGCCGCCGAGGTCGAGCGGCTCAAGACCGTCCTGGCCGAGGTCGCGCCGGAGGCGGTCGAGGGGTTCGACAGCGACCATGCCGCCGAAGCGCCCGCCGCCGACCGCTATGAAAAGATGATCAACATCAAGGATCGCGGCCAGATCTTCCGGGTCGACGTCGACAGCATCGAACGCATCGACGCGGCCGGCGACTATATGTGCATCTACACCGCCGACAACAGCCTGATCCTGCGCGAAACGATGAAGGATCTGGAAAAGCGGCTCGACCCGCGCAACTTCCAGCGCGTCCATCGCTCGACGATCGTCAACCTCAGCCAGGTCAAGCAGGTCAAGCCGCACACCAACGGCGAATGCTTCCTTGTGCTCGGATCGGGCGCGCAGGTGAAAGTCAGCCGCAGCTACCGCGACGTGGTGGCAAGGTTCGTGCATTAAGGCATAGAGGGAAAACCGTCGCCCCCGCGAAAGCGGGGGGGCCGCTGTCGGCTCAGCGCCAGGCTGCCTGCGGCTCCCGCCTTCGCGGGGCCGACGCCTGTTCAGAGCTGATGCCCCGTCCTGTCCCGCTTCGTCGCCAGATAATGCTCGTTGTGCGGGTTCGTCGGCAGCGCGAGGGGGATGCGTTCGATCACGTCGACGCCCTCCTTCTCCAGCCGGGCGACCTTGTCCGGGTTGTTGGTCATCAGCCGGATGCGCGGGACGTTCAGCAGGTCCAGCATCCGCGCGGCGATCGCGAAATCGCGCGCCTCGATCGGAAAGCCAAGCCGCAGATTGGCGTCGACGGTGTCATAGCCCTGATCCTGTAGCGCATAGGCGCGCAGCTTGTTGACCAGCCCGATCCCACGCCCCTCCTGCCGCAGATAAAGCAGCACCCCCCACGGCGCGTCGGCCATCGCGTGCAGCGCGGCGTGCAGTTGCGGCCCGCAATCGCATTTCAGGCTGCCGAGCACGTCGCCGGTCAGGCATTCGCTGTGCAGCCGCACCACCGGCGGGTTGGCATCGCGCTTGCCGATCACCAGCGCGACGTGGTCCGATGCCTCCTCGGGCGTTCGGAAGGCGACGATTTCGGCGGTCTCGCTGGCCGCGACCGGCAAGCGCGCACGCGCCGCGATTTCGAGCCGCGCCGGATCGAGCAGAGCCGCGACATCCTCGACGCGGCACGCCGTTTCCGCCTCGCCCCGGGGAGCGCGCACGAAGAAGGCGGGAAGCAGTCCCGCATGGCGCGCCATCGTCATCGCCGCCGCGGCCGCCGCCTCGCCGCCGGCCGGGGCGGTGCGGAACGGCCCTTTCAGCGGATTCGCGAGATCGAGCGCGGGGTCGGCGATCGCCATCGCCGCGGCGACACGCTCCGCCGCCCGTTCGATCCGCACCGGCCCGGGCGTCGCCGCCGCCCGCTGGTTGGTGAGCTTGAGCGTCGCCGCGCGCTCGCCCGAAATCAGCACGTCGGCCGCGCCGTCAGCGAACCCGGCGAGCGCCGCGTCGCGCGCGCTCTCGACCGCGAGCAGGTCGAGCGATCCGTCGGCGCCCTCGATACGAAGGGGCCAGCCGCGACGCAGCGCGTCGATCGCGCGCGCCGCCCGTCTTGCGGCGGCGGCTTCGCCCGCCTCGTTCAAAAGGCGAACTCCGTCACCAGCGGGATATGGTCCGACGGCCGTTCCCAGCTGCGCGCCGGCTGAACCACCCGGTGCGCGATCGCTTGGGGCTTCAGGTCGGGCGTCACCCACATATGGTCGAGCCGCCGGCCGCGGTTCGAGGCGAGCCAGTCCTTCGCCCGGTAACTCCACCAGGTATAGAGCGGCTCCGGCGCGGCGATGAAGTGACGGCCGAGGTCGACCCAGTCCGACGCCGCCTGCAACCGGCCGAGCGTTTCGACCTCGATCGGCGTATGACTGACCACGTCAAGCAGCGCCTTGTGATTCCACACGTCGCTTTCCAACGGCGC
Source organism: Sphingopyxis sp. CR5 (assembly GCF_059693785.1). Lineage (NCBI taxonomy): Bacteria > Pseudomonadati > Pseudomonadota > Alphaproteobacteria > Sphingomonadales > Sphingopyxidaceae > Sphingopyxis > Sphingopyxis sp. CR5. The sequence goes on along the minus strand of NZ_JCATIE010000016.1, from coordinate 39,312 downwards.
GACGTTGAAGTCGCCGGTCAGCACCGTCGGCTCCTCCAGCGCACTCGACCAGTCCGTCATTCGGCCGAAAAAGTCGAGTTTCTGCCCGAACTTGGGATTGACTTCGCGATCGGGGATGTCGCCGCCCGCAGGGATGTAGACATTGTCGAGCCGCACCCCGGAGGGCAGCGTCACGCCGATATGGCGCGCCTCGCCATTCGCCTGCCAGTCATATTTTCGCACGTCGGCCACCGGCACCCGGCTGACGATCGCGACGCCGTGGTGCATGCGCTGGCCATTCGTGACGATGTGGCGATAGCCGAGCGCCTCGAACATCTGCTTCGGGAACAGGCCGCACTCGACCTTGGTTTCCTGGAGGCACAGCACGTCGGGGGCTTCCTCGCGCAGGAATTTCTCGACGATGCCGATGCGGGCGCGGACGCTGTTGATGTTCCACGATGCGATGCTGGTGCGGGTCATGGGCTCTGCCTCTATCGGTGCGGACGGGGCTTCGCAATGCCGCTGCGGCCGTGCCGCGCCGGATGACGATCCTTTTCGTTCGACTATCCGGGGGCTTGGCTTTATGACGGCGGCATGACCGATCGACCGCCTACGCCGCTGCTCGACACGGTGGATGTCCCCGCCGATCTTCGCAAGCTCAAGCCCGAACAACTGCGCCAGTTCGCCGACGAATTGCGGGCCGAGATGATTTCGGCCGTCGGGACGACGGGCGGGCACCTCGGCTCGGGGCTCGGGGTCGTCGAGCTGACCGTCGCACTCCACTATGTCTTCGATACGCCCGACGACAAGCTGATCTGGGACGTCGGGCACCAATGCTATCCGCACAAGATCGTCACCGGTCGCCGCGACCGCATCCGCACCCTGCGACAGGGCGGCGGGCTGTCGGGCTTCACCAAGCGCGCCGAGAGCGAATATGACCCGTTCGGCGCCGCGCACAGTTCGACGTCGATCAGCGCCGCGCTCGGCTTCGCGGTCGCGAACAAGCTCCGGAATCAGCCGGGGCGCGCGATCGCGGTGATCGGCGACGGATCGATGTCGGCGGGCATGGCGTACGAGGCGATGAACAACGCCCGTCAGGCGGGCAACCGGCTGGTCGTCATCCTGAACGACAATGACATGTCGATCGCGCCGCCCGTCGGCGGGCTTTCGGCCTATCTCGCGCGGCTGGTATCGTCGCGCCCCTTCCTCGAACTGCGCGAGATCGCGCGCCGCTTCGCGCGCCGCCTGCCGCCGCCGCTGCACAAGGCGGCCCGGCGCACCGACGAATATGCACGCGGCATGGCGATGGGCGGCACGCTGTTCGAAGAGCTGGGCTTCTATTATGTGGGGCCGATCGACGGGCACAATCTCGAGCATCTGATCCCGGTGCTCGAAAATGTCCGCGACAGCGAACATGGCCCGGTCCTGATCCACGCGGTCACGCAAAAGGGCAAGGGCTATGCCCCCGCCGAAGCCGCCGCGGACAAATATCACGGCGTCCAGAAATTCGACGTCATCACCGGCCAGCAGGCAAAGGCGCCCCCCGGGCCGCCCGCCTATCAGAATGTCTTTGGCGAAACGCTCGCCAAACTCGCCGACAATGACCCGCGCATCGTCGCGATTACCGCGGCGATGCCGTCGGGCACCGGGGTCGACAAATTCGCCCGGGCGCACCCGGACAGGGCGTTCGACGTCGGCATCGCCGAACAGCATGCGGTAACCTTTGCCGCGGGGCTCGCGGCGCAGGGGATGCGGCCGTTCGCGGCGATCTATTCGACCTTCCTCCAGCGCGCCTACGACCAGGTCGTCCACGACGTCGCGATCCAGAACCTTCCGGTGCGCTTTGCGATCGACCGCGCCGGGCTCGTCGGCGCCGACGGGTCGACCCATGCCGGCAGCTTCGACGTCACCTATCTCGCCACCCTGCCGAACATGGTGGTGATGGCGGCCGCCGACGAGGCCGAACTCGTTCACATGACCTATACGGCGGCCGAATATGACGACGGCCCGATCGCCTTTCGTTATCCGCGCGGCGGCGGCACCGGCGTCGCGTTGCCGGAGGTTCCCGAAAAGCTGGCAATCGGCAAGGGCCGCATCGTGCGACAGGGCAAGACCGTGGCGATCCTGTCGCTCGGCACCCGGCTCGCCGAGGCGCTCAAGGCCGCCGATACGCTCGAAGCGCGCGGCCTGTCGACCAGCGTGATCGACCTGCGCTTCGCCAAGCCGCTCGACGAGGAACTGATCCGCAAGACGCTGGGTAACCACGAGGTGTGCGTGACGATCGAGGAAGCCAGCATCGGCGGACTCGGCGCGCATGTGCTGACGCTGGCCAGCGACGCCGGGCTGATCGACGCGGGGTTGAAACTGCGCACGATGCGCCTGCCCGACGTCTTCCAGGACCAGGACAAGCCCGACGCGCAATATGACGCCGCCGGGCTCAACGCCCCGCAGATCGTCGAATGCGTGTTGAAGGCGCTCCGCCACAACAGCGCAGGGGTCGAGGAAGCGGGCGCGCGGGCGTGAGTGGCTGGTGGTTTGCAGCCGGTTGTATCGCGCTCTATGTCCTGATCTGGTTCTGGTTCGGCCGAAAATGGAAGCGCGACGCAGCGGCGCTCGCAGCACGACGCCCGAACCCGACACGCGCGGAATTTGTCGCATTGCTTTCCGAAGACGCGGGGACGGACATCGCGGAATTTCTGTGGGACGAACTGGCTCCCTATTGGGCACCCGGCCTGACACCACATCCCGACGATGATTTCGTCAACGACCTGCCGATCGACCGCGAGGAGCCGCAGGATTGGCTGGAACGCTATTGCGAGATGGCCGGCTACGACGCGAAATACTGGCCCGAGTGGAATGCGCACTGGCCGACGACGGTGCGGCAGTTTTCCCGTTGGCTTGCAACCCGGCCGGAAGCACAGGCCTAACGATAAACCTCACGCCGGTGGCCGACCGCGATGACGACGATCACCAACCGGCCGTCCTCGATCTTCGCGATCACGCGATAGTCGCCGATGCGATAGCGCCAGTGCCCGGCGTAGTCGCCGACGAGAGCGTGGCCGCGCTGGCGGGGATTATCCAATTGGGCGACGTCGGTCATCGCGCGGGTGATGCGGTCCGCCTGTTTTATGTCGATCTTGCGAAGCTGCTTGCGCGCCTGATCCGAGACCTCAAGCGTCCAGACCAAGTTCCCGCCTCATCTGCTCCATCGAAATATTCTTGCTGGGATCATAGTCCGCCAAGGCCGCTTCGAGCAACGCGATGTCTTCGAGCTCGTCGATATATTCCTCGATCGCCCTGCGCGCGAGCGCGGTCTTGGTGCGGCCCGATTTCTTCGCAGCCGCGGTCAGCCGCTCTTCGAGGGCCTTGTCCAGGCGAATGGCGAGCATAACGACACTCCTTTGCTATACATGTATAGCAGAGGAGCCGGCCTCGCAAGATCGCGGTAAAACGCTCAGCTTCCCGGGATCGCGGCGCTGGCGTCGCGGCCGTCGCCTTCGGGCGCGGCCAGGATGTCGCGGGTGACGAGGCCCTTATCGACGACCTGCGTCTCGGCGCTGCCGACTTCGCTGCGGATGCCGGGGTCGGCGCGCGCGCTGTCGGCCTCGTCGAGCACTTCGGTCTCGCTCGCGCTGCGCGGGGCGGCGCCGCCGAACAGCGCGCGCAGCGTCTGCTCGGCCGCGGTTTCGCCGCCGGTGCGCGCGGCCCCCGGCGCCGGCGGAACCAGCGCGAAATCTGGGGGCACGACGAGCGGCGCCTGGCGCGTCACCGCAAATTCGTCGGGCCGGTCGCGGCTGAACAGGCTGTTCGAGCCGCACGCCGACAACGTCGTCGCGGTCAGGGCGCTGGCAAGGATGAGGGTGGTCCGGTTCACTGAAAATCTCTCCTGATACGCCCCGTTTAATCCGTGACGGCTTCGTCGGCCGCCGAAGGGGCCTTTTCGCGCAAGAGCAGCGCGCGCGCAACCAGCAAAAGCACCCCGATCGTGATGCAGGCGTCGGCGACGTTGAAGATGAGGAAGGGGCGGAAATCGCCGAAATGCAGGTCGGCGAAATCGACGACATAGCCATAACGGATGCGGTCGAGGATATTTCCGATGGCTCCGCCGAGGATCAGCGCCAGCGCGACCACGTCGCCCTTGGCCTTTTCGCGGGTCATCCAGAAAGCCACGGCGAGCGCGACGATCGCGGTAACCGCGACGAGGATCCAACGCACCGTCTCGCCGCCATCGGCGAACATCGACAGCGATATGCCCGTGTTCTCGGCCCAGCGCAGATTGAAGATCGGCGCAAGTTCGATCACCCCGCCGGGCTGCGTCTTCAGCGACAGCGGCACGATCACGATCCATTTGCTGACCTGATCGAGCAGGAAAGCGGCCGCCGCGAGGAGCAGGCCGAAACGCAGGTGCGGCGAACGTGTCTCAGTCATCAGGCGTCCAATACATCGGTGCAGCGACGGCACAAGGCGCCATCGCTTTCGACTTCGGGCAAGTGGCGCCAGCAGCGCCCGCATTTATGGTCATCCGTTCGAGCAATCTCAAAATGGACGAGATGATGCCCGTGTGTTCGGGACATGGTCTCAAGGGACACGGAATCACCTTCGCCCGTCATGGCTTTGCAACGTGAAACAATACCGATCTCCGAGAAATCGACACTGTCGAGCAGGTGCCTTGAAGTCGGGCTATAAACCACGGCAACAACGTTGGCTTCGAGGCTCGATCGAATCGTCTTGTCGCGACGATAGGGTTCGATAGCTTCCGTGAGTTGATCGCGCAGTGCCCGCAATTCCGCCCATCGCTTCACTAGCGCGTCATCCCGGCGAAGGCCGGGATCTCCACCGTCGAGATCCCGGCCTTCGCCGGGATGACGATGCTGGATGGGAAGCGTCGGCCACTCGAGCAAATGCACGCTGCCGCCGTCGGGATAGCGCGTGCCCCACACTTCCTCGGCGGTGAACACGAGCACCGGCGCCGCGTAGCGGACGAGCGCGTGGAACAGGATATCGAGCACGGTGCGATACGCGGCGCGCTCCGCCGTCTGGTACCCGCTCGCCGGGTTGACGTCGCAATAGAGCCGGTCCTTGCGGATATCGAAGTAAAAGGCCGACAAATCCTCGTTGCAGAAATCGGCAAGCGCGCGCGTGTAGGCGTTGAAGTCGAAATCGTCGACCGCGCGGGCGAGCTTTGCGTCGAGGTCGGCGAGCAGCGACAGCATATAGCGTTCGAGCTCGGGCATCGCCGCGACGTCGGCGACGCGCTCGTCCTCGCCGAAGCCTTCGAGCGCGCCGAGCAGGTAGCGAAAGGTGTTGCGCAGCTTGCGGTACTGGTCGGCGACGCCTTTCAATATCTCGTCGCCGATGCGGTGATCCTCGGTGAAGTCGACCGACAGCGCCCACAGGCGGATGATGTCGGCGCCGCTCGATTCCATCACCTTGATCGGGCTGATCGTGTTGCCGAGCGACTTCGACATCTTCAGGCCCTTGGCATCCATCGTGAAGCCGTGGGTCAGCACCGCCTTGTACGGCGCGCGGCCGCGTGTGCCGCAGCTTTCGAGCAGCGACGACTGGAACCAGCCGCGATGTTGGTCCGATCCTTCGAGATAGAGGTCGGCGCTGTGCGTCGCGCCGTCGCGGCGGACGAGCGCGGGCCATTTGCCGCTTTCGAGCACGAAGGCGTGGGTGCAGCCCGAATCGAACCACACATCCAGGATGTCGGTGACGCGCTCATAATCGGCGGCGTCATAGGCGTCGCCCAGATACTCCTGCGCGCGCGCGTCGCTCCACGCATCGACCCCGCCCGCCTTCACCCCCGCGACAATACGGTCATTGACCGCGGGATCGATCAGATATTGCCCGGTCTTGCGGTTCACGAACAAGGTGATCGGCACGCCCCACGCGCGCTGGCGCGAGAGCACCCAGTCGGGACGTCCCTCGACCATGCTGCCGATGCGGTTGCGGCCCTTGGCCGGGACGAAGCGCGTGTCGGCGATCGCCTGCATCGCGAGTTCGCGCAGCGTTTCGCCCTCGCCCTGCGCGGCGCGGATTTGCGCTTCGTCGGCGCAGCGCGGCGTGTCGCGGTCGATGACCTTGTCCATCGGCACGAACCATTGTGAGGTGCAGCGATAGATGACCTTCGCCTTCGAGCGCCAGCTGTGCGGATAGCTGTGCTTGTAATCGGCGCTCGCGGCGAGCAGCGCGCCGGCATCGCGCAGGTCCGAGCAGATCGGGCCGTCGGGCGCGTTGAATTTCGGATTGATAACGCTGCCCTGCCCGCCGAGCCAGGCCCAGTCGGCGCGATATTTGCCGTCGCCCTCGACCGCGAAGACGGGGTCGATGCCGTGCGCCTTGCAGAGGTCGAAGTCGTCCTCGCCATGGTCGGGCGACATATGGACGAGCCCGGTGCCGCTGTCGGTGGTGACGAAATCGCCGGGCAGGAAGGGGCGCGGGCGCGCGAAGAAGCCGCCGAGATGGTGCATCGGGTGGCGGGCGATGGTGCCGGCGAGGTCGGAGCCTTTGAAGCTCTTGAAGTCGAAGCCAGCCGGATAGCCTTTGTCGCCAAACTTTGCCTTAAGATCGGCCGTGAGACGGCTCATGAAGGCACCGACGAGTGGTCGGGCAACGAGTACACGCATCTCTCGAACATTCTCGCCCTCGGCGAGGTTCAGTTTGAAGAGGTCGTATTCGACGTCCGGCCCATAGGCCAAAGCCTGGTTGACCGGGATCGTCCACGGGGTCGTCGTCCAGATCACCGCATGCGCGCCGACCAGTTCGGGAATCGGGCTCTCAACAATCTCGAACGCCACGTCGATCTGGGTCGAGACGATATCCTCATATTCGACCTCGGCCTCGGCGAGCGCGGTTTTTTCGACCGGGGACCACATCACCGGCTTGGCGCCGCGATAGAGCTGGCCCGACTCCGCGAACTTCATCAGCTCGCGGACGATCGTCGCTTCGGCGTCGAAATCCATCGTGAGGTACGGATGATCCCAGTCGCCACCGATGCCGAGCCGCTTCAGCTGCTCGCGCTGAACGTCGACCCAATGCTGCGCATAGGCGCGGCATTCGGCGCGGAATTCCTCGACCGGAACCTCGTCCTTGTTCAGCTTTTTCTTGCGATACTGCTCCTCGACCTTCCACTCGATCGGCAGCCCGTGGCAATCCCAGCCGGGGACGTAAGGCGCGTCCTTGCCCTTCAGCGTCTGGGTGCGGACGACCATGTCCTTCAATATATGATTGAGCGCATGGCCGATGTGCATGTCGCCATTGGCATAGGGCGGGCCGTCGTGGAGGATGAACTGCGCCCGGTCCTTGCGGCTCTCGCGAATCTGTCCTTCCAGGTCCTGCTCGAGCCATTTGGCCAGAATCGCCGGCTCCTTCTGCGGCAGGCCGGCCTTCATCGGAAAGTCGGTCTTGGGCAGGAAGACGGTGTCGCGATAGTCGCGCGTTTCGGGGGCGGTCGTGCTGTCGGTCATGGTCGGGCGCGCTTAGCCTAGTTTTGCGAGCGAGCAAACAGCGGCGTTACAGATGCGCGAGCAGGTCCCGCGCCGCGTCGCAATCCGCCGCGATCTGCGCCGTCAGTGCATCCATGTCGTCGAACTTCGCTTCGCCGCGCAGGAAGGCGTGGAAGGCGACGTCGATGTCCTGTCCGTAAAGGTCGCCCGAAAAGTCGAAGAAATGCGGCTCGAGCAATTCCTTCGGCGGATCGAAGCTCGGGCGAATGCCCAGGTTCGCCGCGCCCTTCAGCACGCGCCCATCGGGCAGGCGGCCGGTCACGGCATAGATGCCGTAGCGCGGGCGCAGATAGGATCCCATGTCGAGGTTCGCGGTCGGAAAGCCGAGCAGCCGGCCGTTCTTGTCGCCGTGCTGGACGGTGCCGCGCACGGTGAAGGGCCGCGTGAGGAGGCGCGTCGCGGTCGCGCAGTCGCCCGCCTGCAACGCGTCGCGGATGCGGCTCGACGAAATCACCTCTTCGGCGTCGTCGACCGGCGACACCATCTCGGTGAAGAAGCCCAGGCGGCGGGCATGGTCGGCGAGCGTCACGACATTGCCGCCGCGCCCCTTGCCGAACACGAAGTCGCTGCCGGTGACCACCCCCGCCGCGCCGTAGCGATCGAGGAGCAGGCCGGTGATGAAATCCTCGGCCGTTGTCCCCGCGAGCGCGGCGTCGAAGGGCAGGACGAGCATCGCGTCGGCCCCCGCCGCGCCGAAAAGCTCCTGCCTCTGGTCGAGCGTGGTCAGGCGAAAGGGCGCGACGTCGGGCTTGAAAAAGCGTACCGGATGCGGGTCGAAGGTCGCGACGATCGCCGGCCGCCCCACGTCCTTCGCATGGCGCACCGCGCGGCCGACGACCGCCTGGTGCCCGGCGTGGAAGCCGTCGAAATTGCCGAGCGCGATCACCCCGCCGCGCAGCAGGTCGGCGATGCGCTCGTGACCGTCGAGGCGGATCATCGCTCCCCCTCACTCCGTTCGTGCTGAGCTTGTCGAAGCACCGCTCTTTCCTCCTCCAACGCGGAAAGAAAGAACGGCCCTTCGACAAGCTCAGGGCGAACGGATTGGAAGGCAAGAGTCATTTCGCGGCTCGCTCGCCTGCGTCCATCGGGACGATCCCCGCGCGCAGCACGCGGATCGCGTTGCCGCCCATCGCGGCGCGTATCTCGTCGTCGCTGAAGCCCGCGTCGATCAGCGCCTGCGTCACCTGGACAAGCTGCGAGGTATCGAAGCGCACCGTCGTCGCGCCGTCGTAATCGCTGCCGAGAGCGACATGTTCGATCCCGACGAGGTCGCGCACATGCTTCATCGCCTTCGCGATGCTCGCGGGCGACAGGTCGCACACCGCGGCGTCCCAGTACCCGATGCCGACGAGGCCGCCGGTCGCGGCGACGCCGCGAATCTCGGCGTCGGAGAGGTTGCGGTTGACCTTGCACGTCGCCTGCACCCCGCCGTGGCTCGACACCACCGGGCGCCGCGCCATCGCGAGCACGTCGGCGACCCCCGCATGGCTCAGATGGGCGAGATCGACGATCATGCCCTTCGCCTCCATCGCGCGCACGACCCGGCGCCCGAAGGGGGTGAGCCCGCCCTTCTTCAGCCCGTGCATCGACCCCGCGAGACGGTTGTCGAAGAAATGGGTCAGCCCCGCCATGCGGAAGCCCGCGGCATGGAGCTTGTCCAGATTCGCGATGTCGCCTTCCAGGTCCTGAAGCCCCTCGATGCTGAGCAGCGCCCCGACCGGCACCGCCTTGCCGCCGCGCCGCGCGGCGAGCAGCGCGTCCAGATCGACCGGGCTCGCGACGGCGCGCAACTGTCCGTTCGACGCCGTTTCGGCGCGGAGCAGCTTTTCGGCGTGCCACAGCGAGCGTTCGAGCAGCGAGCCCCAGGTGCGGACCGGCTGGAGCTGCGCGATGACGAGGCTGGTGATATTGTCGCCCTCGGCGCTGTTCGCGTCGTAATTCTGCCCCTTCGGCGTCTTGCTGACGCTCGAGAAGACCTGCAGCGCGACATGGCCCTCTTCGAGCCGCGGCAGGTCGACATGGCCGCGCCCGGCGCGGGTCAGCAGGCTGCGCTTCCACAACAGGGTGTCGCTGTGCAGGTCGACGATGGTGAGCGTGCGGTGGAGCGCCCGCGCATGCTCGCTCACCGGCGGCAGCGCGCCGCCCTCGACCTTGTTCATGCTGCGCTCGATCATCCCGGGGCCGAGCAGGAAGAAGGCGCCGGCGGCAACGAGGAACAGGACGATCAGGACGGAAAGCCAGCGGCGCATCAGCGAATCCGGGTCAGGGTCACGAAACTATGGGCTGGGCGACCCTCGGCGGCGGGATGGTCCGCGCGCGCGACCTCGCGCCATTCGGCGGGGTCCGGTCGCGCGATCGCCGCGTCCCCCGCAGGTTCGATCGCGATTTCGGTCAATTCGATGCGGTCGGCCATCGGCAGGAACAGGCGATAGATTTCGGCGCCGCCGATCACCATAACTTGCGGCGCATTGGCCATGCGCAACGCTTCGGGCGCGCTATGCGCGACCTCGGCGCCCTCTTCGTGCCACGCGCTATCGCGCGTCAGCACGATATGCCGCCGCCCTTCGAGCAGCGCGGGCAGGCTGTCGAACGTCTTGCGGCCCATGATCATCGGCCGTCCCATCGTCAGCTGCTTGAACCGGCGCAGGTCGGCGGGCAGGTGCCAGGGCATCTTGCCGTCGGCCCCGATGACGCCATTGGCGGCGCGGGCGAGAATCAGCGTGATTTCAGGGTGATTCACTGGGAGAGGTTCCGACCCATGTTGCGTGGCCGAGCTTGCGTCCGGCGCGCACCTCGGTCTTGCCATAGTGATGCACATGGACGCGCCCTTCGGCAAGCAGGCGCGGCACGCTTTCGATATCGGCGCCGATCAAGTTGCGCATCGTCACCGGCAGCATCGAGACGTCGGTATCGCCGAGCGGCAGGCCGGCGACCGCGCGAATATGGTTTTCGAACTGGCTCGCGACGGCGCCCTCGATCGTCCAGTGGCCGCTGTTGTGGACGCGCGGCGCCATTTCGTTGAACACCGGCCCCGCTTCGGTCGCAAAGAATTCGCCGGTCAGGACGCCGACATGATCGAGCGCGTCGGCGACCCTTGCCATCATGGCCCGCGCTTCGTCCTGTTGCGCGGCGACGATGCCGGGTGCGGGCAGCGTCGAGGTGCTGAGGATGCCGTCCTGATGGACGTTGAGCGGCGAATCCCAGACCCGCGTCTCGCCATCGAGGCCGCGCACCAGGATCACCGAAAATTCGTGAGCGAAGTCCACGAAACCTTCGAGGATCGCGGGATGACGGCCGATCGCGTCCCACGCCGCATCGGCGTCGGTGGCGGTCGACAGCCGCGCCTGCCCCTTCCCGTCATAGCCCATGCGCACCGTTTTCAGGATCGCCGGCGCCCCGATGCCGGCGAGTGCGGCGTCAAGCTCTGCGCGGTCGGCGACCGCGGCGAAGGGGGCGGTACGGCCGCCAAGATCCGCGACGAACCGCTTTTCGGTCAGCCGGTCCTGCGCAATCTCAAGGCTCGCGGCACCGGGCCGCACCGCGACATGGCCCGACAGGAAGCGGACGGTATCGACGGGCACATTCTCGAATTCCAGCGTGACGACATCGCAAGCCGCGGCAAACGCTGCGAGGCGCGATTCGTCATCCCAGGCGGCCTGGCTGTGATGCGCGGCGACTTCTGCCGCGACGCTTTCACGTTCGGGGGCATAGATGTGCGTCTTGTAGCCGAGCTGCGCCGCCGCCACGCCCAGCATCCGGCCGAGCTGGCCGCCGCCCAGAATGCCGATCGTCGAGCCGGGAGACAGCATGCGCGGGATCCTCAGCCTTCGCGAACGGGGATCGGGGCGACGCTTTCGGTCTGCGCGGCGCGCCACGCCTCGAGTTTCTGCGCCAGGCCGCTGTCATCGCCGGCGAGCAGCCCCGCCGCGAACAGGCCGGCGTTGGTCGCGCCGGCCTTGCCGATCGCAAAGGTCGCGACGGGCACGCCGCCGGGCATCTGGACGATCGACAACAGGCTGTCGAGGCCGCTCAGGGCCGCCGACTGGACGGGCACGCCAAGCACCGGGACCCGCGTCATCGACGCGACCATGCCGGGCAGGTGCGCCGCGCCGCCCGCGCCCGCGATGATCGCGCGCAGGCCGCGGTCCGCCGCGCCCTTGGCATAGTCGACCAGCCGGTCGGGGGTGCGATGCGCGGACACGATATGGACTTCGTGCGCGATGCCGAATTCCTCAAGGATCGATACCGCATGCGCCATCGTCGGCCAGTCCGACTGGCTGCCCATGATGACGCCCACCCGCGGCGCGCTGTCGCCCATTCGCAAATCCCTCCTGCCGCGGCGATGAATCGCCGCGTCCGTCCCCTAGCGGCTCGCGAAGGGACGGGCAACGCCGACGGATTCGCCCAGCGTTTACCGATTGGTATGAAGTCATGGCTATCGTCGCCCCATCGAGCCCGACGGCATTTCGCCGGCGGCGTTTTCGGCTACGCATTCGGGGATGTCGCATGGACAGTATGGGGGGGGCACGGATTGCGGTCGACCAGATCGGCTTCGCTCCCGTCGACTCCATCGAGGACCAGCTTCGCGCCGTGCGCCGCGAACGCGATACGCTGCGCCGCGAAAATCGTGTGCTCAAGATCGCGGTCGCCGAACTCGAGCGCGTGTCTGAACGCGACACGCTGACCCCGCTGTTCAACCGCCGCTATTTCCTGACCGCGATCCACCAGCGCATCGCGCGGTTCGAGCGTCATGCCGAACGGGCCGCGGTCGTGTTCGCCGACGTCAACCAGCTCAAATATATCAACGACAGCCTCGGTCATGCGGCGGGCGACTTCGCCCTGCTTGAAATCGCCAATCGCCTGCTCGCGTCGATTCGGTCGACCGACGTCGCGGCGCGCATCGGCGGCGACGAATTCGGATTGATCCTCGACCAGTCCAGCGAAGCCGGCGCGCGCGCGCAGATGGACCGTCTCGCCGATGTGCTGAGTGCGGCGCCCGCGGTCTACGACGGGCAGGAAATCCCCTTATCGGCTTGTTTCGGGGTCGCGATGCTCGAACCCGACATGAACGAATCGGACCTGCTCGCCGCCGCCGATCGCGACATGTACCGCTGCAAACAGATGCAGGACGGCCCGGCGGGCCATCGCTGAACCGCCACGCGCCCATCCTCAACCGGGCGTTAACCAAAAGCGCGCATGATCGTCCGCAATCGACGGGAGGTGCGCCATGACGGCTTTCGAAGACCGGTCTCACGACATTACATCGCGAATCGACGCGCTGATCGACACGCTGCCGCGCGCGGCGCCGGTCCAGATCGCCGAAAGCGTCGACGCGATCCGACGGCTGGCGCGCGACAGCGGCTTCGATGCCGTGGCGGTGCTGGCGGGACATCTCGAATCGGTGGTCGGCGCAGGGCGCAACCGGGCGGCGATCCGCGTCTATCTCGACGCGATGCACGATGCCGCCTTCGTTCCCGGTCTGCTGTCCACGCTGGCCGCCGAGGCGTGGCTGGCTTCGGTCGCGACACGCCTCGCCAACTAGGCCGGCGAGCGGCTAGGATCAGCCGATGGACGCGATCATGGTGACGCTGGTGGCGGTGCTGCTCGCCAATGCCGACGGGCGCAGCGGGCGCTTTCTGTCGCGGCTGCTCGCGGCGCGAGACGACCGGCGCACCGTTATCCTGGTCGCGATCGGCAGTTTCGCTGCCAATGCAATCGTCGCCGCGATCGCGGGATCGGCCGCCAACCGGATGATCGGACAGGGGATCGTCGCGCTGCTTGTCGCCTTCGCGCTCGGCGGGGCCGCGGTCGCGCTGCTCTGGCCGGGCCGATTGACGCTCTCCGACGAACGGGCGATGGGCGCGGCGGCGCCGCTGCTCGCGCTGCGCATGCTGCTGGTGCAGGTCGGCGACCGCAGCCACTTCCTGATCGGCGCCCTCGCGGCGACGAGCGGGGCGGGCCTGTGGGCCGCGGCGGGCGGAACGATCGGTTGGCTCTTCGCGGCGCTGCCCTTCCTCGCCTTCGGCCCCGACCTCGCCGACCGCCGCGCTGCGCGCCTACTCCGCTGGGCCAGCGCGGCCATCCTCCTCGCCTGGGGCATCCGCGCCGCGATGACGGCGTTCGGGTTATCGGGATAACTCTGCCGCATCGACCGATTGATCGATTTTATCGATTACACCATCCGTGAGCGTTTGTGGGCAATCTTAGGCAAGATAATTATATTCGAACTCCAAGAAAGGAGTTCTCCCATGTCCCAGAATCAACCCGCCGTCGCCGACGCCCTCAACGCGCTGCTCGCCGACAGCTATGCGCTGTACCTCAAGACGAAAAACTATCACTGGCACGTCGAAGGCCCCCGTTTCCGCCAGCTTCACCTGTTGTTCGACGAACAGGCGGGGCAGATATTGGCGACGACCGACCTGATCGCCGAACGCGTCCGCAAGAACGGCGCCGCCACGCTGCGTTCCATCGGCGACGTCTCGCGCCACCAGACGGTCAAGGACGACGATGCCGCGGCCGTCGACGCCGACACGATGGTCCGCAACCTCGCGGCGGACAATGAAACGCTGCTCGCCCAGATCAAGGAAACCAAAGCCGCTGCCGAAGCCGCCGGCGACATCGCGACAAGCGGCCTCGTCGACGGCTGGGCCGACGAAACCGAACAGCGGATCTGGTTCCTGAAAGCGACGCTGGCATAGGCGCGAGGCGCGCCGGAATCATAAACCCCCGTTCCAGGGGCGGTGGAACGGGGGCTCAAGGTCAGCGTTCGTCACGCTCTTGAAAAGAAGGTGCCTGGCAGCCCGGGAGGGGCAACAGGGGGAAACCCAAATCCGGGGGCCGTGTTGGCGCCTTCGAGAACCCAAATAGGGGATATTCCCTGTCCCCAAGCTGAACGAATCCGGACCGACCGGCGCGTTCATGTCGTTCGTCCGTGCTGGAACGCCGTTCGTCGAAGAACGGCCCGCCTTCCTTGGGAACGGCGGGCCGTTCCGGCGCGACGACGGCGCCTGTCGCCGGATCAGCGCCCGCGTTTCTTGGGCCGGGGATCGGTCCAGCGGAAGGTCGAGTCGGACACCGGCACATTGAACTTCTGATTCGACAGGTCGATGCGCGTAAGATTGCTCTGCGAATCGAGCGCGACCCATCCGCGCAGGCGCAATCCGGCCGGTGCCGATCCATCGCGGACGAATACCATGGTGATCGTGCCATATTCGGGGCGCTTGGGGTCTTTGACCTCGACGCTCAGCACATTGTCGTTCCCGGTCGGCACGAGCTTCGCGTAGCGCGAGATGTCGCGGTCGGGGTCGAGCAATACGCCGAGCGGCGAGTTCTTCACCGGCCAGCTCTGTACCTGCTTCACCTCATAGTCGATCAGGGTCAGCCGGCTGCCGTCGCCGACGATCAGAAGCGGCACGCCCTTTTGATATTGGAAGCGGATTTTGCCCGGACGCTTCAGCGTCAAAGTGCCCGAAAGCCGCTGGCCGTTGCGGTCGGTCTGTACGAAATCGGCGACCATCGAGCTGGTGGAGCGCAAATGCGCCTGTACCGTCGATAAGGTGTTGGAGGTTTGCGCGGCGGCGGGGATGCCAATCGCAAGGCCCGCCGCGGCAAGCGGCGCAAGCGCCCATGCCGCCGCAGCGCGGGTAATTGTCAAACGAGAGGGCTTCGGCGTCATAAGGTTCTCATTCTGGATATGGTCGATCCGGTTCATCGCAGCGCGGCGTTGAATAGACGCTGAACCCGGCGGTTAGATGCCGTTCAAGTCACGGGAACCGCACTTGGTTCCATAGGGTCAGGACCCTGGGCACGGATATCAGCGCGGCTGGCCATATTGGTCGGTCAGCACGTCGCGGCGGCCCACGTGGTTGGGCGGGCTGACGAGTCCCTCGTCCTCCATCCGTTCGATCAGGCGCGCGGCGCTGTTGTATCCAATGCGCAGCTGGCGCTGGAGCCAGCTCGTCGAGGCCTTTTGGCTTTCGGCGACTATCTGGCATGCCTTCGCGTACATGCGGTCCTCGGCGCTGTCGCCCCCCGCAGGCGCACCCTCCATAGCAAAGCCGCCGTCCTCGGGTTCTTCGGTCACGCTCTCGACGTAGTCGGGCTGACCCTGCGTACGCCAATGGTCGGCGACCTTGCGCACCTCGTCGTCGGAGACAAAGGGGCCGTGGATGCGGGTGATCTGCTTGCCGCCGGGAACATAGAGCATATCGCCTTTGCCGAGCAATTGTTCGGCGCCGCCTTCGCCCAGGATCGTGCGGCTGTCGATCTTCGAGGTGACGTGAAAACTGATTCGCGTCGGCAGGTTCGCCTTGATCACGCCTGTAATGACGTCGACCGACGGGCGCTGCGTTGCAAGGATCAGGTGGATCCCCGCGGCGCGCGCCTTTTGCGCGAGCCGCTGGATCAGGAATTCCACCTCCTTGCCCGCGGTCATCATCAGATCGGCCAGTTCGTCGACAACAACGACGATTTGCGGCAACGGCTGATAGTCGAGCGTCTCCTCTTCATAGACCGGCTGGCCGGTTTCGGGGTCGTAGCCGGTCTGGACGCGGCGGCCGAGCGATTTGCCCTTGGCGAGCGCGGCGCGGACCTTGTCGTTGTATCCCGCGAGGTTGCGGACGGACAGCGACGACATCATCCGGTAGCGATCCTCCATCTGCTCCACCGCCCATTTGAGCGAGCGCACCGCCTTTTTCGGTTCGGTGACGACGGGTGCGAGCAGGTGCGGAATACCGTCGTAGACGCTCAGTTCGAGCATCTTGGGATCGATCATGATCATCTTCACCTGGTCGGGACCGAGGCGATAGAGGAGCGAGAGGATCATGGCATTGAGCCCGACCGACTTGCCCGATCCGGTGGTCCCCGCGATCAGCAGGTGCGGCATCGGCGCGAGGTCGGCGATGACGGGATCGCCGCTAATATTCTTTCCCAGAATGATCGGCAGCGCACCGGTCTGGTCCTGGAACAGCTGGCTGCCGATCATCTCGTGAAGCACGACGGGTTCACGCTGCGCATTGGGCAGTTCGATGCCGATCACCGTGCGTCCCGGAATGGGTGCGATGCGGGCCGACAGCGCCGACATGTTGCGCGCGATATCGTCGGCGAGATTCGAGACGCGGCTCGCCTTCGTCCCCGGCGCGGGTTCGAGTTCGTACATGGTGACGACGGGACCGGGGCGAACCGCCGTAATCACGCCTTTGACCTGAAAATCCTCGAGCACCGATTCGAGCAGGCGCGCATTGCGTTCGAGCCCCGCCTTGTCGATCTGCCCCGTCGGACCCTCGGCAGGCGGATTGAGCAGCTCGATCGAGGGCAGCTGATAGTTGGTAAACAGTTCGCTCTGCGGCTTCGGCCTGGACTTCGAAGGCGCCGAACGCTGCACCGGATCGGCGATTTCGGGCGGGGCGCGATCGCTGGGCTCGGCCCGCGGGCGCGGACGGGTGACGCGGTCGATCAACGTCGGCGCCTTGTCCTCAGCGGCGGCGGCGGCTGGCATCGCGGCGCCCGGCGAAGGAGCGCGGCGCCGCTCCACCGCAGGCAATTTCAGTCGGCCGTACCAGCCGGGTTCGAGGCGAAGCGCACGCCAGGCGAGCCACAAGCCCCCCCCGACAAGCAGGACTATGGCTCCGATGCGCAGCAGCGCCGCGGCGGGTTCACCCGCCTTGTCGAACAGCGGCGCGATGGCGCTGCCGAGGATCAGCGGCACGATGCCGCCCCATCCGGCCGGCAAGGGCGCGTCGCTGTCGGGCGCCCACAGCTGCGCGCCCAGCCCGACAAGCGTGATCGCGACAACCACGGCGACAAGCTGGCGTTTCCAGTAGGGCTGCGCCTCAGCAGCCCACAATCGCCACGCCATTACGCCAAGCAAGGGCAAGAGCAGGACGACCGGAACCCCGCCGACGAAGAGCCCCAGATCGGCAAACCACGCGCCGCTCGCCCCCATCCAGTTCGCCGGGCGCCCCCCCGCCGCGGTATGGATCGCCGCGTCATTGCCGTCATGGGTCAGGAAGGCAAGGGTCAGGAACAGGGTGAACAGGCCGAGCGCCGCCGCCGCGGCGATCACCAGCGATCGCGCGATGCTCTGGCGGAAAACGGTGCGCCAATCGGCCTTTGCGGTCACGGCCTTGCGGCTTGCCATGCGTAAACTCGGTCCCCTGGTGGTTAATCCGCGCGATATGCGCATGCGCCGGACTCGCCGTCAAGCATGGCGCCCCCTCTCTCGCCCCTTCCCACGCGCCGTTCGTCGGAGTAGGGCGGCAGGCATGAGCGAAACGCTGCGCAGCGATGTCCTGATTTCGGGGGGCGGCCTGGTCGGCCAGACGCTTGCCCTCGCCCTTGCCCGCCACGGCCTGTCGAGCCAGATCGTCGACCCCGCCGACCCGACCCGCACGATCGCCCCCGGCTTCGATGGCCGGGCGTCGGCGATCGCCAGCGCGGTATGGCAGATGTTCGAGGTGATCGGCATCGCCGACCGGCTTGCCGAACAAGGATGCCCGATCCGCGCGATAAAGGTCAGCGATGGCGGACAGGCGGGCGAACTCGATTTCGTCGCCGCCGACGACGCCCCCGCGCTCGGCACGATGGTCGAAAATCGCCAGCTTCGCCTCGCGCTGGCCGACGCGGTGTCCGAAGCGCCTCTGGTGCGGCTTCACATGCCATCGACCGTTGTCGCGCGCGAGATCGGCTCGCATGGCGCGACGCTGACGCTTGCCGACGGAACCCGTCTTGCCGCGCCCCTGCTGATCGTCGCCGAAGGGCGCCGGTCGCCGACGCGCGAAGCACTCGGCTTTACCCTCGCCGGCTGGTCCTATCATCACCATGCGATGATCGGCGCCGTGGCGCACGAGCGGCCGCACGGTCAGGTAGCCCATGAAATCTTCTATCCCTCCGGCCCCTTTGCGCTGTTGCCGCTCGTCGACGATGCGCAGGGCCGCCACCGCTCGGCCTTTGTATGGACGGTATCCGAACGGGAGGGGCCGGGCTTTGCCAAGCTCGGCGATCGCGGCTTCACCGCCGAACTGGAAAAGCGTGCCGGCGGCGTGCTCGGCGCGATGCAACTCGTCGCTCCGCGGATGACCTATCCGCTGGGCTTTCATCACAGTGCCCGGATCGTGGCCCCCCGCCTCGCGCTGGTCGGGGATGCCGCGCATGGCATTCATCCGATCGCGGGACAGGGACTCAACCTCGGCCTGCGCGACGTTGCGGCGCTGACCGAGGTGCTCGTCGAAGGAGCCAGGCTTGGGCTCGACCTGGGCGACGCGGCGCTGCTCGCGCGTTACCAGCGCTGGCGCGGGCTCGACAATCTGATGGTCAGCCTTGCGACCGACGGCCTCACCCGACTGTTCGGCATTCCCGGCCGAACCGCGTCGGCGGTACGCCGCGCGGGCCTGGGCGCGGTACAGCGCATGCCCGCACTCAAGCGCTTCTTCATGGACGAGGCCCGCGGCGAAGCCGGCGACCTGCCGAAACTGCTTGCGGGCGCAGAGATCTGACCGCGGCTTGAGGTCAGGCCCAGGGCCCTGACCCTAAGTACTAAGTATTCTCCCTATCGGTTTCTCACCGTACCGCTAACCAAAACCGGCCTACGTCCGTCCTCGCGGCATCCACGCCGCACAGGAAGGACGGGACCATGTCGGCACAGAGCGACGCAATCGAACGGGCGGCGGGCGAGTATATCCAGGCGCGGACCGCGCTCGAAGCGGCGCCCGGCGCCAGAGCGCGCCTGCACGTCGACCGTAGCTTCGCCCGGCTGGCGCGGCTCGCCGCTCCCCAAATTCGGTGGCTGGCGCGCCGTCATGGGCTTGCGGGTCACCTCGACGATGCCGAGCAGGCCGGCGCAATCGCGCTGCACCGCGCGGCCGAACGCCACGACCCGGACCGCGCGCGCTTCGTCACGTTCGCCCACTGGCAGATCCGGGCAGAACTTCAGGCACTGCGGCAGAAATTATACGGCGGCACGGTGGCGGGTGCGCCGCTATCGCTCGACGCGCTGTGCGATGCCGGTGCAAACGACTGGCTCGCCGATCCCGAAGCACTGTCCGCGACCGAGGGCGGCGCGTCGGATCGCCTTGCCGACCTGTGCCTTCAGCGGCTGGTCGCCGATTGGCGCGCGCGGCGCGGTACGGCGATACGCGACCCCGAAACAACGCGGCGCGACCGCAAGCTGGAGGCCGACCGGGCACTCCTTCAGCGCCACTTCCTCGACGTCGATTCCATCCCGGCGCGGCTTTGCGAGGCCGACCGCCACGTCCTGCGCCGGGCGATTGCCGACATGGCGCGTCACGCCAAGCGGCTCTGACGGCTATTGCAAGGTCGCGCGGCCGTCGTCGCTGTCGAACCGGCCGAAGAATTGCATCATCTGCACGACGAGCTCCGCGCGGGCATCGATCGAGCGGGTTTCGAGCAGGGCCTGCTTCGCCGCAGCGTCAAAGGGCGCGACCTGCGCAATGCCGTTGACCAGCGTCTCGTCATCGAGCTGTCCGACCGAATCCCAATCGACGACATAGCCCTGCCGCGCGGCGAACCGCTTTGCCTCGCGTTCGAGCCCGGCGCGCTCGATGCTCGACAGCACCGCGTCGTCGTCGATCTCCGGCTCTATCTCGGCCTCGACCTGCCGGAACGGCGTGGTGACATCGAGTTCGCGGCGGACGCGGAAACGCGCAACCCCCTCCAGCACCAGGTTGAAACGCCCTTCGTCGAGCGCCTCGACGTCGACGATCCGCCCGACACAGCCGACTTCGTACAGCGCCGGGGGTTCGCGGTCCTCTTCGCCGGGGATCTGGCGTGGCTGGATCATCCCGATCTGGCGGTCGCGTGCCAGCACTTCCTGAACCATCGCCTTATAGCGTGGCTCGAAAATATGGAGCGGCAGATGCAGCCCTGGAAACAGCACCGCGCCGGGAAGCGGAAAGATCGCGATCCGCTGGATAGTCAGGGGCGCCTCGCTGTTCATCAACCGAAGAGGATCAGCGAGAGGCGGCGCCGCTGCGCCGCGACCCAGGGGTCTTCCAGACCCACCGCCTCGAACAATTCGAGCAATTTGGCGCGCGCCGCCCCTTCGTTCCATTCGCGGTCGTCCTCGACGATGCGCAGCAGGTTGTCGGCCGCCGCATCGCGCTGGCCGGCGCCGATCTGGGCCACGGCAAGGTCAAAGCGCGCCTGTGCGTCGGTCGGATCGGCCGCAACCGCGGCATCGAGCGCGGCGAGTTCGCCATCGTCGGGTTTATCGGCCGCGAGCGCCAGCGCACTCTTCGCCTGCGCGATCGCGGGGTCTCCCGCCATTTCGGCCGGCACGGCGTCAAGCGCCGCCTGCGCCGCTTCGGCTTCGCCCGCCACGAGCAGCGCGCGTACGAGGCCGCCATGCGCGGCGGCATTGTCGGGCGCCATGTCGAGAATTTGCGTGAAGATGCCGACCGCTCGCGCCCCGTCGCCCTCCGCAAGGACGCTCTCGCCCATTTCGATCAGCGGAGCGATCTCCACCGCGAGATCCTTTGCCTCGCTTTCGATCGGCAGTTGCGCCAGCAGTTGGTCGAGGATCGATTTCAACTGGCTTTCGCTGCGAGCGTTGGTCAGGTTGGCGACCGGCTGGCCCTGGAAGATCGCATAGACGGTCGGGATCGACTGAACCTGGAACTGGCTGGCAATAAAGCCGTTCGCGTCGACATCGACCTTGGCCAGAACGACCCCCTTGTCGGCATAGTCGGCGGCGACCTTTTCGAGCACCGGGCCAAGCTGCTTGCACGGTCCGCACCATTCGGCCCAGAAATCGAGGATGACCAATTTGGTCATCGAGGGATCGACGACGTCGCGCCGAAACGCTTCGACGGCTTCCTTTTCCTGCGGGTTCAGCCCCAATGTGGCCACGGCCTGTGCTCCTGTTTCCTATGTTTCGGGTCTGGTCCGGCCCGCCGCCCGCGCGTGCGGGAGGGTGCGGCACCGCCTTCCGCACCGCGGAAGAAGACTCGGTCCTGCCGCTTATGTGGGAATTGCGCCGTCGATGCCAACCCCGCGAACATAATCGCGCAGAAAAGGGATATTGGGGGCTTGCCGACTCCAGAAGCCGGTGCTAATCGCCCGCCTCACCCGCTGGCACCTCCCGGTCGCCAGCCGCCAGAGCGGGCGTAGCTCAGGGGTAGAGCACAACCTTGCCAAGGTTGGGGTCGAGGGTTCGAATCCCTTCGCCCGCTCCAGATTTTCAATAAAAATCAACGCATTGGGAACGGCGCTGTCGGCGTTTCGTGGATACGAGCCCAAGCCGCCGAGCTGTCGTATCCAATTCGTATCCATCCGAAATCCAGCCATCGGACAGTTCGGGCGGCATTTTTCGAGTTGTCTGTGGGGAAGGACTTCCCCTGAGCGTGAGCCCTGCGGTCTCCCGCTACCCCTTCGTGCGGGAGGCTCCGCCCCCGCAACGCCCCCGGTTAGAGGAAGAGTTAAACGGGAACGGCCGTGACGGGAAGGGTCGGGAGAGAGTCTTCCGGCGTCCGTCGCGGAGACGTCCCATGGCATCTGTTTCTTCCCTTTCCTCGAGTCCGCCCGCCACGGCTGGCTACAAGGTCGATATCTCGCGTGGCCAGTGTATGGGCCGCGTCTCTTCCGAGTGGTTCTCGCGCCCCGACGACGAGCGCTATCTGTCGCTGTCCGATCTCTATAACGCGGTGAAAGCCCGCGCCGATCGCGCGACCGCTCGCACCGTCGAGACTCGCGCCGTCCGGGTCGAAGCCGCGCGCGACAATGCCGAGCGGCTGGCGCTCATCATTCCAGGCCGCGACGAACCGGTGGCGCCGACCCATTGGTCGTTCGGACAGCTTGCGAGCCTGGTCGGTGCGCCCGCCGGCTATCTGCGCCAGCTTCCAGCGCCGCTCGCCGGCATCAACATGCAGCACGGCCTGCTCTCGCACCGCGCCGAACTGATGAAGACCCTCGAAACCGAGGACGGCCGCACCGAGTTGCGCGCGGTGACCGGTCCCGATTACGGCCGCATCTGGGATCATGAACTGGTCGCGGCCGTGATGAAGATCGCGGGCAATGGCATCGGTGATACGCGCTGGAAGGTGCCAGGCCTGCTCGACTGGTCGACGATGACCCACAACCCGTTCGTCGATGTCACCAAGGACACGACGACGCTCTATGCGAGCGACCGCGACGTCTTCCTGTTCCTCGTCGACGACGCTCATCCGATCGAGGCGGGCAAGCTGCCGAACGGCGATCCCGATCTCTATTTCCGGGGCTTCTATGCCTGGAACAGTGAGGTCGGCTCGAAGACGCTCGGCATCGCGTCCTTCTATCTCCGCGCGGTGTGCATGAACCGCAATATCTGGGGCGCGGAGGGGTTCGAGGAGATCAGCATCCGGCACAGCAAGTTCGCCGCCAACCGCTTTGCGCATGAGGCGGCGCCTGCGCTCGAACGGTTCGCGTCGTCGTCGCCGATACCTTTCATGGCCGGGATCAAGGCGGCGCGAGCACAGGTTGTCGCACGCGACGATGACGATCGCCAGTCTTTCCTGCGCAAACGCGGCTTCTCGAAGGCCGAGACCGAGAAGATCATCGCCACGGTGCTTGACGAGGAAGGCCATCCCCCGGCGTCGATCTTCGATTTCGTGCAGGGCATTACCGCGCTTGCACGCGACAAGCCGCATCAGGACGCACGCCTCGAGATGGAAGGGAAAGCGGCGAAGCTGCTCGCGGCGGTTCGCTGAACTGCGGTTCGGCGACCGTGCGGCGCGGTCCTTCTCCTTCAAAGGGAGAGGGCCGCGCCGCGCCCA